>JAEUNU010000073.1 GCA_016789125.1 Zoogloea sp. | reverse complement strand
ACCAGGGCGCCGGAACGGAAGTGGTAAAAGCGGGAATCACCGCAGTGGGCCCAGTCGGCCCGATCGGGCTGCATCATGAAGACGACGGCGGTGCTGTGAGGGTCCTGCTCGCTGGTGAAACGGGTCAGCTTGATGACGATGTGGGCTTCGTCGATGATGCTCCGGAGGAGATCCTGGGGGCTCTCGGAGGCCGGTGCGAAGGCTTCGAAGTTCTGCTTGGCCTTGAGGATGACCTGCTCGGCAGCCATCGCGCCGCCGGAATGCCCGCCCATGCCGTCCGCCAGCACGGCCATCAGCGTGCCCTTGCGGGTCGGGTGCGCGAAGACCGCTGCGCGGTCCTGCTGCTCCGTACGGTCGCCCGTGTGCTTCGCAACGCAGGCCTCGGCCTGGTAACGCTTCTTCGCGCTCACCGATTCTGGCGCGGACAGAGATGAGAGGGGCGGATTCAACATGACACTCAGGACGTTAACACGAAAGCTGCAATCCGGGCACCGGACGCCGGGCCGGAACCCAGCCGCAGCGGGCTTCAGCGAATGAGCAGGTGATTCTTCCGTGACACGCTTTTATAGGGCAGCAAGAAAAAAAATGCTCGATCACTGTGATTCTCCGTCACGCGGACACGCCATTTGCTAGTCACGAAGTTTAACCGTTTATATCTTTCGAACTAAAGGCCCCTTTGGGCTTTCAGGCCGTTTATGTGACATTTTCATCGTCGGCGAGCAGCTCGACCCAATGCCGGACAGGTAGCCGGGCAGTGCCGGCCAGATGTTCGATGCAACCGATGTTCGCCGAGACGATGCATTCGGCCCCGCCGGCCTGCAGCGCGTCGAGCTTGTCGTCACGCAGACGGTGCGCGATCTCCGGCTGCAACAGCGAATACGTGCCCGCCGAACCGCAGCACAGATGCCCGTCCCGGACCGGCGCGAGCTCGAAGCCGGCGGCCGTGAGGAGGCCTTCGACGACCCCGCGGATCTTCTGGCCATGCTGCAGGCTGCACGGTGCGTGGAAGGCGATGCGCCGCTGCGGGCGCCCGCTGGCCCGGGCCGCGAGCAGCGGCGCGAGGCGCGCAGCCTCGGCGGCCATCACCTCGGCCACGTCCCGGCACAGCGCCGACACCCGGGCGGCCTTGTCGGCGTAGTGCGCGTCGCCCTTGAGCAGATGGCCGTAGTCCTTCACCTGCACGCCGCAGCCCGAGGCGGTGACGACGATGGCCTTGACGCTGCCCGCGGCGATCTCCGGCCACCAGGCGTCGATGTTGCGTCGCGCGTCGTCCCGCCCGCCGTCCTGATCGTCGAGATGGAAGCGCACCGCGCCGCAGCAGCCGGCGCCACGCGTCTCGACCAGGGACACCCCCAGCCGGTCGAGCAGCCGCGCGGTGGCTGCGTTGATGCCCGGGCGCATCGACGGCTGGACGCAGCCGGCCAGCGCGATCATCCGCCGCGCGTGGCGCGGCGCGGGCCCGGCGCCGGCAGGCTCGGCGGGCGACACCATGGCCGCCAGCACCCGCGGCAGCAGCGGCCTGAAACGCCGGCCCAGGCCCAGCGCCGCGCCGAACACCGCACCCCGCGGCACCACCTCCCGCAGGGCCGCCCGCTTGAGGGCATCGGCCCCGCGCCGCGGCACCTGCACGTCGACCACCTTGCGGCCGATGTCGAGCAGATGCCCGTACTTCACCCCCGACGGGCAGGTGGTCTCGCAGGAGCGGCAGCTCAGGCACCGGTCGAGGTGCAGCTGCGTCCGGGCGGTGGCGGGCTGTCCCTCGAGCACCTGCTTGATCAGGTAGATGCGCCCCCGCGGGCCGTCGAGCTCGTCGCCGAGCAGCTGGTAGGTGGGGCAGGTGGCGGTGCAGAAACCGCAATGCACGCACTTGCGCAGGATCTCCTCGGCCTCGCGGCCCTCGGGCGTGCCCACGATGAAGTCGGCCAGATTGGTCTGCATGGCTCACAGGCCCTCGTAAAGACGGCCGGGGCTGAACACGCCGGCCGGGTCGAACGCATGCTTGAGATTGCGCTGCAGCGCCCGCATCGGGGCCGGCAGCGGATGGAAGACGTCGCCACTGCGGTCGCCGTGGCGGAACAGCGTGGCATGGCCGCCGAGGGCCGCCGTACGGGCGCGGATGTCCGCCGCCGGCGCCGTGGAGCGCAGCCAGCGCTGGGCCCCGCCCCACTCCACCAGCTGGGTGCCGGGCAAGGCCACCGCCAGCGCATCCCCCGGCACCGACAGGCGCCACAGGGGCAAGTCGCCGGCAAAGAAGGCGTCCGTGTGATCCCGCAGCCCGGCCCACAGGGCGTCGGCCGGGGCAGACGGCAAACGCTCGCCGCCCAGCCCGCGCAGCGCCGCGTCCACCGCCGCCACCGCGCCCGACAGACGCAGCGTGAGCACCCCATCCCGCCACACGCTGGCAGAGATCGGCAGCGGCTGGCCGCCCCAGGCATTGAGCCGGTGCAGTGCAGTAGCCTCGTCGAGCTCGAAGCTCAGGCTGGCCTCGGCCGGCGGCCGTGGCAGCACCTTCAGCGAGACCACGACGATCAGGCCGAGGGTGCCCAGGCTGCCGGCCATCGCCCGGGACACGTCGTAGCCGGCCACGTTCTTCATCACCTCGCCGCCGAAACGCAGCAGATCGCCACGGCCGTCCATCATCCGCAGGCCGAGCACGAAATCCCGCACGCCGCCCACCGCTGCCCGCCGCGGGCCCGCCAGGCCAGCCGCCACGCAGCCGCCCACCGTGCCGCCCGGGGCGAAACGCGGCGGCTCGAAGGCCAGCATCTGCCCATGCTCGGCGAGCAGCGCCTCGAGTTCGGCGAGCGGCGTGCCGGCGCGCACCGTCACCACCAGCTCGGAGGGCTCGTAATTGACGATGCCGCGGCAGGCCCGGGTGTCGAGCGGCTCGCCCACCACGGTCCGGCCATAGAAGGCCTTGGTGCCGCCACCGCGGATGGCGATGCTGCCGCCGGCTGCGGCGGCGGTGCACACCCGTTCGCGCCAGGCGTCGATCAGATCATTCAAGCTCGTCTTCCTTTTTCTTATTGATGTCGTGCTGCCGGCGCACCGCCAGCCGCCCGGCGGTGCGCAGCCCCATCCAGGCGCCGACCAGCGACAGCACCGGCACCGCCACGAACAGGAACTGCAGCCAGCCCTCGGAGATGGTTTCCATCAGAAACGCGGCAGGTCGGGATGCGCCGGCGGGCGCGTGCTGCCCATCCGTTCGCGGCCGTATTCGGCGCAGCGGTTGAGGGTCGGGATGGCCTTGCCCGGGTTGAGCAGACCGGCCGGGTCGAAGGCCGCCTTGACCCGGTGGAAGGCCAGGATCTCGGGCGTGGCGAACTGGCTGCACATCTGGTTGATCTTCTCGATGCCCACCCCGTGCTCGCCGGTGATGGTGCCGCCCAGTGCCACCGACAGCTCGAGGATCTCGGCGCCGAAGGCCTCGGCGGTGTGCTGGTCGCCGGGCCTGTTGGCGTCGAAGAGGATCAGCGGGTGCAGGTTGCCGTCGCCGGCATGGAAGACGTTGATACAGCGCATGGCGTATTTGCGCTCCATCGCCTGGATCGCCTGGAGCATCTCGCCGAGGCGTTTGCGGGGGATCGTGCCGTCCATGCAGTAATAGTCGGGCGAGATCCGCCCGGCCGCCGGAAAGGCCGCCTTGCGTCCGGCCCAGAAGCGCATCCGCTCGGCCTCGTCGCTGGAGACGCGGACCTCTGTGGCGCCGCTCGCCTCGAGCAGCGCCCGCACCCGGGCGATCTCCTCGGCGACTTCCTCGGGCGTGCCGTCGGCCTCGCACAGCAGGATCGCCTGGGCGTCGAGGGGGTAGCCGGCGTGCACGAACTCCTCGACCGCCGCCGTGGCTGGCTGGTCCATCATCTCGAGGCCGGCCGGGATGATGCCGGCGGCGATGATCGCCGCCACCGCGTCGCCGGCCTTCACCACGTCGTCGAAGGCCGCCAGCACGCACCGGGCGAGCTGGGGCCGCGGGGTGAGCTTCACCGTGACCTCGGTGACCACCGCCAGCATGCCCTCCGAGCCGGTGACGAGGGGCAGCAGGTCGTAGCCCGGCGCATCCAGCGCGAGGCTGCCGAACTCCAAGACATCTCCAGCCATCGTCACCCCGCGCACCTTGAGCAGGTTGTGCAGCGTGAGCCCGTACTTGAGGCAATGCACGCCGCCGGAGTTCTCGGCCACGTTGCCGCCAATCGTGCAGGCGATCTGCGACGAGGGGTCGGGCGCGTAATACAGGCCGTAGGGCGCGGCCGCCTCCGAGATGGCCAGGTTGCGCACCCCGGGCTGCACCACCGCCCGGCGGGCGTGGGCGTCGATCTGCAGGATCTTCTTGAAGCGTGCCAGCGACAGCACCAGCCCGAAGCGGTGCGGCTGGGCGCCGCCGGAGAGCCCTGTGCCGGCACCGCGCGCCACCACCGGCACGGCCTGCTCGGCGCAGATGCGGAGGATGTCTGCCACCTCGGCCTCGGTCTCGGGCAAGGCCACCACCAGCGGCAGCTGGCGCAGCGCCGCCATGCCGTCGCACTCGTAGGGGCGCAGGTCTTCGGGGTCGTGGAGCAGGCTGGCGGGCGGCAGCACCCGGGCCAGGGCAGCGATCAGGCGGCGCTTGTCCACCTTCGAAAAATCACGCTCGGCATGGCCGAGGCCGCTTGCATCGGGGGCGTTGCCACTCATCGGCCATTCTCCTGCGTGTCTGACGGATCACTCCGAGTCTAGACGCCGGCATGCCGACGGGTAAAGCCCGGGCCGACGCAAACCAGCGGCCCGGGACGGATTCAGCCAGCAACGGGCACCCTCACCGCCCCGAAAGCCAGCCGAAGGAATCCTCGCTTCGCCCGCTCGGCACATACTCGGCGCCGACCCAGCCGGCGTAGCCGATGGCCTCGAGATGCTGGAACAGGAAGGGAAAGTTGATCTCTCCGGTGCCCGGCTGGTGGCGGCCCGGGTTGTCGGCAAGCTGGATGTGGCCGATGGCCGGCAGGTGTCGCTCCAGCGTCCGCGCCAGGTCGCCCTCCATCACCTGGGCGTGGTAGATGTCGTACTGCAGGCCGAGGTTGCGCCGCCCCGCGGCGGCGATCGCCGCCAGCGCGGGGGCCGTGCGGTCGAGGTAGAAACCCGGCGTGTCGCGGCTGTTGAGGGGCTCGGTGAGCACCTGCCGGCCTGCCGGAGCGAGCACGTCGGCCGCGTGGCGGAGGTTATCCACCAGCGTCGTCAGCAGCGCGGCGTCGCTGCAGCCGGCGGGGCGCAGGCCGGCGAGGGCGTTGAGCCGCGGGCAGTCGAGCGCCTCGGCGTAGCGCGCCGCCAGCGCGACGCCATCCCGAAACTCGCCGACACGCTCCGGCAGGCAGGCGATGCCCCGTTCGCCGGCCGCCCAGTCGCCCGGCGGAAAGTTGAACAACACCACCTCGACCCCGGCCCGGCGCGCCGCGTCGCGCACCTCGTCGGCCGGGAAGGCATACGGAAAGTGGAACTCGACGCCCTTGAAACCACAGGCCGCCGCTGCCTCGAAGCGCTCGAGGAAGGGCCGGTCGAGAAACAGGAAAGACAGGTTGGCAGAAAAGCGCAGCATCGAAAAACCCGTAAGAAAAGTTCCAGCCCGACAGCAAAACCGGAGCTTGCCACATCAAAACCCCCGCTCGCAGGCCAAATCGGGCCTGTCGATGGGTTATCATGCGCGACTTGACAACGAATGACCAAGCCCCACTGATGATCCGCAAACTGCTGCGCCGAGTCTTCCGCCGCGCCGCACCCGCCAACGCCGTCCCCGAACCCGCCGTGATCCCCGTGGAACGCCACGGTGTGCGCCGCGAGTCGATCTCTCCCGCCGCCAACAAGGTGTGCGCCGTACTGCAGGAAGCCGGGCACAAGGCCTACGTGGTCGGCGGCGCCGTTCGCGACATCATCGTCGGCCAGGTGCCCAAGGATTTCGACGTGGCCACCAGCGCCACCCCCGAAGAAGTCCGCGCCCTATTCCGCCGCTCGCGGATCATCGGCCGCCGCTTCAAGATCGTGCACGTGATGAGCGGCCCCGAGACCATCGAGGTCTCCACCTTCCGCGCCATGCAGGACGCCGAATCCACCGAGACCGACGAGCACGGCCGGGTGCTGCGCGACAACGTGTTCGGCTCGATGGCCGAAGACGCCACCCGCCGCGACTTCACCGTCAACGCGCTGTACTACGATCCCTCCAACGAGACGGTCATCGACTACCACCACGGTGTGGCCGACCTGCAGCAAAAAACCCTGCGCATGATCGGCGACCCCCGCGTGCGCTACCGCGAAGATCCGGTGCGCATGCTCCGCGCCGCGCGCCTCGGCGCCAAGCTCGGCCTGTCCATCGACCCGGCCGCCAGGGCGCCGATCCGCGAGATGGCCGATCTCCTCGAGAACGTGCCGCCGGCGCGGCTCTTCGACGAAATGCTCAAGCTGCTGATGTCGGGCCACGCGGTCAAGTGCCTGCGCCAGCTGCGCGAGGAAGGCCTGCATCACGGCCTCCTGCCGCTCCTCGACGTGATCCTCGAACAGCCGCTGGGCGAGCGCTTCGTGTGGCTGTCCCTCGAGAACACCGACGAGCGCGTGCGCCAGGGCAAGCCGGTGTCGCCGGGCTTCCTGTTCGCCACCCTGCTGTGGCACGAGGTGCTGGCCGACTGGGAAGCCCGCAAGGCCCAGGGCGAGCATTCCCAGCCCGCGCTCTTCGACGCGATGGACGCGGTGCTCGACAAGCAGTCGGGCAAGCTCGCGATCACCCGCCGCATCGCCGGCGACATCAAGGACATCTGGGCCCTCCAGCCGCGCTTCGAGAAGCGCGCCGGCAAGACGCCCTACCGGCTGCTGGAGCAGCCGCGCTACCGCGCCGGCTGGGATTTCCTGCGTCTGCGCGCCCAGTCGGGCGAGATCCCGATGGAACTCCCCGACTGGTGGGACGCCTTCGCCGATGCCAACCCGGACGCCCGCGAAACCATGCTGGTGCCCGACAAGGCTGGCACCGCCAAGAAGCGCCGCCGCCGCAAGAAGCCCGCCGCCAGCGCCGCTCCGGCCGCCGAATGAACACCGTCCGTGCCTATGTGGCGCTGGGTGCCAACATCGGCGCGCCGGTGCAGCACCTGCGCGCCGCCGTCGTCGACCTCGCCGCCCTGCCCGGCACCCGGGTCGTCGCCCGCTCCTCGCTGTACCGCAGCGCCCCGGTGGGCCTCGTCGACCAGCCCGACTTCATCAATGCGGTGGTGGCCATCGACACCGGCCTCGAGGCACTGCCGCTGCTGCACGCCCTGCTCGCCATCGAGGCCCGCCACGGCCGCGTGCGCAGCGTGCCCAACGCCCCGCGCACCCTCGACCTCGACCTGCTGATGCACGGCGATGCCATCCTGGCCAGCGCCGAGCTCACCCTGCCCCACCCGCGCATGCACGAGCGCGCCTTCGTGCTGCTGCCGCTCCTCGAGATCGCCCCCGACGCAGCGCTGCCCGGGCGCGGCGCTGCGCGCGAGTTCCTGCCCGCGGTGGCCGGCCAGGCCATCGAACGCAGCGAGCCGATGTAATGCCGATCTGGGTGCAGACGGCGCTGCTGCTGGCGGCGTCCAACGTGTTCATGACCTTCGCCTGGTACGGACACCTCAAGAACCTGGCCACCTCGCCGTGGTACATCGCCGCCCTGATCAGCTGGGGCATCGCCCTCTTCGAATACCTGCTGCAGGTGCCGGCCAACCGCATCGGCGCCCAGGAGCTCAACCTCGCCCAGCTGAAGATCATGCAAGAGGCGATCACCCTCACGGTGTTCGTGCCCTTTGCCATTTTCTACATGCAGCAGCCCCTCAAGCTTGACTATCTGTGGGCCGCCCTGTGTATCCTAGGCGCCGTTTACTTCATCTTCCGCGCCTGAAAGGCGGACAGCCCCCATGCTCGAAAAAGCGCGCTACATCGTCGTCGAAGGCCCGATCGGCGCCGGCAAGACGACTCTCGCCAAGCGCCTGGCCGAACGCATCAATGCCGACGTGCTGCTCGAAAACCCGGCCGCCAATCCCTTCCTGGGGCGCTTCTACCAGAACATGGAGCGCTGGGGCCTGCCTACCCAGATCGCCTTCCTGTTCCAGCGCAGTGAGCAGCTGCTCGGCTTCTCCCAGCACCACGACCCCGCCCGCCGCGTAGTGTCCGACTTCCTGCTCGAGAAAGACCCGCTATTCGCCGAACTCAACCTGGCCGAAGACGAGCTCCAGCTCTACCTCAAGCTCTACGAACGCCTCAAGCCCAGCCTCCGCAGGCCCGATCTGGTGATCTACCTGCAGGCTCAGCCTGACATCCTGATCGATCGCGTGCGCCGCCGCGGCGTCGAGGCCGAGCGCCGCATCAGCGAGCCCTACCTGCAGCGCGTCGCCGAGCACTATGCCAACTTCTTCCATCACTACGATGCGGCACCGCTCTTCATCGTGAACGCCGAATCCCTCAACCCCGTCGACAAGGACGAGGATTTCGAGCTGCTCTACTCGCGGCTGCAGGCCATGCGCAGCTACCGGGAATTCTTCGGCTACTCGGCCTGAACACGACGGGCCCTCGGCAAGTCCGGGCGCTGTCGCCCCGGCGCAACACTGCCCTGGCCCGATCGCCCCCAAGCCTCCCTTTGCCCCGCCGCCCCCTTGTGCCGCGCACAAGATTACGTTTAACTGCCGCCGCGAGGAGGAAACCCCCATGAGCTACCTGCAGGAAAACAGCAAACCCGTCACCCTTTTCGAACTCGGCAAGATGCGCGCCGAAGGCCGCAAGATCGTCATGCTCACCGGCTACGACGCCAGCTTCGCAGCCCTGCTCGAGCGCTGCGGCGTCGACGTCGTGCTGATCGGCGACTCCCTCGGCAATGTGCTGCAGGGCCAGAAGACGACCCTGCCGGTGACGATGGAGCAGATGGCCTACCACACCGAATGCGTCGCCCGCGGCTGCTCCCGGCCGCTCATCGTCACCGACATGCCCTTCGGCAGCTACGCCGAAAGCCCGTCCCAGGCAATGCGCAACGCCGTCCGCCTGATGGCCGCCGGTGCCCACATGGTGAAGCTGGAAGGTGGTGCCTTCATGGCCGAAACCGTGCGCTTCCTCGTCGAGCGGGGCGTGCCCGTGTGCGCCCACATCGGCCTCACACCCCAGGCCGTGCACCAGCTCGGCGGCTATCGCGTCCAGGGCCGCAGCGACGAAGGCGCCGCCACCCTCAAAGCCGACGCCCTCGCCCTCGAGCAGGCCGGCGCGTCGCTGATGGTGATGGAGATGGTCCCGGCCGCGCTCGCCGCCGAGGTCTCCGCCACGCTCACGACGATGGCCACCATCGGCATCGGCGCCGGCGTCGATTGCCACGGCCAGGTGCTGGTGCTGCACGACCTCATCGGCGTCTTCCCCGGCAAGCGCCCGCGCTTCGCCAAGAACTTCATGGAAGGCGCCGCCAGCATCGACGAAGCCGTCACTCGCTACGTCACCGACGTGCGCGAAAGCCGCTTCCCCGGCCCCGAACACAGCTACTGAAAACCGCCATGCAGATCCACCCGACCATCGCCGGCCTGCGGGCCGCCCTTGCCGGCGCCAGCCGCGTCGCCTTCGTGCCCACCATGGGCAATCTCCACGACGGCCACCTCGACCTGATGCGCCAGGCCCGCCAGCACGCCGACGTGGTGGTTGCCAGCATCTTCGTGAACCGCCTTCAGTTCGGCCCACGGGAGGATTTCGACAAATACCCGCGCACCTTCGAGAACGACTGCGCGCACCTCTCCGCCGCCGGTGTCGATCACCTCTTCGCGCCCGACGAGAAGGAGATGTACCCCACGCCCCAGCGCTACCACGTGATCCCCGACCCGGCCCACACCGACATCCTCGAGGGCGCCGTGCGCGCCGGCCATTTCGGCGGCGTGGCAACGGTGGTGCTGAAGCTGTTCAACATCGTCCAGCCCCAGGTGGCCCTGTTCGGCAAAAAGGACTACCAGCAGCTGATGGTGCTCTCCAACATGGTGCGCGAGCTGGCGCTGCCCATCCAGATCGTCCCCGGTGAAACCATCCGCGCCGCCGACGGCCTCGCGCTGTCGTCGCGCAACGGCTACCTGAGCGCCACCGAGCGGGCCGAGGCGCCGCGCCTCAACCGCCAGCTGGTCCGCATCCGCGACCGCGTTCAGGCCGGCGAGCGCAACTTCCTGCGCCTCGAGACCGAGGCCATGGCCGAGCTTGCCGCCCACGGCTGGCAGCCCGACTACGTCACGGTGCGCCGCCGCAGCGACCTCCAGCCGCCAGCGGGCGACGAGGCGCTGGTCGTGCTCGCCGCGGCCAGGCTCGGCGCCACCCGCCTGATCGACAACCTCGAGATCTGAAGCGCCAACGAAAAACGCCCGCGACAAAGCGGGCGTTTTTCGTTGTGGCCCGGACGCAGGCTACATCGACGGTGTCGGGCGGGGAATCACCAGCGAATCCGCACCGGCTTCACGGCGCCGGATCTGACCGAAGCTCTCGGCGATCGCCATGCACTGGCGGATATCCTCGACCAGGTAATCACCCAGCGTCAGGCACAGCACGACCTCGCTCACCGCCGGCTCCTCGGCACACGCCGAGCGGATCGCCCGGACGACCTCGGTGTAGATCGGGTCTTTTGCCAGCAGGCTGGCGAGGCGCACGTGCAGATGCTTGGCCAGCCGGGCGCTCTCCTGGTGGTGCTCGATACGCCTGCAGGCTTGCAGGATGCCTTGGCGCGCGTGTCGATAATGGCCCAGCTCCTGCTCGTTGGCGATCCGCCCGAGGGCTGCGTGCCAGTCGGCGGGAATGCGGTTCGAAGCTCGCACCCGCTCGCGCCAGGCCTCCCACGCGATGACGCCAAGCGCGAACAAACCCAGAGCGCTGATCATCAAGGCTTCCATGATTTGACTCCTCAACTGCTTTTCACGTTTGCAGCTTAGGAGTCGAAATGGGGGCGGAGCGCCGAATGAATCACGGGCAGGCGTAAATCAGGCCCTCCGGCACACGATTTTCCCCGCGTGTGCCAAACCAGTCACGCCCCGGCCGGAGGGCCGGCAAACTCAGACCCGGGCGCAGAGGATCGATGCATCGGCGTATGGAGCGACGCTCGGCGGGGGCGAGGTGAAGACAGCCTCCTCGCACCGATCGAGCCGATAGCCGCTTCCATACACCGCCACCAGCTCGAAACCCCGGCTGCGGTCGAGGAGCAGGTTGCGACGGACGCGGCTGACGTGGGAGTCGAGGGTTCGGGATTCGGCCGAGGCCCTCCGGCGCCACACCATGTCGAGCAAGTGGCCCCGGGACACCAGGCGCCCCTCGTTGGCAAAGAGAAACAAGGCCAGCTCGTATTCCTTGCGGGTCAAGCCGATCGGCAAGCCGTCGAGATAGGCCAGGCGCCCGTCGGGATCGAAACGGTATGCGCCGAACTGCAGCCCCTCCGGCGTCGTGTGAAGCCGCATGAAGCGGCGTCGCAGGATCGCCCTGAGGCGCGCCTCGAGTTCGCGGACGCCGGCCGACCGACCTACGAAATCGTCGGCACCGGCCGCCAGCGCCTCCGCCAGCCGCACTTCGTCGTCGTCGCAATTGACGAACACGACGGCGCCATCGAAGCGGGGAAACGCCTTCAGGCGCTGGACCAGACTGCGACAGCGCAAACCCCGCAGGGTGTCGTCCAGGAGCAGCACATCGAAGCTCTCCCGCACCACGTCGCGCAGCAACTCGAGCTCCTTGCGGTAGCGGTGGACGACATGCCCCCGTCGTTCGAGCTCGTCGGACCTCAGGTCAGTCGCACAGCCCCGCTCGCAGAGGACCGCGATGCGCATGGACGCAGCGCCGGGCAGGAAACCCAGACAACTCTCGCCATGGGCGGGCAGTGGGGACCACGATGAAGGAATGTCACTCATGACGGATGGCCTCGGGTAATCAGCAGCCCTGAACTCGCCGCCCGCCCTCCCCCTCGGGGCTATCGACATCGTCAGGACAAATAAATGATGAGAATGGCCATCATTATTCCGCTAAGCATAAATTGGGCTTGTGCTGCATCCACGGATTGTTTTGCCAAACGGGAAAATGTCCGGCCTAATGCTGCGCGGGCAGAAAAACACCCCGTGCCGGCCTGAGGGAGGTCACCTGAACGCGCCAACTCTTGCCATCCAGCCTCGAAGCTATACACTTCACCTGGATGGCGACGTGGTGTTGCCGGTCTGGTCACAACATACAAAAAGGAGGGATAGAGACAATGGCTGCAACGGTCCAACAAATTCTTCAAAACAAGGGCGGCTCGACCTACTCGGTGGCCCCTGAATCCACCGTGCTGCAGGCCCTCCAGCTCATGGCCGACAAGAACGTCAGCGCCGTGCTGGTCATGGAAGGGCAACGTCTCGTGGGGATCTTCACCGAGCGTGACTATGCCCGCAAGGTCGTGCTGCGCGGCCTCGCGTCCAAGGACACCAAGGTCGGCGACCTGATGACCCAGAACGTGCTGACCGTCTCCCCCGCCCACAGCGTGGACGACTGCATGAACATCATGACCAACAACCACGTCCGCCACCTGCCCGTGGTGAGCGGTGGCGCCATTGCCGGCATCATCAGCATCGGCGATGCGGTCAAGTCGGTGATGGAACAGCAGCAGGCCACCATCGACCAGCTGTCCGGCTACATTGCGGGCGGCATGAGCACCTGACTTGACGCATGTCGGCGCCTCCCTCCCGCACCGACATTCAAGCCACCTTCACGTCATGCGCCGGGCCAGGGCGGGTTCGCGCGGCGCGCACTGCGCAACGCACCGCGGCGGCCGGCCCTCCCGGTCAAGTTAAAGGCCCGGCCGATCAAAACGGGGTGTGCCAGCTCACCCCCGACGGCCCGAACATCCAGTACCCGCCTCCAACGCCCAGCACGGCCCCGGCGACGTTCCAGCCCATGTCCCGCCACGAGAAGCGATTGCAATCCTGGCCGGCGTCGTAGAGCTCCTTCGCCACACCGGGGATCAGCGCCAGGCCGACCGCCTCCCAGGGTTCGCGGGTGAGGCGCGACCCAGCCACCCCGAAAGCAAAGGATGCGCCAAAATGTGCCGCCTTGTCGCGGCCCATCCAGTCGTCCCGCCCGGGGCTGCAGGCGTGGGTGGGACCGGCTGCAGCCAGCAGCGTGAGGGTGAGGAGGCTCGTCGAAATGGTCTTCATGGCTTGTCCGGGTACATCGAATCAATTGAGAATCCAGGCTGGTCAACGCTCCTGAGGAGGCACGCATGAAATACGTTCGCGTCTGGGACCTGCCCTTGCGGGTGTTTCACTGGCTGCTCGCCGTCGCGGTGGCCTCGGCGATGTTGACCGGGCAGATCGGCGGCAATCTCATGATCTGGCACGGTCGGCTCGGCATCCTTATCGCGGGCCTGATCGGCTTTCGTCTTGCCTGGGGGCTGGTCGGGTCGACCCACTCCCGTTTCAGCAACTTCGTGCGTGGTCCGGCAGCCATCGCGGCCTACCTGCGCGGAAGCTGGCATGGCCTCGGCCACAATCCGCTCGGGGCCCTGTCGGTGCTGGGGCTCCTGACGGTGCTCGGCCTGCAGGCCAGCGGTGGGCTCTTCGCCAATGACGACATCGCCTTCCAGGGCCCGCTCTACGGGCTCGTCAGCAAGGATACCAGCGACTGGATGACCGGCCTGCACCGCAAGGGCTTCTGGCTGGTGCTCGCGCTGGTGGCGCTGCACATCGCTGCGATCGTGTTCTATACCCGGGTCAAGGGCGAGAAGCTGGTGGGCGCGATGCTGAGCGGCCAGAAAGAGGTGGCCGACCATCGCCCCGCCGAAGCACCGACCGGCGGTAGCGCGATCGCGCTGCTCTTCGCACTCGCGGTGGGCCTCGCCAGCGCCTGGGTTGCGAGCGGTGCCTGGATGCCACCGCCCCCACCGCCGGAACCCGCCGCTGCCCCAGCCTGGTAAATGAAGAAGGCTGCCCACGGGCAGCCTTCCTTGCCGAGCCGCGACGGCCTCACTCGTCCTTGCGGAACTTGTCGTGGCAGGCCTTGCAGCTCTCGCCGGTCTTGCCGAACTGGGCCTTGATCGCGGCGACATCGCCGGTCGCAGCAACCTTCTGGAGTTCGTTGGCCTCCTTCACGAAAGCCATGGCGAGCTTGCGCACCTCGTCCGGCTCCTTGAAGAACTCGGGCTTGACGCGGGTCTTCTGGCTGCCCGCGTCCTTGTCGGTGCCCGGGCCGTAGAGGGCGCCCATGCCGGAATTGGCGGTCGCGGCAACCAGGCTGGCGGCGGCGGCAACCTGATCCTTGTTGAAGCTGCCCGGGTTGTCGATCACCTGAGCCTTGATCTTGCCCATGTTCCAGGACATGAAGGCATAGCCGGCCTTGCGGAACTTGATCTGGTCTTCCGGCTTTACCTGGGCGCTGGCACCGGCGGCGATGCCCAGGGCAACCGCGACGAACACAAGTTTCTTGATCTGCATTGAACGACTCCCTTCGTTGATTGAATTGAGACAACCGGAATCCGGCTAGAGCGCCCGACCACGGAGGCCACGGCGCTCCAGATTATTCCACAAGCACGAGAAACCCTGACGGCGAATCGGAAAATGATCCCGAAAACCGCTACCGGCCCAGCACATGCGGGTCCGCCGCTACAAATCGATTCCACTGCCTGGCACCGATGCGGGGAACAAGTACCACCCGCGGCCGCTCTCAGACACTCACGAAGCAAATGGATACCCGAAAACCATGACGACCTCACCCCGACTCACCCTCCCGCTCGTTGCCATGCTCTCGCTCCTTGGCGCCTCCTCGGTGAGCGCCGCGGCCATCGACAGGCAGACCGAAACGGCGATCCCCCGGACCGGCAATCTCTATGGCGTGGGGATCGGCGTCCTGCCCGCCACCTCCGGCTCGAATGAGCTCCGCACGATGGTGCTGCCCGTGATCCAGGCCAGCTACGCCGACCGTTTCTACATCAACGCCCTGCGGGCCGGCGTCTGGCTGCTGGATTCCGATGATCGGCGGCTGCGCTTCGGCCTCGCCGCCGACGCCCGCTTCGGCTGGGACGCCGACGACAGCACGCGCACGAAGGGCATGCACGACCGCGATTTCTCGATTGACGTCGGCCCCGCCCTGCGCTGGCAGACCGACTACGGCACCCTCAACGCCCAGTGGGGTTTCGACACCGGCGGCGCCTCGAAGGGCCACAGCGTGCAAGTGCAGTTTGTCCGCGCGCTGATCCGCGGCCCCGCGCTGCGCCTGAACGGGCTGGTCGGCCTCACCTGGAACGACAGCCGGATGAACGACTACTACTTCGGCGTCGCCCCCACCGAGGTGGCGCCGGGCCGCCCGAGCTATCGAGCCGGCGCAGGCACCCAGTGGCAGGCCGGCATCAACGGCGCCTGGCCCACCGGGCAGCGCGGCTCGGTGCTGTTCGGCCTGATGGCGACCCGCCTCGGCAACGCCCAGGCGGAAAGCCCCATCGTCGAGACACGCATCCAGCCGCTGGCCTACCTGGGCTATGGCTGGACGTTCTGAACCCGAGGCGGGCTGGCCCACGCCCTGCCAGCCCCGGCGGAGGCGACGCTCAGAGCGGCCGCTTGACGGTTAGCGCGCCGCGGATCTGGCCCTTCTCGTAACCGAAGGCCGCGTCGTGGGGGTAGCTCTTGGCGAGCTGGCTCTTCAGGCCGGCATCGACCTTGTCGACGGGGCCATGGCACTTCAGGCACACGTCGCCCACCGGAATGGCGCGGATGTAGCGGTACACCTGCTTGCCGTTCTCAGTGACGACCTCGCCGGTCTCGAGCGTTTCGATCTTTTCGCCATTGGCGGCGCGGATGTTGAAATCGGCCAGCTGGCGGGCTTCCCAAACGTCAGGGGTACCGCGCTCGGGGTTGCGCGTCTTGAGGCTGACCCGGCGCATCTGCCAGCCGGTCTTGGTGGCCTGTTCCTTGAGGAGCTCGGGGGCTTTCTCCTTGCACACCGGGATCGCCTCGACCGGCCCCTTGGCAGCGACCGTCTCCTGCATCATGCCGACCACCTTGGGCAGCACCGGCAAGGCGTTCTTGCGTGTATCGACCTTGAGGGCGTCGAGATCCTGGGCGTGGGCGGAACCGGCGACGAGGGCCGCGGCGATCAGGGCAATTCGGAACATGGCGGAGCTTCCTTCTGTATTGATTAGAGCTTTCTAATATACAGGATGTCGCCCGGCCGGACCATGACGGCGGAACCTATTCAAACGCAGACCTGCCCAAGCAGGACAGACAGTCCCCAGGAGCGTGCCATGGAATCGCAGATTCACACCCTCGCCAACCTCTTCGCCCAGCTCGGCCTGCCCACCGAACCAGGCGCGATAGAGACCTTCATCGCCACCCACACTCCCCTGCACGACGCCATCCTGCTTTCCGAAGCCACCTTCTGGACACCGTCCCAGGCCGCCTTCCTGAAGGCCGAGATAGCCGAGGACGCCGACTGGAGTGCGGTGGTGGACAGCCTGAACCTGCAGTTGCGCAGCCGAAGCTGAAGCGCCCTACTCCGCCAGCAGGAAACGCTGGGGGTCGACGCCCCACTTCTCGGGCACCTCGGCCGACACAATGCGGTCGCCACCGCCACTGCCGAACTTGCGGCCGAGATCGACCAGCTCCGGCTTGATGTAGCCGTTGGATCTGGTACTGAAGAAGACCCGCAGCCGCGGCGTGAGCAGGCTGGCCTCGTTCTGTTCGGTCACCACTCCGAGGCGGCCCGATTCGAGCCGCACGAGGCTACCCACCGGGTAGATCCCGACACAGCGCATGAAGGCCTGGAGCAGCTTCTGGTCGAAGTGGGCGCTGCTCCACTCCCACATCTTGCGCAGGGCCTCGGCGGCTGGCATGCCCTTGTGATAGCAGCGGTCGGCGGTGATCGCGTCGTAGACGTCCACGATCGCCGCCATCCGCGCCATTGTCGAGATCGCATCGCCGGCCAGGCGGTCGGGGTAGCCGCTGCCGTCGAGGCGCTCGTGGTGATGGCGGGTGATGTCGAGGGGGACCGCGCCGATGCCCTGGGTTTCCAGCAGCACCGCGTGGCCGTCGCCCGGGTGGCGCTTGATGAGATCGAACTCCGCATCGGTGAGGCGGCCCGGCTTGTTGAGCACCGCGTCGGGCACCTTCATCTTGCCGATGTCGTGGAGCAGGCCGCCGATGCCGCCCTGGCGCAGGTCGTCACCGGCGAGGCCGAGGGAGCGCCCGAAGGCGATCATCAGCGTGCACACGCTCACCGAGTGCAGGAAGGTGTAGTCGTCCTTGTTCGTGATGCCGATCAGCCCCAGCAGCGCGCCGCTGTTGCGCAGCACCGAGCCAGTGATCGCCTCGACCACCGGCTCGGCGTCCTCGAGGGACACGGCCTTGCCGAGGCGCACGTCGCCCATCATCGAGCGCACCACCTGGTGGGCCTGCTCGTGCACCTTGCGGGCGCGGGCTATCTCCTCGCGCACCGGCACCCGCAGCACGGTGTCGTCCGGCGCGCTCAGGGCGGCCACGATCTCCTGCTCGACGCTGGCCTTGACCTCGTCGGCGGCCACCGCCTCGACGTCGTCGAGCCCGCGGTCGGTGTCGATATAGACGTGCAGGATGCCCGACTCGACGATGCGCCGCAGGTCTGCGTCGCCGCTCAGCTTGAACTGGGCACGCCAGAACGGGTGGGACATCCAGTCACCGCACAATTCCTGAATGAACATGCCCGGCCGCAGCCGGGACACGGGGATCTTCTTGAGCATCTTGGGGCGTCGCGAGAAACGTGGTTTTTATCTGTGTGCGTTATTTACGGCCTGTCGCCAGCCGACTTGACCGCCGAAATGTGAAGGATTCACGCCCTGCCCCCCGCCTTGCGAACGAGTCTGTAAATATACGGGGGCTATAATGCGGGCTTCTTTTGTAATGCATAAGCAATCATTCATGGACATCATCCTGCTTCTCAAGGCGCTGATCCTGGGCGTGGTCGAAGGCCTCACCGAGTTCCTGCCGATCTCCAGCACGGGCCACCTGATCCTCGCCGGCGACCTGCTCAACTTCAACGACGACCGGGGCAAGCTGTTCGAGATCGTCATCCAGTCCGGCGCCATCCTCGCCGTGGTGTGGGAATACCGCGAGCGCCTGGCCCGCACCTTCGCCGGCCTCGGCCGCGACCGGGAAGCCAACCGCCTGGTGCTCAACCTGTTCATCGCCTTCCTGCCGCTGGCGGTGCTCGGCCTCGCCTTCGGTAAGGCCATCAAGGCCCACCTTTTTGCGCCGATCCCGGTGGCCACCGCCTTCATCCTCGGCGCCTTCGTCATCCTGTGGGCCGAGCGCAAGAACCACACCGTGCGCATCGAGACCGTCGACGAGATGCGCCCGATGGACGCCGTCAAGATGGGCATCGCCCAGGCCTTCGCGCTGATCCCCGGCACCTCGCGCTCGGGCTCGACGATCATCGGCGGCATGCTCTTCGGCCTGTCGCGCAAGGCCGCCACCGAGTTCTCGTTCTTCCTGGCGATCCCCACCCTCGGCGTCGCCACCGTGTATCAGGTGTACAAGGAGCGCGCGCTGCTCAATGCCGACGACCTCGGCATGTGGATCGTCGGCTTCATCTCGGCCTTCGTCTCCGCCTTCCTGTGCGTGCGCTGGCTGCTGCGCTACATCTCCAGCCACGACTTCGTGCCCTTCGCCTGGTACCGCATCGCCTTCGGCATCGTCGTGCTCGCCACCTGGCACTTCGGCCTCGTCGAATGGACGGCCCACTGAGCACCCGCCCCACCGGCGGTTTGCCCGACCCGGGCGCCGCCGGCCCCTGGCGGGTGCTCACCCGCCTCGGCGACGCCCACGACACCCGTCGGGCACGCACCCTGCCCTTCAAGCTCTATCTGCCCGATGTCCCCCGGCCGGGCGGCCTGATCGTCTTCTCCCACGGCCTCGGCGGCACCCGCGAGGGCGGCGCCCGGTGGCTTGCCCACTGGGCCAGCCACGGCTTTGTGGCGCTCGCTGTGCAGCACCCGGGCTCCGACGCCGGCGTGCTCGGCAATGGCTCGCCGCTCGGCCTGCGGCGCGCCCTCAAGGCAGCAATGAACCCCGACGAGCTGGCCCGCCGGGCCGATGACATCCGCTTCGTCATGCAGCGCCTCGGCCACCACCCGCAGCTGCCTGCCGCCGACCTGCCGATCGGCCTGGCGGGCCATTCCTTCGGCGCCGTCACCGTGCAGCTGCTGGCCGGCGAGCGCCGGGCCGGCCACCCCGCCACGCCCCCCGACCCGCGCCTCCGCGCCGTGCTCGCCCTCAGCCCCTCTG
>JAEUNU010000058.1 GCA_016789125.1 Zoogloea sp. | reverse complement strand
GAGTACGTGCTCGACGGCGACGCCGAGCTGCGCCGCGTCGAGGCCGGGCTCGAAAAGGCCGAGGCCGCCCACGACGGCGAGGAGATCGGCCACCTCCACGGCCGCCTGCAGGAGATCGGCGGCTACGCGGCCCGCGCCCGCGCTGCCGCGCTGATGGACGGCCTGGGCTTCACCGGCGCCGACCTCGAGCGCCCGGTGGCGGATTTCTCGGGCGGCTGGCGGATGCGCCTCAACCTGGCCCAGGCGCTGATGTGCCGCTCCGATCTGCTGCTCCTCGACGAGCCCACCAACCACCTCGACCTCGACGCGGTGATCTGGCTCGAGCAGTGGCTCGGCGACTACCGCGGCACCCTGGTGCTGATCTCCCACGACCGCGACTTCCTGGATGCGGTGGTCAACCAGATCGCCCACATCGAGAACCAGCAGCTCACCCTCTACACCGGCGGCTACTCCAACTTCGAGCGCCAGCGCGCCGAGCGCCTGTCCCAGCAGCAGGCGATGTTCGAGAAGCAGCAGCGCGAGCGCGCCCACCTGCAAAAATACGTCGACCGCTTCCGCGCCCAGGCCACCAAGGCCCGCCAGGCCCAGAGCCGCATCAAGGCCCTGGAGCGGATGGAGGTGATCGCAGCGGCCCACATCGACAACCCCTTCAGCTTCAGCTTCCGCGAATGCGGAGCGGCCCCCGACCCGCTGCTGCAGCTCGAAGACGCCGCCGCCGGCTACCCCGACAAGCCCATTTTGGCGGGTATGAAGCTCACCATCCGCCCCGGCGAGCGCATCGGCCTGCTCGGCCGCAACGGCGCCGGCAAGTCCACGCTCATCAAGCTGCTCGCCGGCAGCCTCAAGCCCAGCGCCGGCCAGCGCCGCGAGGGCAAGGGCCTGGCGCTGGGCTACTTCGCCCAGCACGCCCTCGAGAGCCTGCGCCCCGACGAATCGGCGCTGCAGCACATGCTGCGCCTCGACCCGCAGACCCGCGAGCAGGAACTCCGCAATTACCTCGGCGGCTTCGACTTCCACGGTGACATGGCCACCAGCCCGGTGGCGCCGTTTTCGGGCGGCGAGAAATCGCGCCTCGCGCTGGCCCTGCTGATCTGGGGCAAGCCCAACCTGCTGCTCCTCGACGAGCCCACCAACCACCTCGACCTCGAGATGCGCCACGCCCTCACGCTGGCGCTGCAGGACTACGAGGGCGGGATGGTGATCGTGTCCCACGACCGCGCCCTGCTGCGCGCCACCTGCGACCGCTTCCTGCTGGTCGACGACGGCCGCCTGCAACCCTTCGACGGCGACCTCGACGACTACAAGACCTGGCTCGCCCAGCGCCGCGCCGCCGACGCGGCCGCCGCCCAGTGCCCCGACCGCGCTGCCGACAAGGCCAGCCGCAAGGCCGACCGGGAGGCCGCCGCCGCCGACCGCCAGGCCCGCCTGGCCGCCCGCCGCCCGCTGCAGAAAGAGCTCGACCAACTCGACAAGAAGCTCGGCCCCTGGAACGCCGAAAAAACCCAGCTCGACGAACGCCTCGCCGACCCGGCCCTCTACACCGGCCCCGACGCCGGCGAGGTGCCCAAGCTCCTCAAGCGCCAGGCCGAGCTCACCGAGAAGATCGACGAGGCCGAGCTGCGCTGGCTGGAGCTCCACGAAGCCCTGGAGGCCATCCCCGCCGACTGAGCACCGCAGAAGCCCGCCCAAACTTCCCGAATCGGGTATCCTCCTCGCATTCAAAACCATTTTGAGAATGCAAGGAGAACCCCGATGCACACCTCGATCCGCAAGACCCTGCGCCGGCTCGCCCTCGCCGCCGGCCTCGCCCTTCCCGCCGTCGCCTCGGCCGGCTACTCTGCCAGCTACTCGCAGATCTACGTGCTGGGCGACAGCCTGTCGGACGTCGGCAATATCGAAGCCGCCTACGCCCCCATTGTTGCCGCCAACGGCGGCGTCCCGCTGCCGATCCTGGGCCTGACGGCGCCGGGCACGCCGTCGGCCTATGCACCGAACCGGGCCAGCAACGGCCCGATCTGGATCGACGCCTTCGCCGGCGCCTTCGGCTTCACCTCGGTCGCCTCCCTCGCAGGCGGCACCAACTATGCCTTCGGCGGCGCCCGCACCGACAACCAGCTCTACAACCCGGTCATCCCCGACTTCCTCGGCCTGCTCCAGCAGCGCGACGCCCTGCTGGCCGCCCGCCCGGCCCTCGACCCGGACGCCCTCTACGTCGTGTGGGGTGGCGCCAACAACCTGCAGGACATCCTCACCGGCCGCCTCCGCGCCGACGGCACGCCGCAGAGCGTGGGCCAGACGGTTGCCGACATCGCCGACATCATCGACAGCCTGGCCGCCGCCGGCGCCAGCCACTTCCTGGTGCCCAACGCCCCCAACATCGGCCTCGTGCCACGCCTGCGCGAGCGCGGCCCGGCCGCCGTCGCGTATGGCACGCTGCTCACCGACGCCCTCAACGGCGGGCTCGCCGCCCTCATCGACAGCCGCCGCCAGGCCGGGCTCGACATCCTCGACTTCGACACCGCGAGCTTCCTCGCCGAAGTCGTCGCCAACCCCTCGGCCTTCGGCCTCGGCAACGTCACCGAGCGCTGCTACACCGGCGACGACCTCAACTTCAACGGCAGCGGCGGGGTCTGCGCCGACCCGGCCAGCTACCTGTTCTGGGACGGCATCCACCCCACCGCCACCGGCCACGCCCTGCTCGCCCAGGCCATGCTGCAGCACGTCCCCGAACCGGCCGCCGCGGGCCTGCTGCTGGCCGGCCTGTTCGCCGCGGCTTGCAATTCGCGACGCATTCGGCAGGAGCCGCGCCGGCCTCTTTGCTAGAATCGCAGACTCGCAAGATCAACCGCCGCAATCTGGAGCCCCACGCCGTGCAACTCGTCTGTCTCGACCTCGAAGGTGTCCTCGTCCCCGAAATCTGGATCGAATTCGCGGAGCGCACCGGCATCCCCGAACTCCGCCGCACCACCCGCGAGGAGCCCGATTACGACAAGCTCATGAAGTACCGCCTCGATCTGCTCAAGCAGCACAAGCTGGGCCTGCCCGACATCCAGAAGGTGATCTCCGAGATGGGCCCCGAGCCCGGCGCCAAGGATTTCCTCGACGCCCTGCGCCAGGACTTCCAGGTCATCATCCTCTCCGACACCTTCTACGAATTCGCCATGCCGCTGATGAAGCAGCTCGGCATGCCCACGCTGTTCTGCCACAAGCTCGAGGCCAACGCCGAAGGCTTCCTGGTGAACTACCACCTGCGCATGGCCAACCAGAAGAAGGAAGCCGTCCAGCGCTTCAAGGAAATCAACTTCAAGGTCATCGCCGCCGGCGACTCCTACAA
>JAEUNU010000053.1 GCA_016789125.1 Zoogloea sp. | reverse complement strand
CGGCTGATCGACGTGGCCTCCGACCTGCCCTTTGCCCGGCATGTGTCGCGCGAGGTGTGGGAGGTGAAGTTGCTCCTGTTGCTGATGGTGTTCATCGTCGCGTATTTCAAGTTCACCTGGTCGCTGCGCCAGTTCAACATGCTGTCGCTGGTGGTGGGTGCAGCGCCGCTGCCGGGCGAGGGCACCGAGGAGGATGCGCGGCGCTTCGCGCGCATCAACGCCCTGTCGGGGGACGAGTTCAACCGCGGCATCCGCGCCTACTACTTCGGGCTGGCGGCGGTGTTCTGGTTCATCCAGCCGTGGGTGTTCGCGGCGGTCACGACGCTGATCGTCGGGGTGCTGTACCGCCGCGATTTCCGGTCCCAGACCCTCGCGGCGATGCGCAAGTGAAGCGGCCGGCGTGCTCTATTTGTCCTGTTCGTCCTGTTCGAGCTTCACCGCCACCGAGTTGATGCAGTAGCGCAGCCCGGTGGGGGCGGGGCCGTCCTCGAAGACGTGGCCCAGGTGGGCGCCGCAGCTTTTGCACAGGACTTCGGTGCGCAGCATGAAGTGGCTGCGGTCCTCGGCTTCTTCCACGTTGTCGGGCTCGGCGGCGGCGTAGAAGCTGGGCCAGCCGCAGCCGGAGTCGAATTTGTGTTCCGACGAGAACAGGCTGGCACCGCAGCAGGTGCAGCGGTACTGGCCGGGCTCGTGGCAGTCCCAGTAGCGGCCGGTGAAGGCGCGCTCGGTGCCTTTCTGGCGGGTCACGTGGTATTCGTCGGGGCTGAGCTGGGCGCGCCATTCGGCGTCGGTCTTCTGGATCTTGCGGGTCATCTCGGTCTCCGGGGCAAAAAAAGGGCGGGATGCCAATCCCGCCCATGACTGACCGTGGATCAGTGCAGATGTTTCGGCATCTGCTCGGCCTGTTCTTCGGGCAGCTCGGCGTGCACCGCTTCGCCTTCGGGCGAGGGGTACATGGGAGCGCCGCAGTCGTCGCAGTATTCCATCGGGAACTCGTTGTCGAGCACCAGCACGTCGGCGATGCCGCAGGCGCGCAGGGTGGCCTCGATTTCGGCGAGGGTCTCGCTGCTTTCGTCCTCGG
This sequence comes from Zoogloea sp., assembly GCA_016789125.1. Classification (GTDB taxonomy): domain Bacteria; phylum Pseudomonadota; class Gammaproteobacteria; order Burkholderiales; family Rhodocyclaceae; genus Zoogloea. The sequence goes on along the minus strand of JAEUNU010000053.1, from coordinate 12,694 downwards.
CGCCGAGCAGCGGCCACACTACGCCATGCACGACCTCGCTCTGGGCGCGCAGCGTAAAGCCGATCCGGTATTCCTCGACCTGGCGCTCGATGAAGGGCGCCACCACGGCCCGCAGGCCGGTGGCCGGGGTGTCGAGGGTGGTGGACAGGAAGGCCACCGAGGCCTGGATGGAGTAGGGCCGCGAGGCCTTGTCGGCTTCGCGGCTGGCGGCGAAGTAGGCGTTGGGCAGCACGACTTCGAAGGCGCAGCCGGTGAGCAGCGGCGCGAAGCAGGCGCCGCCCTGGGCCCGCCATTGGTCCTGGGCCTGCTCGCGGGTGCAGTCTTCTTCCTGCCAGCGGAAGATCGGCGCGCCCTTGGGAACCATCACCGCGCCCAGCAGATAGCGGGTGTCGGACAAAAACTGGGCGGTTTCGGGCAGGTTGTCTGTCTTTATGTGCAGGTCGGTGTCGGTGCCGGCGGCCTTGCCCAGGTGGGTGGCGAAGTCGGCGGTGGCGCAGTAGCCCTGGGGCAGCTGGTCGGGGCTGAACAGGAAGTCGGCGAGGGCCAGCCGGACGTCCTTGGCGAGCACGTGGGCCTTGAGCTGGACGCGCAGATTGGCCATCGCGGCGGCGGCGATCGGTGCGGCCGGGATGCGGTAGCGCGACCAGGCCATCACCGGGGCGGCGATCAGCAGCACGTCGTGCAGCTCGTCGGACTTGAGGGCGCCTTCGGCCCGCGACTCGATCATGTCGGCGAGCTCGTCGTAGGCGTGGGCGCTGGCCGTCGAGAGGTGGTCGAGGGCAGTGTTGAGGGCGTCTTCGTCTTCGGAGCGCAGCAGGTTGTCGACGGCGTCGGCGAGGCGCTGGTCCCAGAAGTGGTCTTCGGCCCGGCTGCTCGAATCGGCCAGACCATTGGCGAGCCACAGAAGCTGTTCGGCGTCCCGCGGCAGTCCGCCGCGGCGCCCGAGTCGGTTGCGTTTCATCGGGGCTCTCCTTTTAGGTTATGAGGGTTGGACAGGCTGCAGCGGCCGGCGATCGGCCTGCTGCCATTAGTAGGAGGGCGGGTCGAGGCGGACTTCCTGCAGGATGATGGTGGAGATTTCTTCGATGGACTTGGCGGTGGAGTCGAGCCACTTGATGCCCTCGCGCTTCATCATGCGCTGGGCGGCCTCGATCTCGTAGAGACAGTTCTCGGTGGAGGCGTAGCGGCTGTTGGGGCGGCGCTCCTGGCGGATCTGCGACAGGCGGTCGGGCCCGATGGTGAGGCCGAACAGCTTGTTGCGGTAGCGGGTGAGCTCGACGGGCAGCTTGTTGCGCTCGAAGTCTTCGGGGATCAGCGGGTAGTTGGCGGCCTTGATGCCGAACTGCATCGCCAGGTAGAGGCTGGTGGGGGTCTTGCCGGAGCGGCTCACGCCCACCAGGATCACGTCGGCCTCGGCCAGGTCGGCGTGGGAGACGCCGTCGTCGTGGGCGAGGGTGAAGTTGATCGCCTCGATGCGGCGCTTGTAGTCCTGGCTCTCGGCAATGCCGTGGAAGCGCCCGGCGGCGTGGGTGGAGCGCTGGCCCAGCTCGTTTTCGAGGGGTTCGATGAACTTCTCGAAGAGGTCGAGGAAGAGGGCGTCGGCTTCGCGCAGGCCGGCCACGGCGTCGGGGTCGACCAGGGTGTTGAAGACGATCGGGCGCTGGCCGCTTTCGGCGGCGGCGTCGCGGATCTTCATCGCGCAGTCGCGGGCCTTGTCGGGGGAGTCGACGAAGGGCATCCGGTGCGGGCGGAAGCGGGTATCCGGAAACTGGGCCAGAAGACTGTGGCCGAGGGTCTCGGCCGTGATGCCGGTGCCGTCTGAAACGAAGAAAACGGGGCGGGTCTGGGTCATGAAAGTGCCAACAGGGAAAGGACGATAACGCTTGGCCCGGGGCTTACGGGCAATGAGGCATCTTATCCCATTCCGGCCCGGAGGGCAGGCCACAGGGGGCCTGCGGCGGGCGTGGAGGGTTCCACGCATTAGGATAAACCCTGCATGCGGCATAGCAGCATTGGTCTTACAATACGCGCCGAACAAAAACATCCAACGCCGTTTTTCTTTTTCTCCCAGGAAGATCCCCATGGCCCGCAATGTCATTCCGTTCCAAGAACTTCGCATGAGCGACGTCGAGCAGGTTGGCGGCAAGAACGCCTCCCTCGGCGAGATGATCAGCCAGCTGCCCGCCAGCGTGCGCGTTCCGGGCGGCTTCGCCACCACCGCCGACGCTTACCGCAAGTTCCTGTCCCATCAAGGCCTGGCCGAGCGCATCAGCGCCGCCCTCGAGAGCCTCGACGTGGATGACGTGGTGTCCCTGGCCCGCTGCGGCGCCCAGATCCGCCAGTGGATCGTCGACACCCCCTTCCCGGCCGAACTCGAAGCCGAGATCAAGGCTGCCTACGAGCAGCTGACCGGCGAAGGTGACGGCAGCTTCGCGGTGCGCTCCTCCGCCACCGCAGAAGACCTGCCCGACGCGTCCTTCGCCGGCCAGCAGGAATCCTTCCTGAACATCCACGGCTACCAGAACATCCTGCACGCGATCAAGGAAGTCTTCGCGTCGCTCTACAACGACCGTGCCATCGCCTACCGCGTGCACAAGGGCTTCACCCACGCTGAAGTCGCCCTGTCGGCCGGCGTGCAGCGCATGGTCCGCTCCGACATCGGCGCCTCCGGCGTGATGTTCACCATGGACACCGAATCCGGCTTCGACGGCGTGGTCTTCATCACCGCCTCCTACGGCCTGGGCGAGACCGTGGTGCAGGGCGCCGTGAACCCGGACGAGTTCTACGTGCACAAGGCCACCCTGGCCCAGGGCAAGCCGGCCGTGATCCGCCGCAACCTCGGCTCCAAGCTGATCAAGATGGTCTTTGCCGACAAGAAGGAAGCCGGCAAGTCCACCCGCACCGTCGACGTGCCCGAGGCCGACCGCAACGTCTACTCGCTGACCGACGCCGATGTGCTGGAGCTCGGCCGCTACGCGATGATCATCGAGCAGCACTACGGCCGCCCGATGGACATCGAGTGGGGCAAGAGCGGCGACGACGGTAAGCTGTACATCCTGCAGGCGCGCCCGGAAACCGTGAAGAGCCAGCAGTCCGGCCACGTCATGGAGAAGTACCGCCTCAAGCAGTACGGCAAGTCCCTCACCCACGGCCGCGCCATCGGCCAGAAGATCGGTGCCGGCCAGGTCCGCGTCGTCAAGGACGCCTCCGAGATGGACCGCGTCAAGGCCGGCGACGTGCTCGTCACCGACATGACCGACCCGAACTGGGAGCCGGTGATGAAGCGCGCCTCCGCGATCGTCACCAACCGCGGCGGTCGCACCTGCCACGCGGCGATCATCGCCCGTGAGCTGGGCATCCCGGCCATCGTCGGCTGCGGCAACGCCACCGAAGTGCTCGGCGAGAACGAGGAAGTCACCGTCTCCTGCGCCGAAGGCGACACCGGCTACGTTTACCGCGGCAAGCTCGACTTTGAAGTGGTCACCACCGACACCGGCAACCTGCCGGACATCCCGGTCAAGATCATGATGAACGTCGGCAACCCGGAGCTGGCCTTCGAGTTCGCCCAGATCCCGAACGGCGGCGTCGGCCTGGCCCGCCTCGAGTTCGTCATCAACAACATGATCGGCATCCACCCGAAGGCGATCCTCGAGATCAACCAGGTGCCGGCCAGCCTGCGTGCCGAGATCCTGCGCCGCTCCCGCGGCTACGCCACGCCCAAGCAGTTCTTCATCGAGAAGCTGGTCGAAGGCGTCGCCACCATCGCCGCGGCCTTCTACCCGAAGCCCGTCATCGTTCGCCTGTCCGACTTCAAGTCCAACGAGTACCGCAAGCTGCTCGGCGGCGAGATCTACGAGCCGGAAGAAGAAAACCCCATGCTGGGCTTCCGCGGCGCTTCCCGCTACATCGCCCACAGCTTCCGCGACTGCTTCGAGATGGAATGCGCCGCGATGAAGAAGGTGCGCAACGAACTCGGCCTCACCAACGTCCAGCTGATGGTGCCCTTCGTGCGTAACGTCGAGGAAGCCCAGGGCGTCGTCGAGCTGCTGGCCGAGCACGGCCTGAAGCGCGGCGAGAACGAGCTCAAGATCATCATGATGTGCGAGATCCCGTCCAACGCGCTGCTCACCGAAGAGTTCCTGAAGCACTTCGACGGCTACTCCATCGGCTCCAACGACCTGACCCAGCTCACCCTGGGCCTCGACCGTGACTCTGGCCTGGTGGCCCACGCCTTCGACGAGCGCGACCCGGCGGTCAAGATCCTGCTGTCGATGGCCATCAAGGGCGCCAACAAGCTGGGCAAGTACGTCGGTATCTGCGGCCAGGGCCCCTCGGACCACCCCGATCTGGCCGAATGGCTGATGGACGAAGGCATCCAGACCATCTCCCTCAACCCCGATACCGTGGTTGATACCTGGCTGAAGCTGTCGGCCCACAGCAAGGGCGAGTAAGCGGGTTCTCGCGCTGACATGTGGCAAATAGGCCGGCTCGTCGAAAGACGGGCCGGTTTTGTTTTGGGAGGCGGTATCGATGAACGCGGAGCCTCGGTCGCCTCATTCTTAGGCGACCGAGGGTCCCGCCGACCCCCCGTCGCCTAAAATTGAGGCAGCGTCGCCTAAAGATTAGGCAACGGTGCCTAATAATAGGGCGGCGTCGCCTCAAAATGAGGCGGCCGAGGGTCCCCGCCGACCCCCTGTCGCCTAAAATTGAGGCAGCGGCGCCTAAGGATTAGGCAACGTCGCCTAATAATTAGGCAGTGTCGCCTTAAAATAAGGCGATCGAGGCTTGCCGTCACCCTCCGCTTCCAGGGCGGATGCCAAACTGGCCCTGGCGGCGCAAAATGGGTGTAATCGGGAAGCGTGAAGGCGCGGGCGGGGAGGCTTAATGAATCTGGAGTGGTGGCACTGGATCGTGCTGGGCCTGGGGCTGGTGGTGGCGGAGCTGGCGGTGCCGGCTTTCTTCATCATCTGGTTCGGGCTCGGGGCCCTGCTGGTGGGGCTGGTGTTGCTGGTGGTGCCGCTGGGGGCGACGGCGCAGATCGCGCTGTGGGTCGCCGCGTCGGTGGCGATGGTGGGCTTGTGGTTCCGGGTGTTCAAGGGTGGCGAGTATCGCCGTTCGCGTACGCGGGTCGGGCAGTCGGACGGTGAGCCGATCGGCGAGATCGGCTTGACGACGCGGCCGGCCGAGCCCTTTGCCCGCGGCAAGGTGCGCTTCCAGAAGCCGGTGCTGGGCTCGGAGGAGTGGGAATGCGTGGCCGACGCGCCCATCGCGGTGGGCGAGCGGGTGCGGGTGGTGGCGATCGAGGGCAGTTTCCTGAAGGTAGTGAGGGTGGGAGGAGCAGGCCATGAGTGATGCAATGTTCGTCGTGCTGGCGATCCTGGTGTTCGTGGCGGTGACGATCGCCAAGGGGGTGCGCATCGTGCCCCAGGGCGAGGAGTGGATCGTGGAGCGGCTGGGCAAGTATCACGGGACACTCAAGCCGGGCCTCAACATCATCATTCCCTACCTCGACCAGGTGGCCTACAAGCTGGTGACCAAGGACATCATCCTTGACGTGCAGGAGCAGGAGGTGATCACTCGCGACAACGCGGTGATCCTCACCAACGCGATCGCCTTTCTGAAGGTGACCGACCCGGTGAAGGCGGTGTATGGGGTCACCGATTTCTCCGAGGCGATCCGCAACATGATCATGACCACCCTGCGCTCGATCATCGGCGAGATGGAGCTGGACGAAGCCCTGTCGAGCCGCGACAAGATCAAGGCGCGCCTGCGCGAGATGATCGCCGACGAGGCTGTTGACTGGGGCCTCACGGTGAAGTCGGTGGAGATCCAGGACATCAAGCCTTCCGAGTCGATGCAGAAGGCGATGGAGCAGCAGGCCTCGGCCGAGCGCGAGCGCAAGGCCGTGGTGACCCGCGCCGAGGGCGCCAAGCAGGCGGCGATCCTCGAGGCGGAGGCGCGCCTGGAGTCGTCCAAGCGCGACGCCAACGCCCAGGTGATGCTGGCCGAGGCGTCGGCCGAGTCGATCCGCCGGGTCGCGGCGGCGGTGGGCACCGAGACGGCGCCGATGCTGTTTTTGCTCGGCGAGAAGTACATCGCGTCCCTCGAGCGGATGGGCTCCACCGACAACGCCAAGGTGGTGGTGCTGCCGGCGGATCTGCAGGAGGCGGTGCGCGGGCTGGTGGGCGGGGCGCTCAAGCGCTAGCCGCCGGGGCTTCGTCATCGGCGCCGGGCCATGTAGGATAGGCGCCCTATGTTTGCCTACATCGTCCGCCGCCTGCTGTATGCGCCGCTGATCCTCATCGGCGTCAATCTGCTCACCTTTGCGCTGTTCTTCGTCGTCAACACTCCCGACGACATGGCGCGCATGCAGCTGGGCGCCAAGCGTGTGACCCCCGAGGCCATCGAGCGCTGGAAGGTGGAGCGGGGCTACGACAAGCCGCTGCTCTTCGATGGCGCGGCGGAGGGCACGCAGAAGCTCACCCACACCATCTTCTTCGAGAAATCCCTGCGCATGTTCGTGTTCGACTTCGGCCGGGCCGACGACGGGCGCGACATCGCCAACGAGCTCAAGACGCGGATGGGGCCGTCGCTGGCAATCGCGCTGCCGACCTTCGTGCTGGGCTTGTTCGTGACGGTGTGCTTTGCGCTGCTGCTGGTGTTCTTCCGGGCGTCCTACCTGGATTTCTGGGGCGTGGTGATGTGCGTGGCGATGATGTCGATCTCAGGGCTGTTCTACATCATCGGCGGCCAGTGGCTGGTGTCGAAGGTGTGGCACCTGGTGCCGATCTCGGGCTACGGGGCGGGGCTGGATGCGGGGCGCTTCCTGGTGCTGCCGGTGGTGATCGGGGTGATCGCCGGCATCGGCGGCAGCGCGCGCTGGTACCGCACGATCTTCCTCGAGGAAGCGGGCAGGGATTACGTGCGCACGGCCCGGGCCAAGGGGCTGTCCGAGCTGCAGGCGCTGTTCCGTCATGTGCTCAAGAACGCGATGATCCCCATCCTGACCGGCGTGGTGGTGGTGATCCCGTCGCTGTTCATGGGCAGCCTGATCTACGAGTCTTTCTTCGGCATTCCCGGGCTGGGCAGCTACACGATCGATGCGATCAATTCGCAGGATTTCCCGGTGGTGCGGGCGATGGTCTTCATCGGGTCGCTGCTATACATCGTCGGGCTGATCCTCACCGACTTGTCGTATACGCTGGTCGATCCGCGGGTGAGGCTGGAATGATGGGTTTTCAACCGGTGGTCCTGTGGACCGATCTGCTTCTCTTCGGACTCCTCGGCTGCATCGTGCTGGCGGCCTGGAGTGCCCGCCGCAGCGAGCCCATGCGTGCCGCCTGGGGGCGGGTGGGGGCGAGCGGGGTGGGGATGACGTCCCTCACGCTGCTGCTGATCTTCGTGCTGGTGGGGCTTGTGGACAGCCTGCATTACCGGGAGCGCCTGGAGCCCGCCGGCGCCGAGGCCGCCGAAGCCAGGAAGGCGCAGCTGTCCACCGAGGTCCGCAGTGCCCTCGATGCACTGGCTGAGCCTTTGCGAACGCGGGTCGAGAAAACCTATTCGGCGCCGCTGGCCTGGCAGCTGTTCTCCAAGCAGACCGTCGAGGGCAAGGATGGCACCCAGCACCGGGAGTTTCCGCGCCTCAAGTATGGCGGTGCGGGGCTGCAGTATCCGGAGCAGGATCTGGCCGGCGACGTGACGGGGCGCATCGCCATCGGGCTTGCGGCGGCGGCGGGGGGCTGGCTGGTGCTGGCCGGCGTGGTCGTGGCGCTGGTGGCGCGGTCGCGCCGGGTGCCCTTTGGCGCCGGTTGGCGGGCGGTGTGGCGAGGCAAGGGCGGGCTTGCCTGGCGGGCGATGCTGCTCACGCTGGCCGGCGTGTTGCTGCTGGTGGGCCCGATCACCGCGCTGGCCACCGAGTACCACGTGTTCGGCACCGACAAGGTGGGGCAGGACGTGCTCTTCCTGACCCTCAAGAGCATCCGCACCGCGCTGGTGATCGGTACGTTGACGACGCTGGTCACGCTGCCCCTGGCGGTGGCTCTGGGCATTGTTGCGGGCTACCTGGGAGGCTGGGTGGACGACGTGATCCAGTATGTTTACACCGTGCTCAACTCGATTCCCGGTGTGCTGCTCATTGCCGCGGCGGTGCTGATGATGCAGGTGGTGATCGACACCCACCCGGAGTGGTTCGAAACCGCCGCCGAGCGGGCTGACGCGCGCCTGCTGGCCTTGTGCCTGATCCTCGGGATGACAAGCTGGACGGGGCTGTGCCGCCTGCTGCGCGGCGAAACCCTCAAGCTGCGGGAGCTGGAATACGTGCAGGCGGCGCGAGCCTTCGGCGTGTCGACCACCCGTATCCTGGCCCGCCACGTGCTGCCCAACCTGATGCACCTGGTGCTGATCGCGCTGGTGATGGACTTCTCGGGCCTGGTGCTGGCCGAGGCGGTGCTGTCTTACGTGGGGATCGGTGTCGACCCGAACACCATCAGCTTCGGCACGATGATCAACGCCGCACGCATGGAACTCGCCCGTGAGCCCATGGTGTGGTGGAGCCTGGTGGCGGCCTTCATCTTCATGTTCGTGCTGGTGCTGGCCGCCAACCTGTTTGCCGACGTGGTGCGCGACGCCTTCGACCCGCGGGCGAGCTGAGCTTCAGGCCGGCTTCGAGGCAGGTTTTTTCGGGGCGGCTTTGCGTGGCTTGCGGGCCGCCTTGGGCTTCGGTGTCTCGGCGACCGGGCTCGCCCCGGGGGCGAGGGCGGCAAGCTGGGCGGCGATCCGGCCGGTGATCGCCGACGGGTCGGCCACCATCGCGGTGTCGGCGAGAAGGCCGATGCGGTAATGGCCGTCGTAGGAGACGATGCTGATCGCGAGGCCGAGGTCGCCGGAGGCCGGGCTCCAGAACATCTCCTCGATGATCTTGGCGCCGGCGAGGTAGCGCGCCTGGTGCGAACCCTGCACGTGGCACAGCAAGGCGCTGGTCTTGGCGGCCAGCAGGCGGAGCGTCTGTTGCTGGACGGCCTTGGGCGTCTGGCCGATGAGGCTGAAGATGCCGAGGGCGCGCTGGGTGTCGTAGGCCTTGGCGAACACCTCCACGCGGCGATGGGTTTCGGCCAGCCGCTCCTGCGGGTCGGCGATGCCCACCGGCAGTTCGATGAGCATCAGGCCGCTGCGGTTGCCGAGGGGATCGCCGGCCTCGGCGTCGCGAAGGTTGACCGGCATCAGCGTGCGCAACTCGACGCCGGTGGCCGATGCGCCCTGGCCCAGCAGATAGTCGTGCAGCGCGCCGCTAAGGCAGGCCAGCAGCACGGCGTCGGTCGTCGTGCCGGCGCTTTCGGCCAGCGTGCGGACTGCGGTTTCGGGCAAGGGCTGGCTCCAGCTCACGCGCTTGATGCCCTGGGGCTGCCCCTTCAGGAAGGTCAGGCTGTCGTCCTGCAGGCCCGTGAGCTTGCCGATCTCGAGGGCCAGTGCGGCGCTCGCCCGGGCGTAGTCGAACACCTGCTGGGGGTTGAGCATGAGGCTCAGATACCTGGCCCAGAAGGCGCCGGATATCTGGATGCTCTCGATCATGCTTCGGGTGAGCGGGGCGCACAGTTGCTCGAAAAAGTTGTCGGGTCGCGCCGGTGTGTCGAGTTGCGGAGGCGTGTCGTCGTCGGGGCTGGCGTCGGTGAGGGAGCGGAGCACGCTGAAAAGGGCGATGCCGTCGGCGATGCACTGATGGATGCGCACGATGAGCGCGCTTCCCCCCCCATAGGGCTTAACCAGGTGTAGCTGCCACAGCGGGCGTGCGGGGTTGAGGGGGCGTGCGGCCAGTTCGCCGACGAGAGTCTCGAGGGCGGCCTGTTCGTCGCCTGCCGGCAGGGCCACTTCGACGATGTGGGCGTTCATGTCGACCTGTCCGCTCTCCCAGATGGCGCCGGCGCTGTCGCGCAGGACATGCTGGCCAAAGCGCTCGAGGCGCAGCAGACGGGTCTGGAGCCGCTCTTCGAGGCGCTGGCGATCGAGGGGGGTCTCGAGCACAAGCACACCGACCACATGCATGAGATTGGTATCCCGTTCGATTTGAAGCCAGGTCATGTCCAGGCTGCCGAGTCGTTCAAGTTTGCTCATGGGCGGGTTTCTCCAGAAAGGCCAGGGGCTTTGCTCTGGGAATTTTGCGCCCAATTTCAGGGGGCAGGAAGGGGCTGCGATTGACCCGCCTGACTAAAGAAGGGCCCCCCGCATGCCGTAAAGAAGCTCCAGTAGCGGGAGGTTTACCCGTAGCCGGTTCCGGATCCACTAAAAATGACAACGCTCGCCGTTACTCGCCCCGAAGAGTTCATCGAGTTTCTAGAAGACGATGGGCCGGTTCATCTCGTGTCAGCCGAGCGTCCCTGGAAGGTGCTCATCGTCGACGATGATCCCGAAGTCCACCAGGCCACATTGTTTGCCCTGAGAGGGGTCACGATAAGCAACCGCAAGCTCGAGTTGCTGAACGCCTATTCGTCAGAGCAGGCCCGTGCCGTCCTCGAGGCGCACCCGGATGTGGCGGTGATCTTGCTCGACGTCGTCATGGAGAGCCATGATGCCGGGCTGACCCTGGTTCGGGTCATTCGCGAGGAGCTCGGCAGGCGTGATACGCGGATCATCCTGCGCACCGGGCAGCCGGGCTATGCGCCTGAGCTCAGCGTGATTCGCGATTACGACATCAACGACTACCGCACCAAGTCCGAGCTCACTCACACCCGGCTGATCACGACCCTGACCGCAGCGATTCGTTCTTATGATCAGATCTGTGCTCTCGATGAAAACCGTCGTGGCCTCGAGCTGCTCATCGAAACCGGCAATCAGCTCTTCGTTCCCCGGGACGTTCGCGCCTTTGCCGAGGTTGCGTTGAAGCACCTGGCGGGCTTCTTCGGGGGGGCGCTCAATGCCGTGTTCTGCGGGCCTTCCGAGGGCGTGGGAGAGGGGCGGGACCACGATGAGCTGCGTATCCTGGCGGGCTGCGGTGTTTACTGCCACCTCGAAGGCGTGAGCCTTGTCGACCTCGACAATGAAACGCTGCGTGATTCCCTGAGAAGCGGCCTCGCTGGCCAGCGCCATGTTTTCGGTCCCGGGTCGGCCTGTCTGCATCTGGGTCGAATCCACGGTAAGGAAGCCTTGATCCACGTCGACCTGCCACGCCCGGCCACCGAGTTGGCTCGCCGCATGATCGAGGTGCTTTGCGTCAACCTGGGGGTCGGCTTCGAAAATGTCGTGCTCTTCGAGCGCCTGGGGTTCTTTGCCTATTATGACCCGCTGACACGCCTGCCCAACCGGAAGCGTTTCCTTGATCGCGTTGATGAGGAGATGCCGGCGCTTGCGAGCGGAGGCTGGATCCTGGGGATCATCGACATTGTCCGGTTTTCCGAGCTGAACGACGCGCTCGGGCACCGCAGCGGAGATCTGCTGCTCGTCGAAGTGACCCAGCGCCTGCAGCTTGCGGTCGGTGCAAATGCCCTTGTCGCGCGCGTCGCCGGCGATGCGTTCGGATTGTGCTGGAGGCCGGGGGAGGGAGGGGTCAGTGCGATCCTGGATGTCTTCAATGCGCCGTTTTCCGTGCGTGGCCACGCGATCCCGATACGCGCGCGGGCAGGCTTCGTCGACCTGGCGGCCGTCCCCGGGGGGGCAGTCGAACTCCTGAAGCGAGCCAATCTGGCGCTGAGCCATGCAAAGCAGGCCGGCAACCAGCATTGGCGTTTTTTCTCGGGTGAAATGGAGTCGTCCACCCAGAACCGTGTCCGCCTCCTCACCGAGCTGCGCTCTGCGCTGCACCAGGGCAAGGGGCTGGAGCTGCATTACCAGCCCCAGGTCGCCTCCGCGGATCAAGCCCTCGTCGGGTGTGAGGCCTTGATCCGCTGGGTCAAAGCCAGCGGTGAAGCGATCTCGCCCGACGTTTTCATTCCTCTTGCCGAGTACACGGGGATGATCGTGGATATCGGAGATTGGGTGATAGGCGAGGCCTGCCGTCAGATCGTGCGCTGGGACGCCAAGGGATTGCCCGGTTTCAGGGTGGGGATCAACATTTCAGCGGCCCAGTTCCGCGAGCCTGATTTTGTCGCAAAGACTGCCGGAGTCATCAGGGAGAGTGGGGTTGATCCGTCCCGGCTCGAGCTCGAGATCACGGAGTCGGTCGCAATGGAAGATCCGTTGTCGGTTGCGCGCCAGTTGCACGAGCTGAAGGCGTTGGGTTTGCGGGTGGCGGTAGATGACTTCGGTTGCGGCTTCTCTTCTCTCGGGAGCCTGAATCGACTGCCCTTCGACAGGGTAAAGATTGATCGCGCCTTTGTTCGGGAGCTCACGCCAGAAACTCAGGGAGACTGCATCGCGACGATCATCATAAAGCTGGCGAAGGGCTTGGGCTTGGACGTCATTGCCGAAGGCGTCGAAACCGATCAGCAGGCTCAATTGCTCCGAGAAATGGGTTGTGCCGAGATGCAAGGCTTTCTTTACGCCCGCCCCATGCAGGCCGAAGCGCTGGAGCAATGGGTGGTGCGCAGTACGCAGATGCCTCATTAGGAGACCGTAGGCCCGCGGCGTGGAGGTCTGAAATTTATTTTCCCTAATGTGTTGACGGAGTCTGATAGTTCTTTATAATGCGCGCTCTCTTGCTGCAGCGCCGGGTGTTTTGGTCGGGTAGCGAGGGGGTGGCAGGGTCGGCGGTGTGGTTGTAGCGAAC
>JAEUNU010000050.1 GCA_016789125.1 Zoogloea sp. | reverse complement strand
GAAGGAGCTTGCCACAAGCTCTTGGCAGAGTCGACAAAGTGGTCCAAAGTTCCCATCGATGCACACAGCCTGAACTCAGATGACCCCGCAAGCCAACAACCCGCTCCACGGCATCACCCTCGAACACATGCTCACCGAACTGGTGACGCGTTTCGGCTGGGACAGCCTGGGGGCGGTGATCGACATCCGCTGCTTCCAGAACGAGCCCAGCATCAAATCCAGCCTCAAGTTTTTGCGCCGTACGCCGTGGGCACGGGAGCAGGTCGAAGCCTTGTATCGGCGCGAAATGACCTGACGCTCCGGCCCGGGGAGGCGTGATCGCCGGGCTGCCCTGGCCCCGGATCGCCAGGGGCGGTAAGAGGGAGATGTCCGTGTGAATGCCTTCATCCTGCTGCACGCGCCTGCGCGGCCGGGCCCGCCACCCGTCGGGGGCTCGCCGGCCGCCTTGCCTTTGCCCCAACTCTTTCCGGCGCCCATCCGGGCCCGGTGGCGCGGGCCTGCGTCGTGACCGACCCGGAGACGTCGCACCCGGCCTCGCCCGCGGTGCCGCCCCCCGCCCCACCCCGGCTCCGCAACCTGGGGCTGCCCGTGCTGGTCGGGCTGCTGTCCCTCGCCCTGACCGGCTGGCTGTGGCATCACGAGCAGCAGGCGGCGGAGGCCCGGATGAGGGCCGACTTCGACTTCAGCGTGCGCCAGTCGGTGAGCCGAATCGAGGCCCGCGTCGCCAGCTACGAGCAGATGCTGCGGGCGGCGCGCGGCCTTTTCGAGGCCTCGGACGAGGTCAGCAAGGAAGACTTCCAGCGCTTCGTGACGGCCCTGATGGGCGGCCCGGAGTTCTCCGGCGTGCAGCTGATGGCCTTCACGCCCCGCCTGCCCGCGGCCGACATCCCCCGCCACGTGGCCACCCGCAAGGCCCTCGGCGACACGGACTACACGATCCGGCCGAGCGACGAGACCGACCCCGTCGCGCCGGTGACCTACGTCGCACCGCCGACCCCCGGAAACCGGGCCGCCCTCGGGCACAACCTGTACGCCGACCCGCTGCGCCGCAAGGCCATGCTCCAGGCCTGCGACTCGGGGGGCATCGCGATCACCTCGCGGATCGCGCTGCTGATCGATGCGCCGTTAAAGAAGCCGGCCTTCGCGATCTACCTGGCGCTGTACGCCAAGGGGCTGCCCAACGACGCCCCGGCCAGCCGGCAGGCGGCCCTCAAGGGGTGGGTGCACATGGCCTTCCGGCTCGCCGACATGATCGCCAGCATGCACGGCGAGGGCTCGCCGGGCATCGCGCTGCGCATCTACGACGGCCCGGAGGCCCTGCCGACGCAGCTGATGTTCGATTCCGACCCCGATGCAGCCGCCGCCACGCCGCGCTTCACGGCCATCGAGCACATCGAGTTTCCCCAGCACAGCTGGACCCTGCAGGTCCGCTCGACACCCGGCTTCGAGCTGGGTCACAGCAACAACCCGGCACACATCATCGCCGGGGCGGGGACCTGCGTGAGCCTGCTGCTGGCGCTGTTCACCTGGCAGCTGGTCACCGGCCGCGCCCGCGCCTTCGCCAAGGCCCAGGCGATGACCCGCGAGCTGCGCGAGCGGGAGGAGCACATGCGCCACATGGCCCAGCACGACCCCCTCACCCAGCTGCCCAACCGGGCCCTGTTCTCCGACCGGCTGCAGGCGGCCCTGGCCCGGGCGCGCCGGGAGCGCAGCCCGGCAGCGCTGATGTTCGTCGACCTCGACCACTTCAAGCCGGTGAACGATGCCTGCGGCCACGCGGTGGGCGACAGCCTGTTGATCGCCGCCGCGGAGCGCATGCGCGAGTGCCTGCGCGAATCCGACACCCTGGCGCGGATCGGCGGCGACGAGTTCGTGGTGCTGCTGCCCCACATCGACAGCCGCGACGACGCCCGGCAGGTGGCCGAGCGCATCCGCGCCTCCATCGCCCTGCCCTTCCACATCGGGCCTCACCTGATCGGCATTTCCGTCTCGATCGGCATCTGCATCTTTCCAGACCACGCGGACGACGAGGTGGGCCTGATGAAATGCGCCGACGTGGCCATGTACCGGGCGAAGGAACTGGGCCGCGACCGCCTGATTTTTGGTGACTGAGCCCCCCAGGCGAAGGGGCTGGCGCGGGCTGGCCGCGACGCCGGGGCAAGCGGCATCACGGCGGGTGGGGTCAGACCGGGTCGGAAAGCTCACCCGGCGTGGCCGCCAGCACGCGCACCCGCTTGCGCTGCCCGTCCGGCAGGCGCACGTCGGCCATCACCTGCAGGCGGTTGGGGCTCAGGTCGCGCCAGGTGGGCACCATTGCCATCCCGATGTACTGGTTGAAGGCCTCGATCTCCCGCGAGGCCACGACGACCGGCTTCTCGCCGGCCTTGACGCGGATCCACTGCACGACGACCCGGGTCATCAGCTCGTCACTGCCGCCCTTCACGACGATCATGCGGTAAACGCCGCTCTCCCGCTTGTCGGACCAGCGCCCGACCAGGGTGACTGAATAGACCTCGGCCGACAGCGCCTCCAGCTTCAGCTCCGGCAGGGTGGGGCTGGCGGCGGGCGCCTCGGCGGCCTTCACCGGCTCGGCAGTGGCGGGCGCCTCCGGGGCCGGCTCGGCAACGGCCATCCCGGCCGGCAAGGCCAGGGCGAGGGACAGCGCGGCGGCACCGAACAAGTGTCCCCGACGGGCGCGAAATGCCGGCGGGGCCGGCGGCATGGGCTTGTGGCTGTTCATCGTTCCTTCACTCGAAACACCCCCTCGGCGTCGATCTCGCCATCGCGGCGGCGGCCGGGCGGTTTACTCGGGCCCTCATTATGACGCCAGCGGGGCGCAGCGACGGCGCTCAATCGCACGGCGCCTGCGTCAATTTACTCACGTTTGCGCCCGGGCCCGCAGGGCCTGCTCGATGGCGTCGGCCCAGGCCAGCGTCTCGCCACGGCCGGCGCGGGCCTCGCGGATCAGGCCCAGGTTGCCGGCGGTGGCCTCGGGCTCCCAGCGCTCGCGCACGGCGGCCAGAGCGTCGGCGGCGGCCCGGGTGGCGGCCGCCTCGTCGCGGGCCAGCACAGCCAGCTCGACGCGGGTGGCGTGGTCCCAGTAGTCGGGCACGCCCTGGGCGATGCGACGCTGCACCGCCCAGGCGAGCAGCGGCAGGAGCTCGGCGCGGCGCGGGTCAGGCGGGCGGGCGAGCTCCATCAGGGTGACGGCGTTGATACCCGGAAAGGCGTCCCGCCAGTCGGCCTCGAAGCCCTGCAGGTAGGTGGCGATGGCCTTGCCCAGCCAGCGCTCCGCGGCGGCGGCCTGGCCGGCCTGCCGGGCGACGGCCCAGCGGTCTTTGTAAACCCGGCCGAGCAGGCCGTTGGTTTCGCTGCTCGGGCCGTGGGCGGCGATGACCGCCAGCAGCACCGCCTCCGCCTCGTCGGCACGGCCCAGCCGGTTGAGGGCGAGGCCGCGCTGTTCCTGTACCAGGGTGCTGCGGGCCAGGGGCCGGGCCATCCGGCCGACGAGCTCGACCATGCCCTGCCAGTCGCCCACCGCACGCAGGGACAGCAGGAGATCGATGACCACGCCGGCCTCGGCGACGGAGACATCGCCCAGCCGCGCCGCCACCGCCCGGACCGCATCCTTCCCACCCCGCCGGGCCGCCGCCAGCGTGTCGCGGGCCTCCACGGCGTAGTGGGCCCGCTCGCGGAAGACGTCGGTCTTGAGGCGGGCGATGTCCGGCCCCCCGGGGCCGTCGAGCAGCGGATAGGCCGAACCGCTTCCGGGCGGCCTGCCCCAGGAACGGTGCAGCGCATCGAGGGCGCTCCCGAGGGCCCGGGCGCCGGCGGCGGCATCCGCCGGACGGCCATCGGCCCCGGGGGCGTAGCGGATCGTGGCCGGCGGCGCCAGGGCGAGGGGCAGCGGGCCGGGGCCGCCGAACAGCGTCACGGTGCTGGCCGGCCGCAGGCCGTGGCGCAGGCCGAGCTGATAGAGGACGCTCGCGCTCGCGCCGCCCAGGTCGACCACGGCGTAGTCGCAGAGGAGCAGGCGCTCGCCGCCGGGCTCGTCGAGCATGCCGTCAGCGGCGTCAGGGCCACTGCGCAGCGGCTCCATGCCCGCCGCCACGACGCCCGGCTCGACCAGGCGGCGGTAGACGGCCTCGAAATCCACCAGCGGCCCGGCCGGGAGGCGCTTCTTGCCCGAGGGCATCAGGACACAGCAGAGAGGCTTCACCTGCGGGCTCCAGAGGAAAGGGGCACGCCACCCGGGGCAGTGAAACCGGCCCTCCGGGCGGGGCGTGCCTTCACTACCCAGTGTAGAGGGGCGGCACGGCCTTCACGCGCTTTCCGGGCCTGGCGCGCGGCATGGCATGCAGGGCTCCGGTGGGTGAGGCGGGTGCCTCCAAATCAGCCCGACCGGCGGCAGGGCCGGGCGAGGCTCAGCGCTTGAAGCGCCGCTTCATCTCCTCGCTGA
>JAEUNU010000136.1 GCA_016789125.1 Zoogloea sp. | reverse complement strand
GGCCACGGTTTCAACGCCCAGCCGGGCCACCAGTATCGCGATGAGGGTGAAGGAGCTGATGTCGATGAAGGTCGACAGCCCCATCGGCCCCCCCAGCCGCAGCAGCTTGCCCAGCTCGCCCGGGTGGGGCGCCTGCCAGCCACTGAAGATGCGGTATTGCCGGTAGGCCGGGTTGCGCGCCAGGTAGGCCAGCCCGCAGAAGAGGGCCAGCCAGTTGATGACGGCCGTCGACACCCCGCAGCCGGCGCCGCCCAACTCCGGCAGGCCGGCCGCGCCGTTGGTGAGCGCCCAGGCCAGCGGCAGGTGAACGCTGGTGACGACGGCGCTGATCGCCATCAGTGCCCGCGGCCGGCCCACCGCGTTGTTGAAGGCGTAAAACGCGCGGTAGAAGAGCAGCGCCGGCAGCCCCGCGGCGGTGGCCGCCAGGTAGTCACTGGCCAGGGCCGCCACGTCGGCGGGCACCCGGGCCATGGCCAGCAGCGGGCCGGGCGCCAGCAGCACCGCCACGCCCGGCAGGGCCAGCATGCCGGCCAGCCAGAAGCCCTGCTGCAGGGCCGGGCCGATCTCTTCGTTACGGCCGGCGCCGACGTGGTGGGCCACGGTGGGCGCCACCGCCTGCAGGACGCCGCCCAGCAGCATCACCACCGAGATGTAGAAGCTGCTGCCGATGGCTACCCCGGCCAGATCGAGGGTGCCGTAGCGCCCGGCGATCAGGGTGTCGGCGATCATCATCGCCATCGACAGCAGCTGGGCGATGAGGATCGGCCAGGCGTGGTGGAAAAGCTGGCGCACGATGGCGCCGGCGCTGCCGGGCGGGTGGATGGCGAGGGCGGTCAAGGCGGGGGCGGGTCAGCGGTGCACCAGCACCGGGATCTTCGAATGGGTGAGCACCTTCTGGGTCTCGCTGCCCAGGAGCAGCGCGCCGATGCCGCGGCGGCCGTGGGAGGCCATGAAGATCAGGTCGCAGGCGTGGGCCCCGGCCGTGGCGATGATGCCCTCGTGGGCGGTGTCGCAGGCGGCGGTGACGGCGCTGGCGGCCACGCCCTCGGCACTGGCGGCGGCCACCAGCGGGTCGAGGATGGCGCGACCCTGGGCTTCGGCGGAGGCCACCAGGCGTGCCCGGGTGCCCGGGTCGGTGATGCCGTAGCCTTCGCTGAAGGACACCGGAAAATCCGGCAGCGCGGTGAAGAAGGTGATCCGCGCGCCGGTCTCGCGGGCGAAGGCGATCGCCTTGGCCGCGGTGTGGCGGGAGAGTTCGGAGCCGTCGGTGGGTACGAGCAGGTGCTTGAACATGGTGCTGTCTCCTCGGGTGGGGTCAGTCGGCGTTGGCCAGGGCCTGGAAATCACGCTTCTCCATCAGCCACGATACCGTGAAGCCGGCCACCAGGCCCCAGAAGGCCGCGCCGATGTTGAGGATGCCCAGGTCGGCCACCGTGACGCACAGGCTGATCAGCGCCCCGAGGGTGAACTTGCCGCCGCCGAACGACGCCACGAAAGCCCCCTGCAGCACCCGCAGCATCGCGAGGCCGCCCAGCACCATGATGTATTCCTTCGGCGCCGCCAGCATCAGCCCGGTGAAGGTGGGCGCCATCAACCCGAACAGCACGCCGAAGATGCCGAAGGTGAGGGCCGCGGTGTATTGGCGGTGGTGTTCGCCCGACGAGGTGAGGAGCGCATTGGTGGGGCCGGTGAGGCAGCTGCTCACGGCGCCGACCATGGCGCTGAGTGCCGCGCCGATGCCCGACACGAAGGCGATGGTATTGACCGGCGGCTGGTGCTTGACGGCCGACAGCACCGCCACGCCCTGGCCGTTCTGCACCACCAGCACGGTGATCGCCAGCGGCACGACCAGCTCGACCAGCGCCCCGATGCTCCACACCGGCGCCTGCACCACCGGCTGGGCGAAGGCGAAGCTATGCACCACCGAGGTGTCCACCCGGCCCAGGAGGCCGATGGCGATCGCCCCCACCACCAGCGCGCCGATCACCGGCGGGATGCGCTTGCCCCACACGGTGCTGGCCGACAGCAGCAGGAAGGCCACCACCATCGGTGCGGCGATGCCCACGTCGCTGTGCAGCGCCCGCACCAGGTCGAGCCCGAAACGCAGGAACACACCGGCCACCATGCCCATCACGATGGGCATCGGCAGCGACGACATCAGCCGCTTGACCCAGCCGCTGGCCCCCAGCACCAGTATCAGCGCACTGGTGGCGTAGAAGGCGCCGATCACCTCGGCAAAGCTCAGGTGCTGCAGCGCCGGCCCCACCAGCACCGTGCCGGGGATGGTCCACGCAAAACCCAGCGGCGACTTGTAGCGCCAGCTCATGGCGATGGTGATGAGGCCGTTGATGAAGAACACCCCGAACACCCATGAGGCCAGCTCGGCGTGGCTGAGGCCGCCGTTGGTGCCCACCGACAGGATGATGGCCACCGGCCCGGTGGCCGAGAAGATGAAGCCGATCAGGCCGTTGGCAAAGTAGGTGAGGCCGAAGTCGGCGAAGACCTGGCGCAGGCCGGGGGCGCGGGCCACCGGGCGTTCGAGATGGGCGAGCATGGCGCGTCCTTTGGTTTTTATGGATTCAGCGCGCCGCGGCCGGGGAGACGGCCAGGGCGGGCGCGGGCTTGCGGGTGGTGAGCAGGATGCCGCCGAAGACCAGCGCCATCCCCGCGTAGTGATACCAGGCGGGCGTCTCGCCCAGCACCAGCGCTGACAGGATCGACGCAAACACCGGCATCAGGTGGATGAACAGCGAGCCCACCGCCGGCCCCACCTGGGCCACGCCGGCGTTGAAGCACACGAAACCCAGGAAGGCCGCCACCACCCCCGCATACAGGATGCCGCCCAGCGAGCCGGCGTGGAGATTGACCGCGGCGCCGGTGGACAGCTCCCAGGCGTACATCGGCGCCATCACCGCGAGGCCCACCACGATGAAGGCCGCCAGCAGCAGCATCGGGTGCACCCCCTGGGGGCGCCACTGCAGGAAGGCCGTGTAGAGGCTCCACGACAGCACCGCCAGCAGCATCCACAGGTCGCCGGTGTTGAGCTCGAGGCCGAGCAGCGTGGCGATGCTGCCGCGGCTGATCAGCAGCAGCACCCCGGCCAGCGAGATCAGCCCGCCGATCACCTCGGGCCGCGCCAGGCGCCGCCCGAAGAAGGCCAGCGCCAGCACGCTGGTGACCACCGGGATGAAGGAGTTGAGCAGGGTCGCGCTGGTGGCGGTGGTGTATTGCACCGCCACGTAGGAGAAGGTGTTGTAGCAGCCCACCCCGAAGATGCCGAGAAAGATCACCTTCTTCCATGCCGCCCGGAGCAGCGGCCACTGGGTGCGCAGGTGGGGCAGGGCCAGCGGCAGCACGCAGCAGAAGGCGGTCACCCAGCGCCAGAAGGCCAGCGCCACCGGCGGCAGGTCGGCCCTGAGGCCGCGGCTCATCACCATGTTGCCGGCCCAGAAGAGGGAGGTGAGGGCGAGCAGCAGGTAGGGGTTGAAGTGGGGGCGGCGCATGGGTTCGAGGCTCATTGGTCGGGTCGTCCGGCGGCGCGGCGGCGAGGGCGCACGCAGGCCTCCGGGGCAGGGCAGCGCATTCTGGTTGTTTCTGGATGGGGAATAAAGGTGCGGAGAGCGAAAACACTGTTTGTCTGAAGTGAATAATCGAGCCCGCTTACGGGCTGTGAGCCGATGCGGGTGGCAGCGGGGGCGGGCTGAATTGCGCCACCCAGGCCCGGCAAGGAGAGGCTGGCCTGTGGCGGAGTGAGCCTGCCTGGCGGCGAGGGGTTTTTTCATGGACACACGCCGTCATTGGGTGGCGCCGACGAACAATTGCCCCGGCGGGATGCAACATTGCCCGGGCGGAATGAAACGATGGGTTCGCGCGAGGCAAATTTGCCTGGCCCGGATGAAACATTGCCTCGGCGGAATGGAACATTGCCTGGCAGGGATGAAACATTGCCTTCCCGGGATGAAAGCTTCCCCGCCGGGAATGAAACATCGGGTGCCGGAAATGAAAAATTGCCTCCGCGGGAGGCAATGATGAATGACGCGCCGCTGACAGACCGCAGCTGTCGGGCCGCCCACCGCCCACCGCCGCGGCCAGTGCGTCGCGGCGGTGGGCGTGGGCTTCAGGCGGCGCCGCTGTCCGGCTTCCTGATGCGCGGCGAGCGGCCGGGGAAAGCGTCGCGCAGGGCATCCAGGCCCTCGCTCTTGCCGGCCGACTTCATGTGCTTGTAACCGTCGCGGGCCGCATCGTAGATGTCGCTGCCGATCGCCAGCAGGGTGTGTCACCGACCGGCACATAGGAGCCACTTGATGATCGGCACAATGGAGCCAGGGCGTGACCGGCACATTGGAGCCACCCCGTGATCGGCGTAATGGAGCCACCCACGGATCGGCACATTGGCGCCAGCGCCGGATCGGC
>JAEUNU010000135.1 GCA_016789125.1 Zoogloea sp. | reverse complement strand
CCGTCCAAACCTAACTGGGTTCCCACCTTGATCCGTGTGACACGGCGTTTGATCCTGTCCTGACCCATCACTGTCTCAACCTCATCGCTGTACGCCTGATCGTAGCCCAAGCGCTCGGGCAGGCGTTTCGCGACACCCTCTTCAGTCGCCCTACGCGCGTTGACCACAGGCATGCCTTTTATCGGAGTCCGCGGGCGACTGAAGTCGCCCCCACAAGGGGCGCGCGCCGGCCGGGCCCGCTAGAATGCGGGCCTCCCGTCAAGCCCACGCGCAAGGATCGCCCAATGCAAGCCCGCCCCCGCATCGTCCTCGTCACCGGCGCCGAGATGGCCAAGCCCGACCCGGAGACCCACCATCTGGTCGCCGCGCTGGAGGTGCTCGGCATCGAGGCTGACATCCTGCCCTGGGACAGCCCTGTCGACTGGGCCGCCTGGCCGCTGGTGGCGGTGCGCACGCCGTGGGACTACTTCCGCCGCCTGCCCGAGTTCCTGGCCTGGGCCGAGGCTACCCACCCGCTCACCCGCTTCGTCAATCCCTTTGCCGTCATCGAGTGGAACTGCCACAAGCAGTACCTGCGCCAGCTCACCGCCGAGGGCATCTCCACCGTGCCCACCCTGTGGCTCGACAAGGGCTGCGCCGACGCCCGTGCCCAGCTGGCGGCCCGCGGCTGGGGCGAGGTGGTGGTCAAGCCGGCGGTCTCGATCGGCGCCATCGGTGCGCTGCGGGCAATGGCCTCCGACCCGGCCTGCCTGGCCCACCTGGACAGCCTGGTGGCCGACGGTGACGTGATGGTGCAGCCCTTCGTCACCAGTGTCGCCGAGGCCGGCGAGGTGTCGCTGGTGTATTTCGGCGGGCGCTTTTCCCACGCCATCCGCAAGCAGCCCGCCGCGGGGGATTTCCGGGTGCAGGACATGTACGGCGGCACGGTTCACCCGCACCAGCCCACCGCAGCCGAGCTCGCCGTGGCCGAGGCGGTGCTGGCCCGCACCCCGGCGCCCACCACCTACGCGCGCATCGACCTGGTGGAGTTCGCCGGCGCCCCGGCGCTGATGGAGGCCGAGCTGATCGAGCCGGAGCTCTTCCTCGGCGCGACAGCCGAGGCGGCGATGAATTTCGCGCGGGTGTTGGGGGGGATGGTTTGACGCTGGCCGAGGCCAATTGAGGTTCGCTGATGGGGACCAGCCGTCTGTCTCGCGTTTAGCCTTGCGTCGGCCGGGTCCCGATCCACGGCCGGGTTTGCACACCCGGCCGGCTTACTTCTTTGCGTCGCCAAGAAAGTAGGCAAAGAAGGCGACCCCGCTTCACCGGTCCTTTGCTCAAGCTGTGCTTGATCAAAGGACTCCCCTGCGCTGCTCGCATCGGGCGGGCGGCGCAGAACTCGCCCGCTGCGCGGGCTCAGACAGCTACGCCGGAAGGCCCCGCCCGCTGCGGTGCTGCTCGGCGGCTCAGAAGGGGCTTTCACCCAGCACCGAGCCTTTACTGAGGCGCCTTGTGTCATCAGCGAATCGACCGGAGTTTCTGCCTTTGCGTCGATCACACACGCCCGTGCTGAAACGCTCGGTGATTCCGAAAAGCCCCTTCTGAACCGCTGAGCAGCGGAGCAACAGGCGGGGAAGTCCGGCGCAGCTGTCTGAGCCCGCAGAGCGGGCGAGTTCTGCGCCGGCCGCCGGGCCGGGACCCGGCCAATCCAAGGTCAAACGACGGAAAGCGGCTGGTCTCCATCAGCGAGCAGCAGGCATCCTGCTCGGACCCGACTCGTCCTCCCTCGGACCTGACCCATCCTCGGTCAGACCTGCTCCGTCCTCCCTCGGACCTGACTCATCCTCGGTCAGACCTGCTTCGTCCTCACTCGGACCTGACCCATCCTCGGTCAGACCTGCTCCGTCCTCCCTCGGACCTGACCCATCCTCGGTCAGACCTGCTCCGTCCTCCCTCGGACCTGACTCATCCTCGGTCAGACCTGCTCCGTCCTCACTCAGACCTGGCCCATCCTCGGTCAGACCCGCGCCATCCTCACTCCAACCTGCGGCGGAGTTGCCGGCCCTGCGGTCAGCGTGCCGGCTGGCCGAGGCGGCGTTGCAGTGCCTCCAGGTTGCGCCGGACCTGCGGATTGCCGGGCATGAGGGTGTCGGCGCGGCGCAGTTCCGCCAGGGCTTCGTCCCAGTCCCGCAGCTCGCCGGCCAGCAGACCGAGGGCGAGGTGGAGTTCGCCCGGCTGGGCCGAGGTGGCGAGGCCGTCCTTCAGCACCTGCCGGGCTTCCGCGGGCTGCCGGCCGGCCACCAGGAAGCGGGCGAGGGCGAGGCGGTAGGCGTTGCTCACCGGGTCCTGGGTGACGGCGCGGCGGAAGTGGGCCCGGGCCGCGTCGCCGGTTTCGGCGTGGAGCAGGGCCAGGTTCACCTGGGCGGCGGGCATGTCGGCCATGGCCTGCTGGGCGGCGATGAAGTCGGCCAGGCCCTGGCGGCGCAGCGGCCGGCGGTCTGGCGCCAGCGCGTCGTCGGGCAGGTCGGCGAGGCCGCGGGCGGCGCTGATGCGCACCGCGCGCAGCGGGTCGTCGAGGAGCGGGGCGAGGCCGGCGAGGCGCTCGCTTGCCGGGCGGCCGGCGAGGCTGATCGCCGCGGCGGCGCGCACCACCGGGTCGGGGTCGGCCAGCGCGCCACTCGGGGCCGGGCCGCCGAGGGCGGCCAGGGCTTCGATGGCGGTGGCGCGGACGATGGCCGGCTGGCCCCGATCGGCGATCAGCGCCGCCAGCCGGCGGGCGCTTCCGGGCTGGCCGTGGCGGGCCGCCGCCAGGATGTCGCCGTAGTGCTCGGCGGGCTGGCGCGGGCCGTGCCGCTTCTCGATCGCAGCGGCGGCCCATTCGGCGGAGCGCCCGGTGTGGCAGCCGCGGCAGGCGTCGGGGCTGCCCAGCCGGGCGCTGAGCGCGGGCTGCGGGATGCGGATGGCGTGGTCGCGGCGGCCGTGCACCACCATGTAGTTTGTGCTCGGCATGTGGCAGTCGACGCACTGGCTGCCGGCCTGGCCGGGGGCATGGAAGTGGTGGGCCGGGTTGTCGTAGTCCTTGGCCTGGAGGCCCTTGAAGCGGGGGGTGGCGGCGGGGCTGGCGCTTGCGTTATGGCACTGGGTGCACAGGGCGTTGCCGCTGGCACGGAGCTTGCCGCCGTGGGGCTCGTGGCAGTCGCTGCAGGCCACGCCGGCCTGGTACATGCGGCTCTGGCGGTAGGAGCCGTATTCGAAGACTTCGTCCTGCTGCTGGCCGTCGGCAAAGTAGAGCCCGGGGCGAAGCTTGTCGGGCAGGTAGTTGTCGAGGAAGGGGGTGCCCGGCCTGGCGTCTTCGACCAGCCGGGTGCGTCGGGCGTGGCAGCTGGCGCATTGATCCACCTGCTCGTGGGCGCGGCCGAGCAGGCGGTTGGGGGTGGGCTGCGGCCGGCCGCTGCGGGCGCTGGCGGCGTGGACCTCGCCGGGGCCGTGGCAGGCCTGGCAGCCCACATGGCCCGCGGCCCAGCGCGTGCGGTAGGCGTCGCGGGCGTCGTCGTAGCCCTTCCTGAAGGCGGTGGTGTGGCATTCACCGCACATCAGGTTCCAGTTCTGGTAGCGGCCGCTCCAGTGCAGCGGCGAGCCGGGCGGCGGCGGGTCGTCGGCGAGCAGCGAGAACCACTGGCGGCGCCGGGTATCCCAGGCGACGCCGAGGGCCTGCAGGCGGCCGCCGGGCTGGGGGATGAGGTATTGCTGCAGCGGGTGGATGCCGAAGCTGTGGCTCACCGCGAAGTCGGCGGGCTTGCCGTCGGCGCCTTCGGTGCGAACCA
Organism: Zoogloea sp.; assembly: GCA_016789125.1. Taxonomy (GTDB): domain Bacteria; phylum Pseudomonadota; class Gammaproteobacteria; order Burkholderiales; family Rhodocyclaceae; genus Zoogloea. Next base: position 9,098 of record JAEUNU010000135.1, on the reverse strand, counting down.
CGAAGCGTTCCAGCTGGCGGGTGAAGCGAGTGGCCTGGCGGGGGCCGTCGAAGCGGGTGTCATCGAAGTCGGCGAGCACGCTGGCGGGGCTGGCCGGGGCCATCGCGTGGCGGTGCTTGGAGCCCTCGAAGGCGGCCGCCTGCCGGGGGTGGCAGGCGGCGCATTCGCTGTCGGCGACGTAGCCGGGCCGCGCCTCGGCCCGCGGCGTGTCGGCGTGGGCCGGCATGGCCGCTGCGGCCGTCAGGCAGAGCAGCGCGAGCAGGGCGCGGAGGGGCATCGCTGGCCTCGTGCCGGCTTTCAGGCTCGGAGGCCCGGGTTCAGGGCTTGGCGTGGGGCGTGCTGCCGGCTTCCTTGGCCAGGTCCTCGTAGTACTTGCCGGCGTTGCTGTAGCCAGGGCGGTAGGCCAGGCCTTCGATCTCGAGGGTGCCGGTCTCGGCCACGTACTGTTTCCAGGCGACGATCATCTCGCCGAGCTTCTGGGGGTTCTCGTCGGCCAGGTCGCGGCTTTCGGTGCGGTCCCTGGCGATGTTGTAGAGCTCCCAGCCGTCCTTGCCCCAGGGCTTGTTGGCGTACACGATCTTCCAGTCGCCCTTGCGCAGCGCCTTGCGGCCGCCGAGCTCCCAGCCCACCGCGTCCTGGCTGCTGCGCACGGTGGGGGCCTTGCCCTTCAGCCAGCCCACCATCGACTTGCCGCGCAGCGGCAGCACCGGCTTGCCCCGGTATTCGGTACCCGGATGCCTGGCGCCGGCCAGCTCGAAGATGGTCGGGGCGACGTCGGTGACATGGGCGAACTCGCGCTTGATGGCGCCGCCCTTGATGCCCGGGCCCCAGGCGATCGCCGGCACCGCAATGCCGCCTTCGTACATGAAGGATTTGTAGAGCTTGAAGGGCGTGCTGCCCACCTGCGCCCAGCCCGGGCCGTACTCGATGAAGGAGCCGGGCTTGCCGGTGTTGGCGGTGCTGTTGTCCATGTCCTTCTCGATCCATTCGCGGGTGCGGCCCACGTCGTACACCGAGTTGCCGTCGGCGCCGTTGTCGGACATGAAGAAGATGAAGGTGTTGTCGAGCTCGCCCCTGGCCTTGAGGTAGTCGAGCACGCGGCCGATCTGGCGGTCCATGTGGTCCACCATCGCTGAATAGACCGTCATGCGGCGGGCTTCGGCTTCCTGCTGGGCGGGGGTGAGGCTTTCCCACTTGGGCCAGTGGGGGTGGCCTTCATATACCGGGGTGTCGGCGGCGACGATGCCGAGGCGCTTCATGCGCTCAAGGCGCTCCTTGCGGAGCTTGTCGTAGCCTTCCTTGTAGCGGCCTTCGTACTTGGCGATGTCGGCGTCGGGGGCGTGCAGCGGCCAGTGGGGGGCGGTGAAGGCCAGGTAGCCGAAGAAGGGTTTGCCGGACTGCTCACCGCTCTTGAGGTAGTCGAGCAGCTTGTCGGTGAAGGCCTGGGACGAGTAGAAGCCGTCGCGGGGGATGTCGATGGCCTTGCCGTTCTCGCGGTAGATGGCCTTGGGCGGCTTGGCCGGGTCCATTGCCACGATGCCCGACTGGTCGCCCCAGTGGCTGGCGCCGCCCATCACCATGGCGTAGGACTGGTCGAAGCCGCTGGTGGCCGGGCTGAATTCTTCCTTCACCCCCAGGTGCCACTTGCCGGCCATCGCGGTGCGGTAGCCGGCGTCCTTGAGTACCTGGGCCATCGGCACCACGCGCGCGTTGAGGTAGCCCTCGTAGCCGGGCTTGCCGCGCTGCTCGGGCAGCATCAGCTCGGACATGTCGCCGAAGCCGGCGAGGTGGTTGTCGCTGCCCGACATGAGCATGGCGCGGGTCGGCGAGCAGAAGGGCGAGGCGTAGAAGCCGGTCATCTTCACGCCGCCGCTGGCGAGCTTGTCGAGGTTGGGGGTGGAGATCTCGGCGCCGTAGGCACCCAGGTCGGTGTAGCCGAGATCGTCGGCGACGATCAGCAGGATGTTGGGGCGCTTGGCGGGGGCGGCCTGGGCGCTGGCGGCGCCGAGGGCAAGGGCCGGGGCGAGCAGGGGCAGGCAAAGCTTCGCGAGAAGCGGTGCGTGGGGCTTCATGGTGGTCTCCTGATGTTTTTGTCGTCTCAGCGGGCTGAGGACGGCCATCCTTGCACAGGGCGAAGCGGTGGTGTTTGCGAGCCGGGGGGCGTTCCGTCTGGTGGAACGTTGGGGTTCAGACGCGGCTTGCGACGGCGATGGCGGCGGCGGTTTCCTGGAGGTCGGCGAGGTGTTCGCGGACGATCTGTGCCTTCAGCTTGTACTTGCGCGGCCACACGAGGTTCATCGTGGCGAGGATGCGCGGGCCGTCCATCACCGGCACCGCGATGGCGTCGATGCGGTCGTCGACGACGCTGATGTCCTTGTCGTCGGCGCCGCCGAACTGCGGGTCGCGGGAGGCATAGCCGAGCCGGCGGGTTTCGTCGAGGATGGCCGCCAGCTCACCACGCAGCACGTCGCGGCTGCGCTGCAGCAGGGGCGGGTTGCGGGCGGCTTCGGCGAGCACGGCTTCGCGCTCGGCGTCGCTGCAGAAGGCCAGGTAGGCCCGCCCGGGGGCCGACAGGAACATCTCGACCCGGTAGCCGAGGGGGTACATGGCGACGCCGAGGGTGCTCTGGCGGCGGGAGGTTTCGACGAGTTCCATGCGGAAATCCCGGAACACCAGCACGTCGGAGGGCCAGATGACCTTGCGGCGCAGGGCTTCGAGAAAGGGCGCGGCGATCTCGCCGATGGCCAGCAGCTCGTCGGCCAGGCTGGGCCGCAGGATCAGCGCGAAGCGCCGCCGGTAGCGCCCGTCGCCGATGGCCCGCCAGGCGAAGCCACTGGCCTCGAGGGTGTCGAGGATGCGCAGCAGGCTGGGCTTGGGGATGCCGGTGGCGGCGTGGAGTTCGGCCAGCGACTGGCCGTGGCGTTCGTCCAGCGTGCGCAGCACGTCGAGACCACGCTCGAGGGCGTTGATGGTCTTCATGGGGCGGGCGCCGGGGCGGGGGCTAGTGCAGGTCGTCCTTGTCCGGCGGCACCGGCAGGATGGGGATGCCCTCGTCGATCAGCTCGAGCATGTCGGCCGAGCTGGCCTTGCCGCGGATGGCGCGCTCCTCGGCGTCGCCGTGGTGGATGCGGCGGGCTTCTTCGGCGAAGCGCTCGCCGACGTCTTCGGACTGGCTGGCGGCGGCGCGCAGGGCTTCGACCAGCCGCGCGGCGATGGCCTTCGGGTCGGGGGGCGGCAGCGTGGGCGCCGAGTGGGAGGCGGTCTGGACGTAGGGCGCCGACGGCAGCCGGCGGACCTGCCGGCTGTGGCAGTGGGGGCAGCTCACCAGCCCGGCGGCGAGCTGGCTCTCGAAGGCTTCGCTGGAGGCAAACCAGGCCTCGAAGCGGTGGGCATGCTCGCAGCTGAGGTCGAGGACGATCACGATGCTGGCTGTGCAGGGGTGGTACCCGGAACGGGGGTCGAACCCGTACGCCTTGCGGCTTCGGATTTTAAGTCCGATGTGTCTACCAATTTCACCATCCGGGCGGCACGGCTTATTTAGGCTGCTCGGGCAGCGTGATGTTGACCTCGAGGATCTCGCAGTTGTCCTGCTTCTCGAGCTGGACCTTGATGTCGTCGACGCCGACGTTGACGTATTTGGAGATCACCTCGATGAGCTCCCGCTGGAGGGCCGGCAGGAAATCAGGGGCGCGGTTGGTGCTGCGCTCGTGGGCGATGATGAGCGACAGGCGCTCCTTGGCCACCGAGGCGGTCTTCTGCTTGGAGCCGAAGAAATAGGAGAGCAGCGACATCTCACTTGCCTCCGAACAGGCGCTTGAGCAGGCCGGGTTTTTCGTAGGCGACGAAGCGCAGCGGGCGCTCCTCGTCGAGGTAGCGGGCCACCACGTCCTGGTAGGCCGTGGCCACGTCGCTGTCCTTGAGGTGGATCGCCGGGGTGCCCTGGTTGGAGGCCTGCAGCACGTCGTCGGATTCGGGGATCACGCCGATCAGCGGGATGCGCAGGAGCTCCTGCACGTCCTTGTAGGAGAGCATCTCGCCGTCCTCGACGCGTTTGGGCGAGTAGCGCGACACCAGCAGGTGCTCCTTGACCGGGTCGCGGCCCTCGATGGCGCGGCGGCTCTTGCTCTGCAGGATGCCGAGGATGCGGTCGGAGTCGCGCACCGACGAGACCTCGGGGTTGGTGACGATGAAGGCGTCGTCGGCGAAGGTGAGGGCCATCACCGCGCCGCGCTCGATGCCGGCCGGGGAGTCGCAGACGATGTATTCGAAGCCCATGTGGACGAGATCCTTCAGGACCTTCTCGACGCCTTCTTCGGTGAGGGCGTCCTTGTCGCGGGTTTGCGAGGCGGGCAGCACGAAGAGGTTTTCGCAGTGCTTGTCCTTGATGAGGGCCTGGTTGAGGTTGGCCTCGCCATTGACCACGTTGATGAGGTCGTACACCACGCGGCGCTCGCAGCCCATGATGAGGTCGAGGTTGCGCAGGCCGACGTCGAAGTCGATCACCGCGGTCTTGAAGCCGCGCAGCGCGAGGCCGCTGGAGATGCTGGCGCTGGTGGTGGTCTTGCCGACGCCGCCCTTGCCGGACGTAACTACGATGACGCGTGCCACGATGTTCCCTTCAGATTATTGACGCCGCTTCAGCTGGACTGGAGCGCGATGATTTCGAGAGTGTGCAGGTTGTCGGAGCCCGTCAGCCGGACCTGGGCGCTGCGCCCGCCGACCGACTGGGGGATGCCGCGCTCGAAGGTGCGATACACCCCGGCGATGGAGACGAGTTCGGGGCCGAAGTTGGTGCTGAAGATGCGTGCCGAGGTGTCGCCGCGGGCGCCGGCCAGGGCGCGGCCACGCAGCGGGCCGTAGCAGTGGATGCTGCCGTCGGCAATGATCTCGGAGCCGGGGCTCATGCCGGCCAGCAGCACCAGGTCGCCGCCCTTGGCATACACCTGCTGGCCGGAGCACAGCGGGCGGTCGACGATCAGGGTGGGGGCGACGGAGGCTTGTTCGAGCTCGGGCGCAGGGGCGGGCGCCGCGGCAGCCGGCGGCGCTTCGACCGGCGCGGGCGCGGCCACAGGCGGCGGAGGGGGCGGCGTCTGCGGCATGGCCTGGGGCGCACCGAGGGGGCGCTCGCCGGACAGCTCGTCGCCGCTCAGCACGGCCAGGCCGGCGCGGCGCGCGCCTTCGACGAGGTGCTCGGGCAGGCGGCGCACGCCGATCGGCTGCACCTGGTAGCGGCGCAGCAGGCTCAGGATGGCGGTCCAGTCGACCCGCTCGGGCGCGCTGGCGAGCTGGGCAAAGTCGAGGATGGCCGGCTCGCCGGCGAAGAAGTCGGGCATGCCGCCGAGCATCATGTGCAGCCCGTCGGCGAGACGCACGGCGTCGGTGTCGCGCAGGCTGGCGATCATGACGCCGAGGGTGGCGCCCTTGAACTCGATCAGTTTGCCCTGAAGGCTTGGCTCGGCCATGGATGAGGTGTGCGCGGACAAAAACCGCGTAAGTCTACGTTTCAGAAGGGTTTCGGGCAAGCCCGGCCCAGGATCAATGCAGGGTGCGGCCCTCGGCCGGCGGCTCGGCGGGCGGTTCGGCGAAAAGGGCCGCCACTTCGTCGGGGCCGAGGCGGTACTCGTGGTTCGAGAGGTCGTCGTGGATCAGGATCTCACCGTGCTCGGCGAGCATCGCGTCGAGCTCGGCGCGGCCCAGGGAGCGCAGCATGTGGCGCACCTTGTCCCAGTCGTGGGGCCAGTGGTGGGTGACCTCGCGGGCGTCGAAGAGGCGCACGGTTTCCTGGTGGAAGAGGCGGGTGAGGATCTCGTCGGGGGGCAGGCCGAGCAACTCGTCGTCGCGCAGGGTGGCGGCGAGGCGGGTGATGCGGTCCCAGCCGTCGGGGTCTTTCTTGTCGGCGTCGGGGAGCTTCTGCAAAAACAGGCAGGCCGCGGCCTGGCCGCTGCAGGCGGTGTGCAGCGCGGCGGGCTGCTGTTCGGACTGGGTGAGGTAGTGCTCGAAGACCTCGGCGATGGTGTTGCCGTCGATGGGCACGAAGCTCTGGTAGGGGTGGCGCAGCTCGGGCATGTCGAGGCTGAGCAGCAGCTGGCCGTCGCCCACCAGCTCGGCGATGCCCGCCTTGCCGGCGGCCTCGGCCGAGGCCTTGGCGTAGCCACGCAGGTTGAGCGCCTCGGTGATGTCCACCACCAGCAGGCTCACCGGGCCGTGGCCCTGCAGCTGCACCGTGAGGCGGCCGGGCTGCTTGAGGTTGCCGCCGATCACGGTGGTGATGGCGCCCATCGCGCCGAGCAGGTCGCGCACCGCGGGCGGGTAGTCGCGGTTCTCGAGGAGGGCGCGCCAGACGTCGTCGAGCTTGACGATGGCGCCGCGGATGTCGAGGTCGTCGAGGAGGAATCGCTGGACGTAGCTGCTGGAATCGCTCATTCGGGGGCTCCGGCGGAGGTGGCGAGGCTGGCGTAGAGGGCGGGCTCGAAGCCGACCAGCAGCTGGCCGCCGGCGGTTTCGAGCACCGGGCGGCGGATCAGGCTGGGGAATTCCTGCATCAGCTGCACGGCGGCGCTCTGGGTGTCGAGGGCCTGCTGCTCGGGCGTGAGCTTGCGCCAGGTGGTGCCGCGGGTGTTGATCAGGGTCTTCCAGCCGATGGCCTTGCTCCAGGCGTGGAGGCGGGCCGAGTCGATGCCGGATTTCTTGTAGTCGTGGAAGCTGTAGGTCACGCCGTGCTCGTCGAGCCAGGCGAAGGCCTTCTTCATGGTGTCGCAGTTCTTGATGCCGTAAATCGTGGTCATGGGCCGTAAAAACAGCGCGACGCCGGGCGGCGTCGCTGGAAAATCAATGAGATGGGGCGGATTTTAGCCGGGTGGGGGCGGGGTGGGGGGAATTGTTGCGCGGTGGGGTGCCGCGGAGATTCACTGTCCGTTGATGGAGACCAGCGGCTTTCCGTTGTTTGGCGTTCCGTTGGCCGGGTCCCGCCCCGGCAGGCGGCCTACTTTCTTGCGTCGCCAAGAAAGTAGGCAAAGAAGCGACCCCTGCTTCACCGGTCTTTTGATCAAGCGTTGCTTGATCAAAAGACTCCCCTGCGCTGCTCACATCGGGCGGCCGGCGCAGAACTCGCCCGCTGCGCGGGCTCAGACAGCTGCGCCGGAAGGCCCCGCCCGCTGCTGCGCTGCTCGGCGGCTCAGAAGGGGCTTTGCGGAATCACCGAGCGTTGCAGGACGGGCGTGTGTTATCGACGAAAAAGCAGGAAGTGAGGGTGTGGGAAAAGTCGGGAGCGTTCTTGCTCGTCGAGCCCCCCGAGCCTTTTCAATAAAGGCTCGGGGGGCTGTTCAAAGCCCCTTCAGAACCGCTGAGCAACAGGCGGGGAAGTCCTTGGAGAGGGACCTTGGCGCATCATCTTCACACGCCAACTTCGTATTCATAGAACCAGTTTTCAAAGTCGCGCATGCGGTCCGTACGCTCAAGACCAAGCTGGTCGAAGTTGGCGCACGCACGCACGATCATTTCCATCGCTGCGCGTCGAAGATCAACCGTTATCTGCGTGTCTCGGTTGGATTGGAGGTGCTTGGCTGCATTGCGCGCGCAGTTTTCTCCATCAGCGAAGTCCGGCCATTTCAGTTCCTTGTCGTGAAGGTAGTAGTGAGTGAGAGCGCTTACCTTGTATGCCCTCTGTAACGCATTCTCGCCGCCAGCAAGCTTGGCCGCATTACCGAGAATCTCCTCTGCGGCGCCTGCAAGAGTGAGAGCCGATATGTCAGAGCGCTCGTCAAGAAACAGTTGAATCGCAACGTCAAGCTGCTCGGCTGCCAGTGCGATTTGGTTGTGTTGAGCTGGTGGCATGTCGTGAGGGTATCCGTGGGCCTGAGTCCGTGATTCAGGCGATCATCGCCTGGAATCGCTTGTTAGCCCTCAATCGCTCTATTTGCATGTGCCCGTGACTATTCCGGCGCCACCCATTGAGGCGGCGACGAACGGTTTTACGTCACCCGGCATGAATTCCTGCACTTCTAGAAGCTGATATTGCTCCCCGAAATCCGCAACAGCCTTGAAAGAATTTTCCTTTGAGCCTTGATTCACGACTCGCGTGGACTTGGCCATGAGGGTTGGCACGACCTGGCCAATGATTTCACCCGTTACTCTTGAAACGGAGAAGGCACTGCCCTTCATATATCTCTCGAAAAGTGATACTTCGATGGTCCCGCTATCGCTCAATGTATAGACGCGCGCAACAGTACATGTGTATGCGAGCTGGGCCGAATTCGCAAAATTGCTTACGAGAAGCAATGTGACCACTGAGATAAGACGGAAAGTCATGTCCTGTTCCTTGAAAGGCAGTGCAGGGTAGAAAGCAAACGTTCAGCTGAGCGGCCTAAAAAATGCTTTAAATTTTTTCCAAATTTCTACTACAGAATATTTTTTCTGTTGCACTAACTTACCCGGAGATCATGCTGGCGGCAAGCTTTGCATCGTGATTTCTGTCGGCCTCCGAGCTGTTTGCTTCACCGAGGGTTGGAGGTGTCATCATGATCTTTTCTGGTCGCTGATGACATGCGGCGCTTCAGTAAAGGCTCGGTGCCCGTCAAAAGCCCCTCTGAGCCGCCGAGCAGCGCAGCAGCGGGCGGGGCCTTCCGGCGCAGCTGTTTGAGCCCGCGCAGCGGGCGAGTTCTGCGCCGGCCGTCCGATGCGAGCAGCGCAGGGGAGTCGGCTGATCAAGCGCAGCTTGAGCAGGCGACCGGTGAAGCGGGGTCGCCTTTCTTGCCTACTTCTTTGGCGACGCAAAGAAGTAGGGCGCCAGCCGGGGCGCGACCCGGCCAATGCAAGGTCAAATAGCGGAAAGCCGCTGGTCCCCATCAGCGAACCGCAAACCCTGCGCGGGGTTGCCCGACCTACATCACGTCAGTGACGCGTGCGCATCCTTTGGAAGCGGGTATAAACGCTTCGGTGATGGGGGCGCATCCTTCGGTGGTGTCACCGACCGGCACATAGGAGCCACTTGATGATCGGCACAATGGAGCCAGGGCGTGACCGGCACATTGGAGCCACCCCGTGATCGGCGTAATGGAGCCACCCACGGATCGGCACATTGGCGCCAGCGCCGGATCGGC
>JAEUNU010000009.1 GCA_016789125.1 Zoogloea sp. | reverse complement strand
CGAATCGACAGGCATGTTCCTGGCGCTCTCCGAGATCACCGGGCGCAAGCTCGACCGCCGCGCGCTCTGCGCGGGCCTGCGCACCGACGGCCTGGGCACCCTGATCGGCGGCCTGTTCAACACCTTCCCCTACACCAGCTTCTCCCAGAACGTCGGCCTGGTGGGCATCACCGGCGTCAGGAGCCGCTGGGTGTGCGTGGCGGCGGGGCTGATCATGCTGGTGCTCGGCCTGCTGCCGAAGATGGCGGCGCTGGTCGAGTCGATCCCGGGCTTCGTGCTCGGCGGCGCGGGTCTGGTGATGTTCGGGATGGTTGCCGCCACCGGCGTGCGCATCCTCGCCAATGTCGACTTCAAGACCAACCGCAACAACCTCTACATCGTCGCGATCTCCATCGGCTTCGGGATGATCCCGCTGGTCGCCCCGCGCTGGACCCAGCAGATGATCCACGGCCTGCACCCGCTGCTGGAGTCGGGGATCCTGCTCACCTCGATCTCGGCGGTGGCCCTCAACTTTTATTTCAACGGCGGCGAGGCCGACGAAGCCGGCACGATCGCCGCGGCCCGCACGGCCGAAGCGCATTAACAACTCAGCTTAGGGACATCACCATGAAGACCACCAAGACCATCGCCTTCGCCGTGCTCGCCGGCGCCGCCCTGGCCAGCGGCGCCGCCCAGGCTGCCACCTGGAACGACAGCTTTCTGGGCTATCGCTACGGCACCGGCTTCCGCGAGCCCAGCAACACCAAGGAAGTGCGCAAGCACGTGCTGCAGTTCGGCCACGCCAGCGGTTACGCCTACGGCCAGAACTTCCTCAATCTCGACCTGCTGCAGTCCGACAAGAACGACCCGAGCAGCGGTGCCGACACCGGTGCCACCGAGTTCTACCTGACCTATCGCCACCAGCTCCACCTGGGCAAGCTGCTCGACAAGAACCTCTCCTTCGGCCCGGTGAAGGAGGTCGCGCTCACCGCCGGCTTCGACCTCAACACCAAGAACACCGCCTTTGCCCCCCGCAAGCGCCTGGTCGTGGCGGGGCCGACGCTGAAGTTCAACCTGCCGGCCGGCTTCCTCGATCTCAGCCTGCTCGCCGGCAAGGAGTGGAACCACTGCGGGCTGGCCTTCTGCACCGACCACGAGCACGGCTTCGATGCGCAGTGGATCCTCAGCGCCGCCTGGGGCATCCCCTTCCAGGCGGGCCCGGTGCCCCTCAAGTTCCAGGGCTTCATCAACTACAACAGCGAGAAGGGCAAGGATTACTCCGGCGTGAAGACCGAGGCCGAAACCCTCATGCGCACCTCGCTGATGGTGGATGTCGGGCAGATGGCGGCCGGGCGCAAGAACACGTTGTTGCTTGGGGTCGGCTACGAGCTCTGGCTCAACAAATTCGGCAACCACGCCACGGCGGCCGGCGTGACCAAACCGGGGATCAACACCTACGCGCCGACGCTCCAGATGGAGTGGCATTTCTGAGGGCTCGGCGGGCCGCAGGTGCCGGGTCTCTGCGCCCTACTCCAGGTGCATCTCGCCCTGCACCAGCACGGCCTTCACCTCGAAGGGGTGGGTGTGCTCTGCGAGCACCGTGCCCGGCGCCCATACCCTTTCGAGGACCTCGTCGAAGCCCTCGGCCTGGAATGCAGCAAAGTCGGGGCCGGACACTTTCGCCTCCTTGCGTGGGTGATGGGGCCTGGAAGCCAGCTCAGGTCAATCGAGGTCGTCCGGCCAGCCCGGCCTGGGGCAGGTTCGCCCTCCGCCGGGGCCGTCTAAAGATGCTGCCATGGTTTCCGATATAGACAGGATGACAGTCCCCGCCTTGTGCTGAGCCGATGGGCCACAGCGCAGCCTCCTTCTCCCCGCTTGCTCGCCGCATGTGCCGCGCTGCAGTGCCGTGCCGGGTCGCCACCATGCTGTGCAGCGGGGGCTTGCTGCTCGCGCTGCTCAACCCGCTGCCGGCGGGCGCGCAGACGGTGCCGGAACCCCAGTTGCGGGCGGCCTATCTGGTCAACTTCCTGAAATACGTCGAATGGCCCGGCGGCGGGGCCACCGCGACGATCTGCCTCTACGGCCGCGACAGCCTGAGCGCCCACCTGGCGCCCTACGAAGGGCGCAGCGTGCAGGGGCGCGAGCTGCGCGTGCGCCGCATCTTCCAGTTCGACCAGCTGGCCGACTGCCAGGAACTCTACGTCGCCGAGGCCGACGAGGAGCGCCAGGCGGCGGTGATCAAGGCCGCAGCGCGCCTGCCGGTGCTGACCGTCGGCGAGACGGCGGGCTTCGTCCAGCAAGGCGGGGCGCTGGCCCTGCTGCGCCAGGACAACCGGATCGTCTTCGACATCAACATGATGGTCGTCACGCGGGCTGGCCTGCGCGTCAGCCCGCAGATGCTGCGGCTGGCCCGGGATGTGTCGGGGGGGGCGCGATGAGCCGGCGCTTGCTGCCCACCCGGCTGCGGGCCCTGATCCGGCGCCTGCCGATTCACCGCAAGCTGTCGGTGATCGTCGCGATCGCGGTGGCCACCGGCCTGGTCTTCGTGTTCGTGATCGTCGGCCTGGTGCAGTTGCAGGAGCAGTACGCCTCCCGCGTTGCGAAGCTGCACGCGGTGGCCGAGGTGGTGGCCTTCAATGCATCGGCGGTGCTCGAGTTCCAGGACCCGATCGGCGCCGAACATCTGTTCCGTGCGCTGGAGGGGGACCCGGCCATCGTGGCCGCCCACCTGGTGCAGCACGACGGCCCCTTCCGCCACACCTACGTGTCGCGGGACTGGTCCGCGTCCTTGCCACCCGAGGTGACCACGCTGCATCGCGAGGTGGCCAGCTACCTCGGTGCATCGACCCTCGCCGTGGCGGTGCCGATGTACCGGGACGGCGAGCTGATCGGCTCGCTGTCCATCGTCAGCCGCATCGACCAGGTCTGGCGCGCGATGCTGGTGCAGTTCGGCCTGTTCTCGCTGGCGCTGGCGCTGGCCTTCCTGCTCGCCACGGCCATCGCCCGCAGCCTGCAGGGCGGCATGACCCGGGCCATCACGGCCCTCACCGCTACCGCCCAGCAGGTCTCGGCGCGGCGCGATTTCTCGCTGCGCGCCAAAAAAACCAGCGACGACGAGATCGGCCAGCTGGCGGATGCCTTCAACAGCATGCTGGCCGAACTCGCCGCCCGCGACGGCGAGCTGGCGGCCCACCGGGGGTTGCTCGAGGAGACCGTCCAGCAGCGCACCCGCGAGCTGCGCCTGGCCAAGGACGCCGCCGAGAGCGCCAACCGCGCCAAGAGCCAGTTCCTGGCCAACATGAGCCACGAGATCCGCACCCCGATGAACGGCATCATCGGGGTGGCCGAGCTGCTCGAGGCCAGCGCCCTCGACCCGCGCCAGCGCGAGCTGCTCGGCAACCAGCGCTCGTCGGCGACGACCCTGCTCCACCTGCTCAACGACATCCTCGACTTCTCGCGCATGGAGGCGGGCAGCCTGCAGCTCGAATCGCTGGTCTTCAACCTGCGCGAGATCGTCGTCCAGACGGTGGCGGTGTTCGTGCCGATGGCGCGCAAGAAGGGGCTCGTCCTGAACTTCGAGATCGACCCGGACATGCCCGACCTGTTCCGCGGCGATGCCCACCGGATGCGCCAGGTGCTCAACAACCTGTTGAGCAACGCGATCAAGTTCACCGAGCACGGCGCGGTGCTCGTCAGCTGCCGCCAGGACAAGGCCGACGGCGTGGCCCCGGTGGTGCTTGAGGTTCGCGACACCGGCATCGGCATCGGGCCGGAGGCGCTGCAGACGATCTTCGACCCCTTCCGCCAGGCCGACAACAGCACCAGCCGGCGCTACGGCGGCTCGGGGCTGGGGCTGGCCATCGTGCGTGATCTGGTCGAGCTGATGGGCGGCCGGGTGTCGGCGCGGAGCCAGCCCGGCAGCGGCTCGCTGTTCACGCTGCGGCTGCCCCTGCCGCCGGCCGAGGCTGCGCGCAGCTGCCCCGGCTGGGCCGAGAAGTTGCGCGGCCGGCGCGTCCTGGTGATCTGCAGCAGCACCGAACGGGCCGGGCGCTGGTGTGCGATGCTCGCCGCCGGTGGCATGACGGCCACCGCCTCGACGGCCAGCGGCGACATTCTGGCCGGGCTCGATGCCGAGCCGCCCGACGCGATCATCGTCGAGGAGGGCGTCTGCCTCCGCCTGGCGGCCGAAAGCCCCGATTTCGCCGGGCCCGGCGGCACGCCCGTGCTCTTCGTGCGCAGCTGCCTGCGGCCGCCGGACGAAGACCTCGCCCTGCCGGCCTGGGTCAGCGGCGAGCTCCACGAGCCCTTCTCGGACAGCGGCCTGTGGCAGGCGGTGGCGGCCCTGTGGGGGCTCGATCCGGCCGCCCGCCCGGGGCGTGCCGCGGCGCGGGAGAGCGGGCGCGGGCTGCACGTGCTGATGGTCGAGGACAACGAGGTCAATCGTCTGGTGCTGGGCGAAATGCTGCAGAGCTTCGGCTGCCGCTGCACCGCGGCCGGCAACGGCCAGGAAGCCCTCGAGCACCTCACCGCGGAGCGTTTCGACCTCGTGCTGATGGACGTCCAGATGCCGGTGATGGACGGCCTCACCGCCACCCGCCGGCTGCGCGAGCGGGAGGCCGCCGAGGGGCTGCCGCGCCAGCTCGTCATCGCCCTCACCGCCAACGCCCTGGCCGGCGACCGGGAGATGTGCCTGGCGGCGGGCATGGACGACTACCTCACCAAGCCGGTGACCTTCGACAACCTCTGCGCGGCCTTCCGCCAATGGCTGCCGCAGGTCGCGGTCGGCGGCGCGGAGGCTTCCGGCATGCCGGCGGCCGCGGAGCCCGAGGCCGACTCCGCGCTGCCCTTCGACCCGGGCTACCTGCTGCGAACCCTCGGCGAAGGCGCCGACAAGATCATCCCGGCGGTGCTCGCCTCCTACCTGAAGGAAGCCGGGCGCCACATCGAGGCGCTGGCCGGGCTGGGCCGTGATGTCGACGCCCAGCGCACGCTGCGCCGCCTGCACAACCTCAAGAGTGCCAGCGCCTCGATCGGCGCGGGGCCCTTCTCGGCCCTCTGCAAGCAGGCCGAAAGCGCCGCCCGCGCCGACGCCTGGGACGAGGTGCGTGCCCTCGTGCCGGCCCTGATCCGCGACTTCGGGCCGCTGCGCGCCGCCGTCGACGAACATCTCAAGTCCCTGGGAGGGGCTGCCCATGAATGAAGTCCGCATCCTCGTCGTCGACGACGAGCCCGTCACCCGCATGATCACCGAGTCGGTGCTGGCGGCGCAGGGTTTCATCGTCGAGGCCGCGGAATCGGCCGAGATGGCGCTGCAGATGCTGGCCGACGGCTTCGAGCCGCAGGTGATCCTGCTCGACGTGATCATGCCCGGCATGAGCGGCTACGAGGCCTGCCGCCGGCTGCGTGCCAACCCGCGCTTTGAACACCTGCCGATCGTGATGCTGACCGCCCTCGACGACCAGAAATCCATCGACGAAGCCTATTTCAGCGGCGCCACCGACTTCATCACCAAGCCCCTCAACATGCCGCTGCTGCCGCACCGCATCCGCTACCTGCTGCGCTCGGCGATGACTTTTCAGCAGCTCCTCGAGAGCCGCGAGACCCTCATCAACACCCAGAAGATCGCCCGCCTGGGCGACTGGGAGCTCGACGGCGCCGGCAACCTGATCAAGTGCGCCGAGCAGTACCGCGCGCTGCTCGGCATCGGCCGCCTGCCGCGGCCCGCAGCGGCGCTGCTGGCGCGGGTGCACCAGGAAGACTGCGCCGGGCTCGAGGCCGCGCGCAGCGGGTTGCTGCAGGGCTTCCCCTACCAGCTCGATTACCGCGTCACGGCTACCGACGGCAGCGTCGCGCACCTCCACGAGGTGGGCTACCCGAAGCCGGGCGCGGCGGGCGGTTACGGCTACACCCAGGACATCACCCAGCGGGTCGTCGCCGAGGAGCAGGTGCGTCGCCTGGCCTGGTACGACCCCCACAGCGGCCTCCTGAACCGCTCTCGCATCGGCGAGCTGACGGCCCGCGAAATGTCGGGGCCGGAGGGCCGGCCGCTGCCCCTTGGCCTGCTCTTCATCCAGCTCAGCGGCCTGCGCAAGGCCTCGCTGCTGATGGGCCAGGCGACGGCCGACGCTGCCCTGCTGGTGTTCTGCGAGCGCCTGCGGCAGTTTGCCGAGAGTGCCCAGGTCACCACCGCCGACGGCAGCCTGCAGTCCCTGCGCCGGGCCCGGCTGGGGCGCTACGACGAGGCCGACTTCCTGCTCGCGCTGCCCGGCGAGCTGCCCCGGGCCGCCTGGCTGCAGCTCGCCGAGCGCCTGCTGGCCGAGATCTCCGCGCCGCTGGAGGTGGATGGCGAGGCTTTGCTGCTGGCGCCTTCCATCGGCATCGCCCGCAGCCCCGACGATGCTACCGAGGTCCAGGAACTGATCCGCTGTGCGATGCGCAGCGCCAACCTGGCGGCCGGCGAGGGGGCCGCCCGCATCGTCTTCTACGACCCGGCCCACGACGCCGAGGAGGCCTCGCTCCACCTGCTGGAGCGCCAGCTGCGCGTCGCCGTGGACGCGGGCGACCAGCTGCAGCTGTATTTTCAGCCCAAGGTCGATGCCACCAGCGGCCAGCCGGTGGGCGCCGAGGTGCTGATGCGCTGGTGTCACCCCGAGCGCGGCATGGTCAGCCCCGGCGAGTTCATCCCGCTGGCCGAGCGCACCGGCCTGATCCGGCCGATGACCGACTGGCTGCTGGCGCGCACCGTCGAGCAGATCGCCGCCTGGCTGGCCGCCGGGCTCCGGCCGGGCAAGATCAGCATCAACGTGTCGGCCCACAGCTTCTACGGCGGCGGCCTGGTGCGCCACATCGACGAGGTGCTCGCCCGTAACGGCGTGGCGGGTGAGCAGCTCTTCATCGAGATCACCGAGAGCATCCTGATGCACGACCGCGAGGCTGCGGTGCAGGTGCTCAGCGCCCTGCGCGAGCGCCACATCGGCATCTCGGTGGACGACTTCGGCACCGGCTATTCGTCCCTCGGCTACCTGCAGCGCTTCCCGGTGGACGAGATCAAGATCGACCGCTCCTTCGTCATCGACGTGGACAGCAAGGCCGGCAACCAGGCCCTGGTTAGCGCCATCGTCGGGCTGGGCCGGGCGCTCGGCCTGTCGGTGGTGGCGGAGGGAGTCGAGACCGACGCCCAGGCGGCCCGCCTGCGCCAGCTGGGGTGTGACGTCCTGCAGGGCTTTCTGTATGCCCGGCCGATGCCGGTGGAGCAGTTCGAGGGCTATGTCGTGGCGGCCGTCGGGCGGAGGGCGTCCCCATGAGCCGTCAATCTCTCTCCGTTCCGGCCCGCCGCCTGCTGGCCACCGTGCTGGCCGGTGTGGCGCTGGGCCCCGCCGCGGGCCAGGCCGCGGCCCGGCTGGACGCCCTCTCGATGTCCCTCGAGGAACTCACCGCGGTGCGCATCCTGGCCACGCCGAAGTTTGCCGAAGACGCCGAGCACTCGCCCAGCTCGGTTTCCATCCTCACTGCCGCCGAAATCCGCAGCTTCGGCTGGCGCACCCTCGCCGACGTGCTGCGCTCGCTGCAGGGCTTCAACATCACCGAGGATCACACCTACGCCTACGGCGGCGTGCGCGGCGTGTCGGCACCCGGCGATTATCGCCAGCGTTTCCAGGTGCTCATCGACGGGATGAGCGTCAACGAGAACGTCTATGCCAGCGCGCCGGTGGATTCCACCTTCCCCCTCGACCTGGAGCTGGTCGAGCGCATCGAGGTGATCCGCGGGCCGAGCGCCTCGGTTTATGGCGGCGATTCGATGTTCGGCGTGGTCAACGTGGTCACCCGCAGCCTCCAGGGCGGCGAGGCTTCGCTGGCGGCGGGCAGCGGCCGGCACCTCGAGGGCCGCGTCGCCCGGGGCGGGCAGACCGACGCCGGCCTGGCCTACACGCTGTCGGCCAGCGGCTTCCGGGCCCACGGGCAGGGCATGGTCTTCCCCGACATCGCCGCCGCTGGCTACGACGGTAGGGCCCGCGAGCTGAGGGGCGAGACCGGCGGCCGCCTGTTTGCCCGCCTGCGCAGCAGCGACTGGCGCGCCACCCTGGTGCACTCCGAGCGCGACCGCATCGTGCCTACCGGCAGCTACGAGACCGAGTTCAACGACCCGGCCCACCGGGAGCGCGACGACTACACCCTGGCCGAGTTCGCCGCCGACCAGGCCGCCGACGCCCACACCACCCTGCACCAGCGGGTTTACGTGGGCAGCTATCGCTATCGAGGCAACTTCCCCTATGCCGCGCCCAGCTACCACCTCAACCGGGACGACGCCGAGGGCCGCTGGTGGGGCGTCGAGGGGCGCTTGGTCAGCCGGGCCCTGGCCGGGCAGCGCTGGACGCTCGGCTTCGAATACCGCGACAACCAGCGCCAGTACCAGAAGAACGCCGACCTCGGAAACCGCTGCTACGACACCAGCCTCGCGCTGCAGCCCGGCGCCTGCCTCGACAGCGGCGCGAGCAGCCGCATCGCCAGCCTGTATGCCCAGGACGAGATCAGCCTGGGCCGCCAGACCCTGCTCACCGCCGGCCTGCGCTTCGATCATCGCAGCAGCGGCGGCGGCCAGCTGAGCCCGCGCCTGGGGCTGGTCCACGAGACCGAGCGGGCAGGCATCTTCAAGCTGCTCTACGCCACCGCCTTCCGCGATCCGTCGGCCTACGAGCGCTTCTACACCGCGCCCACCTTCACCTACGGCAACCCCGCCGTGCGCGCCGAGCGCATGCGCTCCCTCGAGGCGGCCTGGGAGCGGCGCATCGGCAGCGGCCGGCTGAGCGCCTCGGCCTATCTGTTCAGGCTGTACGACATGATCGCGCCCGATGCGGGCGGCGTGGTCCACAACACCCGGCCGCTCACCGGGCGCGGGCTGGAGCTTGAGTTCGAGCAGCGCTGGGCCGAGCGATTCTCCCTGCGCGGCGGCTACACGCTGCAGCTGCCCAGCGGCGAGGGCGGCCGGCCGGACAACGCGCCGCGCCAGATGTTCAAGGCCAACCTTGCCGCGGAGCTGGGCGCCGGCCTCCAGGGCGGCCTCGAGGCCCAGCACATCACCCGCCGCCTGGCCGCCTCCGGCACGCAGGCGGTGGGCGCCTACACGCTGGTCAACCTCAACCTGCGCTACCAGCCGCCGGGCCGGCGCTGGGCCCTGTCGCTGGGCCTCTACAACCTCCTCGACCGGCGCTTCAGCGACCCGGTGGCCGAGGACGTCACCATCGCCGGGCCGCGCTGGAGTGTTCCCCAGGCCGGCCGCACGGCGCTCCTGCGCGGCAGCCTCCGGTTCTGATCGGACCGGGCGGGTCAAAGCCGGGCTGGGCGCGTGGTTTTTCCAGGGATTCCTTTGCACAGATCAAGGTTTACGCCCGGTTTGGTGCGTAGCATCGACTCGACCTGCAATTCCGAGCAAAGACCATGGATGTTTCCCGTCGCCGTTTCCTGGGGGGCCGCAAGCCCGGTCCGGCGCCGTTCCGTCCACCCTGGAGCGCTCCGGAATCGCGGTTCGTCGATGCCTGCACCGCCTGTGACGACTGCGTGAAGGCCTGCCCGACCGGCCTGCTGCAGCGGGGCGAGGGCGGTTTGCCGGTGGCTGATTTCGCGGCTGCCGCCTGCACCTTCTGCGGCGACTGTGCCCGTGCCTGCACCACCGGCGCCATAGCCCGCGACACCACCTCCACGCCCTGGGCCTTCGGCATTGCCATCGCCGAGGGCTGCCTGGCCGCCCAGAACGTCGAATGCCGCGTGTGCGGCGAGGCCTGCGACGTGTCGGCGATCCGTTTCCGCCCCCGCATCGGCGGCGTGCCGCTCCCCGACGTCGACAACACCGCCTGCAACGGCTGCGGCGCCTGCATCGCGCCCTGCCCGGTGAGTGCCGTGCAGCGCGTCGCGGTCGCCGGCGCTACCAACCCCAATCCGGAGCTTCCATGAACATCGTCAGTCTCGTCCTGCGCATCCACCCCGAGACCCGCGCCGAGGCCGAAGCGGCCCTCACGGCCTTCCCCGGCGTCGAATGCCACGGCATGTCCGACGACGGCAAGCTCGTGGTCACCGTCGAGGACGCCGAAGGCGCCGCCATGTCCGACACCCTGATCGCCCTGCACCGGGTGCCCCAGGTGCTCGCCGCAACCCTGGCCTACGAACACTCCGACGCGATGCTTTCGGCCCCCGTGCCCGCCAGCCAGTCCCAAGCCACGTAATTCACGCCATCACCGAATCCCCCTGCGAGGAGGCTCAATCATGACCATCAACCGACGCGACTTCATCAAGACCCAGGCGATCGCCACCGCTGCCGCCACGGCGGGCATCTCCGTGCCTGCCCTGGCAGCGAAGAAGGAGGCCGCACCCGCCGCCGCCGAAAACACCACCGCGGTGCGCTGGGACAAGGCCGCCTGCCGCTTCTGCGGCACCGGCTGCTCGGTGCTGGTGGGCGTGCAGAATGGCCGCGTGGTGGCCACCCAGGGCGACCCGGACGCGCCGGTTAACCGGGGCCTCAACTGCATCAAGGGCTACTTCCTGTCCAAGATCATGTACGGCGAAGACCGCCTCACCCGCCCGCTGCTGCGCATGAAGGACGGCAAGTACAGCAAGGACGGCGAGTTCACCCCGATCACCTGGAACCAGGCCTTCGAC
>JAEUNU010000291.1 GCA_016789125.1 Zoogloea sp. | reverse complement strand
CGAGTGCCAGGCCAAGTCGCCGGTTCGGGTGGTGCATTCGGTCTCGGTGGAGCGGCGGGGCGAGGTGCTCTTGTTTGATTTCCACGCCAATGCGTTTCTCCACCACATGATCCGCAATCTGGTCGGGTCTCTGGTGTTCGTGGGCAAGGGGCGACGCCCGGTCGGCTGGATGGCGGAACTCCTGGCCGCACGCAATCGCACCCTCGCGGCGCCGACCTTTGCGCCGGATGGTCTCTATCTTTGTGGCGTCGATTATCCGGCCCAGTGGCCGCTGCCCGGAGGGGGGCGTATCATCGCGCCTCCGCAACTCCTGCTGCCGTGAGCCCCGTGCACCGTACCCGTATCAAGATCTGCGGCCTGACCCGTGAGCAAGACGTGCGTGCCGCCGTGGAGGCTGGCGCCGACGCGATCGGCTTCGTGTTCTACCCGCCCAGCCCGCGCTACGTGAGCTTCGAGCGTGCCGCCGAACTGGCCCGCCTCGTGCCGCCCTTCGTGAGCATCGTGGGGCTGTTCGTAAACCCGGAGCGGGATTTCGTCCGTGAGGCGCTGGGCAAGGTGCCGCTGCAGGTTCTGCAGTTTCATGGCGACGAGCAGGAAACCAGTTGCCTTGGTTTCGGTCTGCCTTACATCAAGGCGGCGCGGATGCGCCCAGGCCTCGATCTGTTAAAATACGCAGCTTGTTTCCCGAGCGCCCAGGGTTTGCTGGTGGATGCCTTCGTCGAAGGCTACGGTGGGGGTGGTGAAACCTTCGACTGGTCGCTCATCCCCCGCGAATTGCCTGTGCCCCTCATCCTTTCCGGTGGGCTTCACGCCGGGAACGTTGCCGAGGCCGTCCAGCGTGTCCAGCCCTGGGCTGTGGATGTGTCGAGCGGCGTGGAGGCTGCGAAGGGAATCAAGGATGCCGTCCGAATCATCGAATTTGTTGCCGGAGTTCAACATGCACATGGCTGATGCCCCTTACGATCTACCCGATGCGCGCGGTCACTTCGGCCCCTATGGCGGCATTTTTGTTGCCGAAACGCTGATCCCGGCGCTCACAGAGTTGCGCCAGGCCTACGAAGAAGCCCAGCGCGACCCGGCCTTCGTCGCCGAGTTCGAGTACGAGCTGAAGCACTACGTTGGTCGTCCCAGCCCGATCTACCACGCCAAGCGTTGGTCGGGGCTGCTGGGCGGCGCCCAGATCTACCTGAAGCGCGAAGACCTCAATCACACCGGTGCGCACAAGGTTAACAACTGTATCGGCCAGGCCATGCTCGCCCGCCGGATGGGCAAGCCCCGGGTGATCGCCGAAACCGGCGCCGGCCAGCACGGTGTCGCCACCGCCACCGTCGCTGCTCGCTACGGCATGGAGTGCGTGGTTTACATGGGCTCGGAAGACGTTCGGCGCCAGGCGGCCAACGTCTATCGCATGAAGCTCCTCGGCGCCACCGTGGTGCCCGTCGAGAGTGGCTCAAAGACCCTCAAGGACGCGCTCAACGAAGCGATGCGCGACTGGGTCACCAACATCGGCAACACCTTCTACATCATCGGCACGGTGGCCGGCCCCCACCCTTATCCGATGATGGTCCGCGACTTCCAGACCGTGATCGGCAAGGAGTGCATCGAGCAGATGCCCGAGATGGCCGGGCGCCAGCCCGACTACGTGATCGCCTGCGTCGGCGGCGGCTCCAACGCGATGGGAATCTTCCACCCCTACATCGAGCACGCCGACGTGCGGCTCGTCGGCGTGGAGGCGGCCGGCAGCGGCATCGATACCGGCATGCACGCGGCGTCGCTCTCGGCCGGCCGGCCGGGGGTGCTGCACGGCAACCGCACTTATCTGCTGCAGAACGAGGACGGCCAGATCATCGAGACCCACTCGATCTCCGCCGGTCTCGACTACCCGGGCGTCGGCCCCGAGCACGCCTGGCTGAAGGATATCGAGCGGGCCGAATACGTCGGCGTCACCGACGCGGAGGCGCTGCAGGCTTTCCACGATCTGTGCCGTTTCGAAGGTATCATCCCGGCCCTCGAGTCGTCCCACGCGCTGGCTTACGCGGCCAAGCTGGCCCCCACCTTGCCCAAGGATAAGGTGCTACTGGTCAACCTCTCCGGTCGCGGCGACAAGGATATGCACACCGTCGCCGAGAAGTCCGGCATCCAGTTCTGATCCTCACGGCCCCGCCGGCCAGTCCGGCGGGGCCGCTGACCATTCATACCCGTCCATGTCCAGAATCCAACACACTTTCAAGCGGCTTGCAGGAGAGGGGCGCAAGGCGCTGATCCCCTTCATCACCGCCGGCGACCCCGCCCCCGAGCTGACCCTGCCGCTGATGCAGGCGCTGGTGGCCGGCGGTGCCGACATCATCGAGCTCGGCGTTCCGTTTTCCGATCCGATGGCCGACGGCCCGACCATCCAGCGCGCCTCCGAGAGGGCGATCGCCGCCGGCATGAGCATGCGCAAGGTCCTCGACATCGTCCGCAGCTTCCGCGCGACCGGCGACGAGACGCCTGTCGTGCTGATGGGCTACGCCAATCCGATCGAGGCGATGGGCGTCGGGCCCTTCACCCGCGCGGCGGCAGAGGCCGGCGCTGACGGCGTGCTGGTGGTCGACTATCCGCCCGAGGAATGTCACGAGTTCGCCGCCAGCTGCAAGGCGGCGGGGCTCGATCCGGTCTTCCTGCTGGCGCCTACCTCCACCGAGCAGCGCTTTGCCGACGTGGCGGTGGCCGGCAGCGGTTACATCTATTACGTCTCCCTGAAGGGTGTCACCGGGTCGGCGACCCTTGATCTTGACGAAGTGGCGCGGCGCATCCCGGTCATTCGCGACAAGGTCGGCATGCCGGTCGGTGTCGGCTTCGGCATCCGCGATGCGGCCACCGCTGCACGCATCGCCGGCCTCGCCGATGCGGTCGTGATCGGCAGCCGCATCATCGAGGAGATCGAGCAAAGCAGCCAGGTCGAGGCGCCGGCTCGCGTCACCGCCTTCATCCGCGGCGTGCGCGAAGCGATGGATGCCGCGGTCGGGCAGCCGGGAGGTGCCCGATGAGCTGGCTCAAGAAGCTCCTGCCGCCCAAGATCAAGCGCGACACGCCCTCCGGGCGCAAGGCGATTCCGGAAGGCCTGTGGAGCAAGTGTCCGGCCTGTGAGGCCGTGCTGTACCGTTCCGACCTCGAGAGCAATCTCAACGTCTGCCCCAAGTGCGGCCACCATCAGCGCATCCGGGCGCGCCAGCGCATCGATCTGCTGCTCGACCCCGAAGGCCGTTTCGAGATCGGCGCCGAGGTGGTGCCGGTGGACCCGCTCAAGTTCAAGGATTCCAAGCGCTACCCCGATCGTCTTGCCGCGGCCAACGAGGACACCGGCGAGGCCGATGCGCTGCTCGTGGTGCAGGGCGCGATCAAGACCGTGCCGGTGGTCGTGGCCTGTTTCGAGTTCGAGTTTCTCGGCGGTTCCATGGGTTCCGTGGTGGGGGAACGCTTCGTGCGGGGCGTGAAGGCTGCGCTCGAGCAGCGGCTGCCCTTCATCTGCGTGACCGCAACGGGCGGCGCGCGGATGCAGGAAGGTCTGTTCTCGCTGATGCAGATGGCCAAGACCACTGCCGCAATCACCCAGCTCGCCGAGCGCAAGCTGCCCTTCATCACCCTCCTGACCGACCCGACCATGGGTGGCGTGTCGGCCAGCTTCGCCTTCATGGGCGACCTGGTGATCGGCGAGCCCGGCGCCCTGATCGGCTTCGCCGGCCCGCGGGTGATCGAACAAACCGTGCGCGAAACCCTGCCGCCGGGTTTCCAGCGTTCCGAGTTCCTGCTCGAGAAGGGTGCGCTCGATCTGATCATCGATCGCCGCGAGCTCCGTGATCGCATCGCCGAGCTCCTCACGCTGCTCACCCGGCAGGCTTCCGTCAGCAGTGTGGCCTGACATGCAGCTGCCTGAAACACTCGAGGGCTGGCTCGGCCTGCTCGAAGCGCGTCATGGCCAGGCCATCCAGCTCGGGCTCGAGCGGGTGCGGCTGGTCCGCGACGCCCTGAACCTGCCCCAGGCCTGCCCGGTGTTCACCATCGGCGGCACCAACGGCAAGGGGTCCACCTGCGCGCTGCTCGAGGCCGTGTTGCTGGCCGCCGGCTACCGGGTCGGTCTTTACACCTCACCGCACCTCCTCAAGTACAACGAGCGTGTCCGGATCGACGGGCGCGATGCGTCCGACGAGGCTCTCGTCGAGGCATTCGCCGAGGTCGAGCGGGCCCGCGGCGAGATTCCGCTTACCTACTTCGAGCACGGCACGCTGGCTGCCTGGGTGGCCTTCTGCCGCGCCGGGCTCGACGCGATCATCCTCGAAGTGGGGCTGGGTGGCCGTCTCGACGCCGTCAATGTCTTCGAGCCCGACTGCGCGATCGTCACCAGCGTGGCGATGGATCACATGGATTTCCTCGGCGACAACCGGGAGGCCATCGGCTTCGAGAAGGCCGGTATCTTCCGCGCCGGCCGTCCGGCCATCTGCAGCGATCCAATGCCGCCGGCTTCCCTTGTGGCGCACGCCGAGGCGATTGGCGCCAAGCTGTGGGTCACCGGCCGCGATTTCGGTTTCGCCGGCGACCAGAACCAGTGGGCATTCTGGCTGGCGGGTGGCAGCCGGCGCGGCGGGCTGGCTTATCCGGCCCTGCGCGGCACCAACCAGCTCCTCAACGCTTCGGCGGTGATGGCTGCCTGCGAGGCCGTGCGTGAGATCCTGCCGGTGCCCATGCAGGCCATCCGCCAGGGTTTCATGCTGGTCGAGCTGCCCGGGCGTTTTCAGGTGCTCCCGGGGCGTCCGGCGGTCGTCCTCGACGTGGCCCACAACCCCCAGGCCGCAGGGGTTCTCAACGAGAACCTGGCGAGCATGGGCTATTTCCCCGAAACCTGGGCGGTGCTGGGCATGCTCGGCGACAAGGACGTCGCCGGTGTCGTCCGCTTGCTCCGTGATCGGGTCGACCACTGGCGCCTGGCGAGCCTGCCCGGCCCCCGCGGCCTGAGCGCAGCGCGTCTGGCCGAGATCCTCCGCGAAGTCGGGGTGAGCGGCGATGTCAGCGAACACGATTCGCCGCGGGCTGCGTACCAGGTCGCACGTGATGGCGCGGCCGAGGGTGATAGAATCGTAATCTTTGGTTCCTTCCTGACCGTGGCCGACGTGCTGGCGGTGGTGAAGGCACCGCAATAGGTAAGTGCTGCAAGAATGGCGGATAACGATTCCCAGATCGACCTGAAGAAGCGTGCGCGCAGGCGCCTGGTAGGGTCCGCAGCGCTGGCCTTGGCGGCTGCCATCGTGTTGCCGATGGTGATGGATCACGAGCCGCGGCCGCCTTCCCAGGATGTACAGATCCGCATTCCCAGCCAGGAGGGCAGCAACTTCACCTCCCGCGTCATCAACGGCAAGGCGCCTGCCCCGGCTCAGCCCCAGGCAGGTGTGGCGATGGACGAGACTAGCGCTCCCGAGGTCGACGACGGGGCGGCCCGCGCGCGGCTGGGTGCCGAGCCCGGTAGCCCGGTCTTCAAGCCCGGTGAAGAGCTGATCCCGCCCCCGAAGAAGGTCGAGCCGACCAAGGCCGAGATGGCCAAGGCCGATCTCCGCAAGCCGGAGCCCAAGCCCGAGCCCAAGCCTGATCCCAGGTTGAAGGAGAAGGAGCGCGAGCGCGAAAGGGAGAAGGAGCGGGAGAAAGAGCGCGAACGCGAAAAGGAGCGGGAGCGTGAAAAGGCCCGCGCCGAAGCCGAGCGCGCCAAGGCGCTGCTCGCCGGTGCCAGTCCCAAGGATGAGGCCGGCAAGTCCCATGTGGTGGGCCTCGGTGCCTATCGCGAGGAGGGCAATGTGGCGATCCTGCGGGCCAAGCTGAAGGCTGAAGGCTACCCTTCCTACACCGAGAAGCTGGGCGACAAGATCCGGGTGCGAGCAGGCCCGTTCCCGAACAAGGCGGCGGCCGACAAGGCGGCCGCGCGCATCCAGAAGGTGCTCGGCGTGTCGGCGTCGGTCGCGGCCAAGCCTTGATCCGCGTGATTCCTTGAGCGGATTCGATTACGCGCTTCTCGCCCTGGTGGGGCTGTCGGCGCTCCTGGGCTTCTGGCGCGGTCTGGTCTCGGAGCTCATCGCGCTCGGGGCCTGGCTGCTGGCCTTCGTGATGGCGAAGTCCTTCATGCCAGAGCTTCAGCCCCATGCGGCACAGTGGGTGAAGGAACCGCTGCTGCAGGGGCCGGTGACATTTTTGGTGATTTTCATTGCCGTTCTCATCGTGGTGGCACTCGCACGCTGGCTTCTTGGCCTGCTGGTGCAGGCCGCCGGGCTGGGTTTGGCCGATCGCTTCCTGGGGGCTTGTTTCGGCACCCTGAGGGGCGGTCTGATAGTTTTCGCATTGGCGTTGCTCGTCGGCATCGGCGGCTTCGCCAAGGAAGCCTGGTGGCGGGAGGCGAGCCTTTCGGCCCCCCTCGAAACCGCCGTGCTGGCTTCAAGACCCTGGCTCCCCGAGCCGTTGGCAAAAAGACTTCGATACCGATAGGTGGTTTGAAATGTGTGGGATTCTGGGCGTAGTAGCGACGACACCCGTCAATCAGCTTCTTTATGATGGCCTGCAGGTGCTCCAGCACCGGGGGCAGGACGCCGCGGGCATCGCGACGTCCGAAGGTGGACGTTTCCACATGCACAAGGCCTCCGGGCTGGTGCGCGATGTGTTCCGTACCCGCAACATGCGCGACCTGCCGGGTACCTGGGGTATCGCCCACGTGCGCTACCCGACGGCGGGCTCGGCTTCGGCAGCCGAAGAGGCTCAGCCTTTCTACGTGAATTCGCCCTTCGGCCTGATGCTGGCCCACAACGGCAACCTCACGAATTCCGAAGAGCTGAAGCGTGAGATGTTCCTGTCGGATCTCCGGCACATCAACACCAACTCCGACTCCGAAGTCCTGCTCAACGTGCTGGCCCACGAGTTGCAGGCCGCGGCCAAGGGCTTCCGGCTCGACGAGGAAACGGTCTTCACCGCGGTTGCAGGGGTGCACCGGCGCTGCCGGGGTGCCTATGCCACCCTCGCGATGATCTCCGGTACCGGCCTGCTGGCCTTCCGCGACCCCTACGGGATCCGGCCGCTTGTGATCGGTCGCAACGACACGGCGAAGGGCACCGAGTGGATGGTGGCATCCGAGAGCGTGGCCCTCGATGTGCTCGGTTTCAAGCTGGTGCGCGACGTGGCGCCCGGCGAGGCGATCCTGATCGACACCGAAGGCCGCTTCCACAGCCGCCAGTGTGCAGCCCAGACGACCCACGCGCCGTGCATGTTCGAGTTTGTCTACCTGGCCCGCCCCGACTCGCTGATCGATGGGATCTCAGTGTACGACGCGCGCATCAAGATGGGCGAGTTCCTGGCGCGCAAGTTGCGCGCGACGATGCCGCACCTCAAGATCGACGTGGTCATCCCGATCCCCGATTCGAGCCGCCCGTCGGCGATGGAGATGGCTCATCATCTCAACGTGCCGTACCGGGAAGGCTTCGTCAAGAACCGCTACATCGGCCGTACCTTCATCATGCCGGGCCAGGCGATCCGCAAGAAGTCGGTGCGCCAGAAGCTCAACACCATCCACCAGGAGTTCAAGGGCAAGGCCGTGCTGCTGGTGGACGACTCCATCGTCCGCGGCACCACCAGCCGCGAGATCGTCCAGATGGCCCGCGATGCCGGCGCGACCAAGGTCTACATGGCCTCGGCGGCGCCCCCGGTGCGCTTTGCCAACGTGTACGGCATCGACATGCCCACCAAGGGCGAGCTGATCGCCAGCGACCGTACCGAGGAGCAGATCTGCGCCGAGATCGGTGCGGACGCGCTGATCTACCAGGATCTCGATGACCTGAAGGCGGCCGTGCAGGCGCTCAATCCGGCGATCTCGGTGTTCGAGACCTCCTGTTTCGACGGTTGCTACGTGACCGGCGACGTGACGGCCGAATACCTCTCCGGTGTCGAGAACCAGCGTAACGATGCGGCCAGCAAGCCGAGCCGTGAGGACGGCGGCGGCCAGATGGATCTGAACCTGATTTCCCGGAGCGAAGGGTGAGCACGAACCCGATGGACGATTTGGCGATCGATACGCTGGCGGTGCGTGCCGGTATCGAGCGCAGCCAGTTCAACGAGCACTCCGAGGCGCTGTACCTGACCTCGAGCTTCGTCTTCAGCAGTGCGGCCGAGGCCGCAGCGCGCTTCTCCGGCGAGGTGGAGGGCAACGTCTATGCCCGTTTCACCAACCCCACGGTCACCGCGATGCAGCAACGGCTGGCGGCCCTGGAAGACGCCGAGGCCTGCGTCGCCACGGCATCCGGGATGGCGGCGATCCTGTCGACGGTGATGGCGCTGCTCTCGGCGGGCGATCACGTGGTGGTGTCCCGCGGCGTGTTCGGCGCCACCCAGCAGCTCTTCGGCAACATCCTGTCGCGCTTTGGCATCGAGAGCAGCTTCGTGCCTGCCACCGATCTGGCCGCCTACAAGGCTGCGGCCACGCAGAAGACCAAGCTGTTCTTCGTCGAGTCCCCCTCCAACCCGCTCACCGAGCTGGTCGACATCGCCGCCGTGGCAGCGATCGCCCACGAGGCGGGCGCCGTGCTGGCGGTGGACAACTGTTTCTGCTCGCCGGCGCTGCAGCAGCCTCTCAAGCTGGGCGCCGACCTGGTGATTCATTCGGCTACCAAGTATCTTGATGGCCAGGGTCGGGTCCTGGGCGGCGCGGTGTGTGGCAGCAAGACGCTGGTCGATGAGGTGCTGAAGTTCCTGCGCACGGCAGGCCCGTCGATTTCGCCCTTCAACGCCTGGATCATCTTGAAGGGGCTCGAGACCCTCAAGATCCGCATGGAAGCCCAGTCGGCGGCGGCCCTCGAGCTGGCACGCTGGCTGGAGGCCCAGCCCCAGGTGGAGCGGGTGCATTACCCGGGCCTGCCGTCCCACCCCCAGTACGAGCTGGCCAAGCGCCAGCAGCGCAGCGGCGGGGCGATCGTCAGCTTCGAAGTCAAGGGTGGCCGGCCGGAAGCCTGGAAGGTTGTCGATGCGACCCGCGTCGTGTCGATCACCGCCAATCTGGGCGACACCAAGACGACCCTGACTCACCCTGCCTCCACCACCCACGGCCGCATCTCGCCGGAAGCCCGGGAGGCAGCGGGCATCCGCGAGAGCCTGCTGCGCGTGGCGGTGGGCCTCGAGTCGGTGGACGACCTCAAGGCCGATCTGGCCCGCGGGCTGGCGTTGATTGACGTCTGATCGCTGCCCCGAAGGTGAAAAAACGGCGCCCCAGCGGCGCCGTTTTTTATTGGAGAGGCTGACGTTGCAGCAGTCCCTCTGACCACACCAGCACCTCGCCGCTGGCTTCTCCGTCGTCCTCTCGCCAGTCGGCGAGAACCCAGCGCTCGCAGGGCTGCTCGTCCACGACGGTCCGGTGTTCGGCAGGGCGGTGGGTGTGACCGTGGATCAGGGGCGCAAAGCCGTGCTCGCGGAACAGCGCTGCGACGGCGTCGGCATTGACGTCCATTATGGCCGCGGCCTTCTCCGACTTGGCCTCCTCGCTTTTCATGCGTACGCCGGCGATGATCTGCTTGCGCACGGCCAGCGGCTGGCCGAGGAACTGCGCCTGCCAGGCGGGGTTGCGCACCTGCTTGCGGAAGGCCTGGTAGGCGACGTCGTCGGTGCACAGGCTGTCGCCGTGGCAAAGGATGAAGGCCTGCTTACCCAACTCGATACGGGCGGGTTCGGCAAGAATCTGCAGGCCGGCGCGGCTGGCGAAGTCGGCGCCGATCAGGAAGTCCCGGTTGCCGGGCATGAAGGACACCTGGCATCCTGTCCTGGCAAGTGCTGCCAGCCGTTCGGCGACGCGGGTGTTCAGCGGGTCGTCGAGATCGTCGTCGCCGGCCCAGTATTCGAAGAGATCGCCCAGGATGTAGAGTCTCGCGGCGGCCCGGGCCGGGCCGGCGAGGTAGCGCTCGAAGACTGCGGTGAGCGCAGGGCGATCGGCGCAGAGGTGCAGATCGGAGATGAAATGGACTTGCATGCGCCTTCGCCCCTGGTCAGCCGTATCAGATGACTTCGGCGCGCTGGATGACCACGTCTTCCTTCGGCACGTCCTGGTGGAAGCCGCTGGTGCCGGTCTTGACACCCTTGATCTTGTTCACGACATCCATGCCCTCGCTGACGCGGCCAAACACGCAGTAGCCCCAGCCCTGGACGTTTTCGGTCTTGAAGTTGAGGAAGTCGTTGTCGGCCACGTTGATGAAGAACTGGGCGGTGGCGGAGTGCGGATCTTGCGTGCGGGCCATCGCGATGGTGCCGGCTTCGTTCTTGAGGCCGTTGTTGGCTTCGTTCTTGATCGGCGCGTTGGTGCCCTTCTGCTTCATGCCGGGCTCCATGCCGCCGCCCTGGATCATGAAGCCGTTGATCACGCGGTGGAAGATGGTGTTGTCGTAGTGGCCGGCCTCGACGTAGGCAAGGAAGTTCTTGACGGTCTCGGGGGCCTTTTCGGCGTCGAGTTCGATGACGATGTCGCCGTGATTGGTGGTGAGTTTGACTGCCATGGGGTGCTCCTGTGGGAAATGGGTTCGAGTTATTTGCCAGCCTTCTCGGGCAACTGGCGGGCTGACTGAATGATGATGGGGGTGGCCGGCACGTTCTGGTGGAAGCCGCGGGTGGTGGTGGGTTCCTTGCCGATCCTGCGCACCACGTCCATCCCCTCGCTGACCTTGCCGAATACGGCGTAGCCGGCGCCGTCCGGCGACGGGTAGTTGAGGGCGCGGTTGTTCTCGAGGTTGATGAAGAACTGGGCAGAGGCGGAGTTCGGGTCCTGGGTGCGGGCCATAGCGATGGTGCCTGCGTCGTTCCTGAGGCCGTTGCGGGCTTCGTTCTCGATGGGCGCCCGGGTGGCCTTTTCTTCCATGCGGGCGTTCATGCCGCCGCCCTGGATCATGAAGCCGTCGATGACCCGGTGAAAGATCAGGCCATCATAAAAGCCGGCCTTCACGTATTCGAGGAAGTTGGCGACCGTCTTGGGGGCTTTCTCGGGGTAGAGCTCGAGAACGATGGGGCCGGCGCTGGTCTTGAGTTCGACGAGCGGGTTGCCGGCGGCGGCGATCAAGGCCTGGGAGGCGAGCGCGAGGGCGACGAGGAGCTTCTTCATGGGGTGTCCGGATGCGAGGGGAGGAATAACGGGAAAGGGCAAAGCAGCGTCAGGCAAAGCCTTCGTAGACGATCTTCCAGTGCCGGCCTTCCTTCTGCCAGTACTGGCGCTTCTTGAGGACGTTGGAGAGGTTGTTGCTCCGGTAATCCTGCTCGAAGGTGACGACCACGAGGTCTTCCTTGCCGGGGTTGCGGAACACGCTGAGCTTGCCCAGTTCGACCTTGATCCAGTTTTTGCTGGCATTGACCAGGCGCTTCTGCTCGGACCAGCGCTCGATGCCGCCTTCGCTGTTGCGGAAGTTTTTGGAGTAGTGGGACAGATAGCGGGCGACGTCCCGGCTTTCCCAGTCCTTGCGCCAGGCTTCGATCTGCCGGTTGAGGGCGGTGCGCTCGGCGGCCCAGTCGTCGAGGCTGAGCCACTCGATGGTGTTGCTGATGATGACCGGGGTCAGGCCGATCTGCAGATAGCCGGAAACGGCGTCGAGGTCGCGGTTGGTGAGCACGACGCAACCGTCGGAGGCCTTCGGCGGGCGCGAGTAGGTGTCGCTGGGCGTGCCGTGCAACCAGATGCCATGCCCGTCGCGGCCCTGCTGGCGGTCCCATTCGTTCGGGTAATTGATGGGGAAGGCGCCGTTTCCGTAGAAGTCGGAGAGCTTCTGGCGGGGCAGGTTGGCAGTGACGTGATAGACGCCGACCGGCGTGCGCTTGTCGCCTTCGCGGCTCTTCTCGGCACCGAGCTTGCCGTGGCTGATGTAGTAGTCGGCCACGAAGCGGGGGCGGCCGTTGTCGTTCTGGTAGATGTAGAGCCGCGCCTTCTGGGTGTCGACGACGACGGCGTATTTCTGCTCCGCCTCCATCTGCAGGAGGTAGCGGGGCACGTAATTGTTGGGCGGCCGGTTGCGATAGGCCTTGAGCCGGGCGACGGCCTCTTCGCGGAGGTCGGCCAGCTTGTCGGCCGGGGCGTCGGGAGAGCCGCCGAAGCTCGGCAGCGGCCGGCTGCGGGCCAGCAGCAGGTCGCCGCGGATCAGGTGGGCGAGCCTGAAGTTGGGGTAGCGCTGGATGAGCGAATCGACCTTCTCGAGGGCATCGGGCAGGCGGCCGCGTTCGATGTCCTTGAAGACCGCGCCGAGCGCTGCGTCCGGGTCGCTACCCGGCAGCGGCGCAGCGCTGCCCGCACCGAAGGCAAGCAGGGGGGCGCTCGCCAGCAGCACGGCGAGCCCCCGCCGCAACAATTGAAACAATGAGCCCATCAACCGCCGACCCGCTCCTGCACGATGACCCATTTCCCGTCCTGCAACATGAGGTTGAGTGTCTTGTTGGAGGAGGTGGACAAGTTTGCCGAGCGATAGTGCTGGCGAAGTTTCACCGTTGCGCGATCGCCGGTGACGCTGACGACCTTCACGTTCTCGAGGTTGACCTCGATGTCGCCGGGTTTGGTGAGGCGCTGGTTGCGTTCTTCTTCCCAGGCCTTGCGGTTGAGCCCCTTGGGCGGCTCGAATTCGCGACCGTAGTGGGAGAGATAGCCCTTGACATCCTTGCGCGACCAGGCACCAGCCCAGCTCTGGACGGCCTTGCCGATCGCGGCGGCCTGGGCAGGGGGCTCGTCCTTGGGCTTGGCGGCGACCTTCGGCTCTTCCTTGACCGGGGCCGCAGCGGGCTGGGGCGCAGGGCTTGGCTTGGCGACGGGTGCCGGAGCCG
Source organism: Zoogloea sp. (assembly GCA_016789125.1). Lineage (GTDB taxonomy): Bacteria > Pseudomonadota > Gammaproteobacteria > Burkholderiales > Rhodocyclaceae > Zoogloea. Next base: position 6,155 of record JAEUNU010000291.1, on the reverse strand, counting down.
GCGCGGGGGGCGGTGTTACCGGCTTGGCTGGCGGGGCAACGGCCGCCACCACGGCCGGGGCCGGCTTGGCCACCGGAGCCGGCGCCACTGCGGGCGGCGGCGTGACCGCCGGCTTGGCCGGAGGTGCCACTGGGGCCGCCACCGGCGCGGCTGCGACGACGGTCGGCGCCGGCTTGGCTGCGACCGCGGGGGCGGCCGGACGTACGGTCTTGCCGCCGACGGTCATCATCTCGCGGATCAGGGCCAGCTTGTTCTGGGCAACGACGTTGGAGGAGTCGAGGGCGAGGGCCTTGTCGTAGGCCTGGCTGGCGAGCCGGGCGTAGATGTCGCCGAGGTTCTCGTGGGCCGTGGCGTAGCTCGGGTGGGTCCGGATCGCCATCTCGAGGGCGTTCCGGGCCTTGTCGTACTGGCGCTGCTGGGCGTAAAGCACGGCAAGGTTGTTGTAGGGCTCGGGAAGCTCAGGGTAGTCCTCGGTGAGCTTCTGGAAGACGCTGATGGCTTCGCTGCCGCGGTTGAGTTCGGAGAGGATCACCCCGCGCAGGAAGCGGACCTGGGCGTCACGAGGCTTCGATGCGAGGAGTTGGTCGGCCTTTTCGAGGGCCTGGCTCAACTGCCCCTGTTTGACAAGGGCTTGCAGATCCTGCACGGGATCTGCCCTAACGGGGCTGCAGATCAGGCTCGCGAGGAGCAGGGAGGCGGCCAGGGCACGTTTTGACATGTGATATGATTCACCCGCGCACGCAGGCACGCGGGGTTTGGGCTGGGTGGTTTGACTACAAGCTTCGCATTTTATCAAGAAGCTCCGCCGCCGGCCATGAATGAGTCCCGATTCTCCACCGTTCGGGCGGCCCTCCCGTGGGGCAGGTGCATCCTTCGGCTCGTGCGATTCAGGTTTTCCCCATTTCCCATTCGGTTTCATTGCGGTCTCTCTCATGTTGAAAATTCATAACTCCCTTTCGCGGCAGAAGGAGCAGTTCACCCCCATCGACCCCGGCCAGGTTCGCATGTACGTCTGCGGCATGACCGTCTATGACTACTGTCACCTCGGTCACGCCCGGGTCATGGTGGTTTTCGACATGGTTGCGCGATGGTTGAGGGCCAGTGACTATCGGGTCACCTACGTACGCAACATCACCGACATCGACGACAAGATCATCAAGCGCGCCCAGGAGAACGGCGAGAGCATCCGCGCCCTGACCGATCGTTTCATCGCCGCGATGCACGAGGATGCCGACGCCCTCGGCGTGCTGCGCCCCGACCACGAGCCGCGCGCCACCGAGTTCGTGGAGCCGATGCAGAAGCTGATCGGTAATCTGGTGCACAACGGCCTCGCCTACAAGGCCGGCAATGAAGACATGTGTTACGCGGTGCGCAAGTTCGAGGGCTACGGCAAGCTGTCTGGCAAGTCCCTCGACGAGTTGCGCGCGGGCGAGCGGGTCGAGGTGGCCGGCGGCAAGCACGACCCGCTCGATTTCGTGCTATGGAAGCATGCCCGCCCGGAGGAGCCCGCCGAGGTGAAGTGGGACTCACCCTGGGGCCCCGGTCGGCCGGGCTGGCACATCGAGTGCTCGGCGATGAGCTCCGAGCTGCTTGGTGAGCACTTCGACATCCACGGCGGTGGCGCCGACCTGCAGTTTCCCCACCACGAGAACGAAATTGCCCAAAGCGAGGGCGCACACCAGTGCTCCTTCGTGAACTACTGGATGCACAACGGTTTCGTGCGGGTCGACGACGAAAAAATGTCGAAGAGCCTCGGCAACTTCTTCACCATCCGCGACGTGCTGAAGGAGTACGCGCCCGAGGTGGTGCGCTTCTTCATCCTGCGCGCCCATTACCGTAGCCCGCTCAACTATTCCGACGCTCATCTGGTGGACGCCCGGCATGCCTTGTCGCGCCTGTACACCGCGCTCCGCAACGTCGAGCCGGTGCCGGGCTTCGCTCTCGACTGGTCGCAGCCGGCGGCGGCACGTTTCAAGATGGCGATGGACGACGACTTCAACACGGCCGAGGCGATCGCCGTGCTGTTCGATCTGGCCAATGAGGTGAACCGCGACCAGTCGCCGCAGGCGGCGGCCCAGCTGAAGGCGCTGGGCGGTGTGCTCGGTCTGCTGGAGCAGGCACCCCAGGCTTTCCTGCAGGGCGGCGTCGACGGGGCCGAAGACGATGCAGCGGCGATCGAGGCGCGGATCGCAGCCCGGATCGAGGCCAAGAAGGCGAAGAATTTTGCCGAGGCCGACCGCATCCGCGCAGAGCTGCTGGCCGAAGGTGTCGCGCTTGAGGACACGCCCCAGGGGACGATCTGGCGGCGTGCCTGATTTTTAGAGCATCACCAGCAACAAGGGCGCCCACGGGCGCCCTTGTTGCTGGTAAGGGCCAGTTGCGCTCAGCGCAGCACGCGGCCGTCGCGGCCCAGCACGGTGAGGTCGACGAAGCGGGATCCGTTGTGGCTGGTGGGCGAGTAGTTGATCTTGTAGCCGCCGAGGTCGAAGGGCGTGGTCTCGAGGATGTTGACCAGTTTCTCGCGGCTCAGGTCGCGTCCCGCCTTGCGCATGGCTTCGGCCACGAGCTTGGCGTTGATGAAGCCCTCGAGGCCGTAGTAGCTGTAGCGGTTGTGCTTGGCAAAGGCCTGCAGGGCCTTGTGGTATTCCTTGACCACCGGCACCGTGTCGTTCCACGGGTAGGGCATGACCTGCGAGATGCCCACGCCGTGGGCATCCTTGGCGCCCATCTCGCCGACCAGCAGGTCGGCGCCGATCGGCGACAGCGTCGAGAACTGGGGCATCTGCCCGGCCTTGCGCATCTGTCGGATGAATTCGGCGGTGGGCTTGTAGAGCGTCACCATGATGACCGCCTGAGGGTTGCTCTTTGCAATCAGCGCGACGGCGGTTTCGACCTGGAGCGAATTCCGTTCGACGGTGCCTTCGGCGACGGGCTTGAGCTTGTGGCGGGCCAGGGCGGCGGTCACGCCGTCCTTGCCGGACTTGCCGAAGCCGTCGTTCTGGTAGAACACGGCGATGTTTGTGATCCCCAGCCCGACCAGGTGGTTGACGATGGCTTCGGTCTCGTCGGCGTAGCTGGCCCGCAGGTGAAACATGTAGCGATTGACCGGGCTGCGCAGGCTGCCGGCGCCGCTGATGGTACCGAGCAAGGGGGTCTTCGCCTCGGAGAACAGCTTCATTGCCTCGGTGGTGGGGGACGAACCGTAGTAGGCCATCAGTGCAAAGACCTTGGTTTCTTCGAGCAGCTTGCGCGTGTTGGCAACGGTCTTCTCGGTTTCGTAGCCGTCGTCGAGGCTGACCAGCTCGACCTTCTTGCCGTTGATTCCGCCCACGCCATTGATATGGGCGAAGTAGGCGAGGGCGCCTTCCCGCATCTCCTTGCCGTAGGCGCCGTTGGGGCCGGAAAACGGGGCCGACATGCCGAGCGTGATGGTGTTGTCACCGATGCCAGGGTCGGCGGCACGCACGGGGGCGGCAGCGGTCAGCAGCAAACCTGCGCCCACGGCGGCAAGCAGGGACTTGAGCGTGTGGATGAGCATGGACGTTATTGTTTTTTGGGTAATTAAGGGCAGACGTCAGCGAGTATAGGTCAAAGAAACAACGTGGACACAAGGCAAAAGGCCGGCGTCGTGATGACGTCGGCCTTTTGGGATAAATGCTGCATCGCGGTAGTGTGCAGGCTCAGCCGCTGAAGAAATCCTTCACCTTGTCCATCCACGACTTGGCCTTCGGATTATGGCGTTCGGCGTTGCTGGAAGCGATGTCGTCAAACTCGCGCAGGAGCTCCTTCTGGCGCTCGGTGAGCTTGACCGGGGTCTCGACCACCACATGCACCATCAGGTCGCCGGGCGCGTGGGTGCGCACGTTGCGAATGCCCTTGCCGCGCAGACGGAACACCTTGGCGCTCTGGGTTTCGGCCGGGATGCGGATGTTCGCCGCCCCGTCGAGGGTCGGGATCTCGATTTCGCCGCCGAGGGCCGCGGTGGTGAAGCTGATCGGCATCTCGCAGTGCAGGTCGTCGCCGTCGCGCTGGAAGACCGGGTGCTGCTTGATGCGGATTTCCACGTAGAGGTCGCCGGCCGGCCCGCCATTGACGCCCGGCTCGCCGTGACCGCCGTGGCGCAGGCGCATGCCGTCGTCGATGCCGGCGGGGATCTTCACCTCGAGGGTCTTCTGGCGCTTGACGCGGCCGGCGCCGCCGCAGGTGGTGCAGGGCTCGGTGATGATGCGACCGCTGCCGTGGCACTTGGGGCAGGTCTGCTGGATCGAGAAGAAACCCTGCTGGATGCGAACCTGGCCCGCGCCACCACAGGTGGGGCAGGTCTTGGGCTGGGTGCCGGGCTTGGCACCGCTGCCGTGGCAGGCGCCGCATTCTTCCTGGGCGGGGATGCGGATGGTTTTTTCGGCGCCGCGGGCGGCTTCCTCGAGGCTGATCTCGAGGTTGTAGCGCAGGTCGGCGCCGCGGTAGACGTTGGATCGCCCACGCCCACCGCCGCCACCGCCAAAGATGTCGCCGAAGATGTCACCGAAGGCGTCAGCGAAGCCGTCGAAGCCCTGGCCGCCACCACCGCCCATCTGCGGGTTGACGCCTTCGTGGCCGTAGCGGTCGTATGCAGCGCGCTTGTTGGCGTCGGTGAGGATCTCGTAGGCTTCCTTGGCCTCCTTGAACTTCTCCTCGGCTTCCTTGTTGTCCGGATTGCGGTCCGGGTGGTACTTCATGGCCAGCTTGCGGTAGGCCTTTTTCATTTCGTCCTCGGAGGCGTCGCGATTGACGCCGAGGACTTCGTATAGATCCCGTTTCGCCATGTTTGGGTGCTCTGGCTTTCTTGTGTAAAGGCCGAGCCGAGCGGCGCACGAGGCGCCGGCATGGCTCGGCCGGGTCTGTCGGGGGCCCTCAGGCCGGACAGGCTGGGTTGCTTACTTCTTGTCCTTCACTTCGGTGAACTCGGCGTCGACCACGTCCGGATCGTTGGCCTTGCTGCCACCGGCAGAAGCACCTGCACCCGCGCCAGCACCGCCGGCGGCACCCGCCTCGGCCTGGGCCTGGGCGTAGATGTGCTCGCCGAGCTTCTGGCTGACGGTGCCCAGGGCTTCGCTCTTGGCGTCGATGGCGGCCTTGTCGCCGGACTTGATGGCTTCTTCGGCTTCGGCGATGGCGGCTTCGATCTTGGCCTTGTCGTCGCCGATCTTGTCACCGTGTTCGGCCAGGGCCTTCTTGACCGAGTGCACCAGGGTGTCGAGCTGGTTGCGGGCGTCGACCAGTTCGTGGGCCTTCTTGTCTTCCTCGGCGTGGGCCTCGGCGTCGCGCACCATGCGCTGGATCTCGTCGTCCGACAGGCCGGAGTTGGCCTTGATGGTGATCTTGTTTTCCTTGCCGGTGGCCTTGTCCTTGGCAGAGACGTGCAGGATGCCGTTGGCGTCGATGTCGAAGGTGACCTCGATCTGCGGCATGCCGCGCGGCGCCGGCGGGATGTCGGACAGGTTGAACTGGCCGAGGCTCTTGTTGCCGGAGGCCATCTCGCGCTCGCCCTGCAGCACGTGGATGGTGACCGCGTTCTGGTTGTCGTCGGCGGTGGAGAACACCTGCGACGCCTTGGTCGGGATCGTGGGGTTCTTTTGCATGAGCTTGGTCATCACGCCGCCCAGGGTCTCGATGCCCAGCGACAGCGGGCAGACGTCGAGGAGCAGCACGTCCTTGACTTCGCCCTGCAGCACGCCGCCCTGGATGGAGGCGCCTACGGCGACAGCTTCGTCGGGGTTCACGTCACGGCGCGGGTCCTTGCCGAAGAACTCCTTGACCTTCTCGATGACCTTCGGCATGCGGGTCTGGCCGCCGACGAGGATCACGTCGTCGATGTCGGACACCTTGACGCCGGCGTCCTTGAGGGCCACGCGGCAGGGCTCGATGGTGCGATCGACCAGATCTTCGACCAGCGACTCGAACTTGGCGCGGGTGATCTTGAGCGCCAGGTGCTTCGGACCGGTGGCGTCGGCGGTGATGTAGGGCAGGTTGATCTCGGTCTGCTGGCCGGAGGACAGCTCGATCTTGGCCTTTTCGGCGGCTTCCTTGAGGCGCTGCAGGGCCAGCACGTCGTTCTTGAGGTCGACGCCTTGCTCTTTCTTGAACTCGGTGACGATGTAATCGATGATGCGCTG
>JAEUNU010000225.1 GCA_016789125.1 Zoogloea sp. | reverse complement strand
ATCCGTAACCTCATCCGCGAGAACAAGGTCGCCCAGATGTACTCGGCCATCCAGACCGGACAGGGCGTGGGCATGCAGACCCTCGACCAATGCCTGGCCGACCTGGTGCGGCGCAACATCGTATCGGGCGCAGAGGCCCGCATTCGCGCCGCCAACAAGGACAACTTCACGGCCTGATCGCCGCGCGATCCCGGACAATCACCGCTAGCCGCCGGCCCGCCCGGCAACAGGAACACACCATGGAACGCGACCAGGCACTCAAGTTCATGAACGACCTGCTGAAGCTGATGCTTCAGAAGAACGGGTCCGACCTCTTCATCACCGCCAACTTTCCGCCGGCCATCAAGATCGACGGCAAGATCGTGCCCCAGTCGAACCAGCAGCTCACCCACACCCACACCGCCGAGCTGGCGCGGGTCATCATGAGCGACCGTCAGGCCCAGGAGTTCGAAGCCACCAAGGAGTGCAACTTCGCGATCTCACCGGCGGGCATCGGGCGCTTCCGGGCCAACGCCTTCATCCAGCAGGGCCAGGTAGGCCTGGTGCTGCGGACCATTCCCCAGCGCATCCCCAACTTCGACGAGCTCGGCCTGCCGCCGGTGCTCAAGGAAATCGCCATGTCGAAGCGCGGCCTGGTGATCTTCGTGGGCGGCACCGGCACCGGCAAGACCACCTCGCTGGCGGCAATGGTGGACTACCGCAACGAAAAGAGCTTCGGCCACATCATCACCATCGAAGACCCGATCGAGTTCGTGCACGCCCACAAGAACTGCATCGTGACCCAGCGCGAGGTGGGCATCGACACCGAGTCCTGGGAGCCGGCCCTCAAGAACACCCTGCGCCAGGCCCCCGACGTGATCCTGATGGGCGAAATCCGCGACCGCGAAACCATGGACTACGCCATCGCCTTCGCCGAAACCGGCCACCTGTGCCTGGCCACCCTGCACGCCAACAGCGCCAACCAGGCCATCGACCGGATCATCAACTTCTTCCCCGAAGAGCGCCGCCAGCAGCTCCTGATGGACCTCTCCCTCAACCTGCGCGCCCTCATCTCGCAGCGCCTGCTGCCCATGTGCGACCGCAAGGGCCGCGTGCCGGCTGTCGAGGTCATGCTCAACTCGCCGCTGATCTCCGACCTCATCTTCAAGGGTGAAGTCCCGGGCATCAAGGACGTCATGAAGCGCTCCAGCGAGCTGGGCATGCAGACCTTCGACCAGAGCCTCTTCGACCTCTACGAGCGCAACCTCATCACCTACGAAGACGCCCTGCGCAACGCCGACTCCATGAACGACCTGCGCCTGCAGATCAAGCTCAAGAGCCGCCGCGGCGACCGGGGCGACATGCTGTCCGGCATCCAGAACCTCGACATCGTCTGAAGGGGCGCATAAAGCTACTGCGCGCTCCGATCCTGCGACTGCGATGCTCGCCGTACGCATGTACGGCTGTGCTTCTCGTCACGGCCTCGAAGCGCTCGCTACGCTTTCTGCGCCCCTTCAGTCCGTGGGGCGTTGATCCTGGCCCGCGGCAGTGTCGGCCGGTTTCGGCTTCCTGGCCGAGCCGGCAATCATCTGGTATTCAAACAGCCGGCATTCGATCGCACCGTTGAACAGCGGCGTGCGCTTGCTGGCCTTGAGGCGGACGCCCTTCGGCAGGGCCGGGTCGCCGGTGAAGAAGTAGCAGCGCCAGCCGGCCCAGTGGGCCTTGAGCGCGTCGCCCAGCTTCGGGTAGAAAGCCTCCAGCTCCGTGGTATCCGACAGGCGCACGCCGTAGGGCGGGTTGGCGACCAGCACGCCGGCGGGAGCAGGGGCATTCAGCTCCAGCAGATCGGCGCGCGTAACCTCCACACACCCTTCCAGGCCGGCGCTGCGCAGGTTTACAAAAGCCTTGCGCTGCTGCGATTCGAGGATGTCCGAGCCGTAGATCGCCAGCTTGCGCGGCGGCTGGCGGCGCGCCTCGGCGGCCTGGCGGATGGGCAGCCAGGTGTCGCGCTCGTAGTGCTTGAAGCGCTCGAACGCAAAATGCCGGCCCAGGCCCGGCGCCACGTCGAGGGCCATTTGGGCCGCCTCGATCAGGAAGGTGCCGCTACCACACATCGGGTCGCACAGGGCCTCCTCGCCCGGCTTCCAGCCGGTGAGCTTGAGGATGCCGGCGGCCAGGTTCTCCTTGAGCGGCGCCTCGACCGCGGCCTGCTTGAAGCCGCGCTTGTAGAGCGGATCACCCGAGGTATCCAGATAAAGCGTGACGGTGTCGGCCGACAAGAACGCATGGACGCGCATGTCCGGCGCCTGGGTGTCGACGCTCGGCCGCTTGCCCGCCACGGTGCGGAAGTGGTCGCAGACGGCGTCCTTGATCTTCAGCGTGACGAACTCCAGGCTGCGCAGGGGCGACTTGTGGGCGGTGACGAAGACGCGGATCGTCTGCTCGGGCGTGAACCAGCGGGCCCAGGTGGGCGCATAGGCGATCCGGTACACGTCCTCTTCGCTGCGGTAGCGGCCCATCGTGATCTGCCACAGCACGCGGGTGGCGATCCGGCTCTCGAGATTGGCGCGGTAGCACAGCGCCCAGTCGCCGGAGAACTGCACGCCGCCGGGCACGGCTTTCGGATCTGTGGCGCCCAGGGCGGCGAGCTCGTCGGCGAGGAGCGGCTCGAGGCCGCGGGGGCAAGGGGCAAAGAAGTTCAAGACGAGAATCCAGTAGAAAGGTCAGAAGGGCTTCAGCACGACCAGGAAAACGCAGGCAAACAGCACCAGCACCGGGATTTCATTGAAGTAGCGGAACCACACGTGGCTGCGGGTGTTGCGCCCTTCGGCGAAGGCTCGCATCAGGCGGCCACAGTAAAGGTGATAGACGATGAGGAAAGTCACCAGCGCGGTCTTGAGGTGCAGCCAGCCACCGGAGATGCCAAAACCGAACCACAGCCACATGCCCAGCCCCACCGCCAGGATGCCCAGCGGGGTCATGAAGCGATAGAGCTTGTGCTCCATTAGCGCGAGGCGCTCCAGCGTGGCCTTGTCGCTCACCATCGCGTGGTTGACGAAGAGCCGCGGCAGGTAGAACAGGCCGGCGAACCAGCTGGTGACGAGGATGATGTGCAGGGACTTGATGCTCAGATAATCCATGGGGAAAGCTCTCAGGGGAAGGTTCGGTAAACGGCTCCGCCCCGCGCGCGGAGCGCGTCGGCGACCGTCGGGTAGAGCAGACGGGCACGCAATTCGTTCTTGATGCGCGCATTGCCGATGCGCCGCGATTCCGACATGAACGAGAGCGTCATCGGCGACACCTGCTGCGCGAGCTCGGCCCGCGACAGGCGGGGCGGGCGCGGCAACCCGCAGGCGTCGGCGACCAGATCGAAATAGTCGCCCATCCGGAGCTGGCTGTCGTCGCAGGCGTTGTAGGCCCGCCCGGGCCGGCCGCGAAAAAGGCCGATCACCAGCAGCCGGGCCAGGTCGTCGGCGTGGATGTGGTTGGTGAACACGTCGTCATCCACCCGCAGCACCGGCTCGCCCTTGTGCAGGCGGGCCAGCGGAAGGCGTTCGGCGGTGTCGTAGATGCCCGGCGCCCGCAACAGGCTCACCCGGCAGCCCGTGCGCTGGCCGAAGCGCCGGAGCTGCTGCTCGGCCACCACGCGGCGGGCGCCCCGCGCCGAGGTCGGACGAGGGCTGCGGGTTTCGTCCAGCCAGACACCGCCACAGTCGCCATAGACGCCGGTGGTACTTATATAGATTAGCCGTCGTGGTAGACTCCCGCGACGCATCAAAGCGGCCAGAAGTCGGGCCGTGCGGGGGTCGCCCTGCCCTGTTGCGGGGGGCGGCGCGCAGTGCAGCACGTAGTCGGCAATGCCGGAAAGCCGCAGCAGCGAATCGGGTTGGTCGAGGTCTGCCACAAGGGGCGTCGCCCCCAGGGCCCGCAGCGCAGCGCGTTCTTCCGGCCGGCGGACCACGGCGCAGACCCGGAAGCGGCGGGCCAGCCACGGAATGATCCGGCGGGCCACATCGCCGCTGCCAACAATGAGCACCTGCTTCATTTTTCGACGTTTCATTTAGCGATTATCTCACGGCCACCCATCATGTCGTTCCAGGTCACCCTCCAGCCGAGCGGGCTCGGCTTTTCTGCCACCTCCGACGAAACCATCCTCGAAGCCGCCCTGGCCGGCGGCCTGCTGATCCCCTACAGCTGCCGTGACGGCGCCTGCGGCGTGTGCAAGAGCAAGGTGCTGGCGGGCGAGGTCGAGCACGGGCGTTACTCCGAATCCACCCTCACCGCCGCCGAACGCGACGCCGGCATGGCGCTGCTGTGCTGCGCCCACCCGCGCTCCGACCTCGTCGTCGAGGTGCGCCAGGTCAGCCGCGCCGGCGACATCCCGGTCAAGAAGCTGCCCTGCCGGGTCCAGAAGCGCAGCCTCGCGGCGGCCGACGTGATCGTCCTCGAGCTCAAGCTGCCGGCCAGCGAGAAGTTCCAGTTCATCGCCGGCCAGTACATCGACATCCTGCTGGCCGATGGCAGGCGGCGCAGCTTCTCGATCGCCAACGCCCCGACCCACACCGACCACCTCGAGCTGCACATCCGCCACGTGCCCGGCGGCCACTTCACCACCCACGTCTTCGAGAAGCTCAAGGAAAAAGACATCCTTCGCTTCGAAGGCCCGCTGGGCGGCTTCCGGCTGCACGATTCCCCCAAGCCGGCCATCCTGCTGGCGGGCGGCACCGGCTTTGCGCCGATCAAGAGCATCGTCGAGAACGCCATCGCCACCGGGCAGACCCGCCCGATGACGCTCTACTGGGGCAGCCGTGACCTCGCCGGGCTCTATCAGCTAGACGTGGCCCGCAGCTGGGAGGCACGCCTGCCTGGCTTCCGCTTCGTGCCGGTGCTCTCCGACGCCCCCGCCGCCGACGCCTGGGCGGGCCGCCGCGGCCTCGCCCACGCGGCGCTGATGGCCGACCTGCCCGACCTCTCCGGCCACGAAGTCTACGCCTGCGGCTCGCCGGCCATGATCGACGCCGCCCGCGCCGACCTTACCGCTCACTGCCGGCTGCCGGCCGACGCCTTCTTCGCCGACGCCTTCAGCTTCTCGACCGACCCCACCCCCGCCTGCGTCCCGGCCCCGGAACCCGAGCCCCAGAGCACCGCCGACCGGAGCACCCGCGCGCCGGTCAACAACAAACAGCACAAGATCACGGCCAACCGCCTGATCGTCCATGCG
>JAEUNU010000220.1 GCA_016789125.1 Zoogloea sp. | reverse complement strand
GACGACGACGTACTGGCCACTGTTGGGCCCCTGCAGGCCGATGGTGACGGGCACGTGCTGCTCGTTGGCTTCGTAGGTGTTGACCTGCTGCTCGCCGAAGATCGGGCTGGCGCCGTCGACCTGGGGCGTGACGTTGATCTGCATGTCGCGGGCGGTGCTCGCGGCGCCGGTGCTGTCGGTCAGCACGAAGCGGATGTTGCGGCTGGCATTGGGCCCGTCCGAGGTGGTGCTGTAGGTGAGGTTTTCGATGACCCGCTCGATGCCCTGGTCGGTGGCGCTGGCGTTCCAGGTGATCTGCAGATTGTTGCCATTGACGCCGTTCAGCGTGCCGCTGAGGGTGCCGATCTGGGTGCCTTCAAAGCTCACCGCGGTGCCGGAGATGCCCACCTCGTTGGCGCCGCTGCCCTGGTTGCGGATGGCGAGCTGGTCGTCCACACGGCTGGTGCTGCTGAGGTAGGAGACCGTGAGGGTGCCGGTGTTGAAGTTGCCGGCACCGTTGTAGTTAACCTGCACCGCGCCGTCGAGCACGAAGCCGCCGGCCTGGGCCTGGGCTTCGCTGAGGGTGACGCTGGTTTCGAGGTCGTCCACCACCACCGCGGCGGGCGCCAGGGTGGGCTGGATCTGGACTTCCACCGTTGCCGCGTTGCTGGTGCCGCCGTCGCCGTCGGTGAGGCGGAAGCCCACGTAGCGGTCGGTGGTGCCGGAGGGCGGCGTGGTGTTCTGGTAGGTGATGTTCTGGGCCAGGGCGCGCAGCGCCAGCGGGGTGGCGCTGGCGTTGAAGGTGACGGTGAGCAGGCCGTTGCCGGCGCCGCCGCCGGTGAAGCTGCCGATCACGGTGCCGCCGAAGCTGACGTCGCTGCCCGACACGCCGATCTGGAAGGCGCCGGTGCCCTGGTTGCGGATGCCCAGGGCTTCGCTCGCGGTGGCGCCGTTGAGTAGCGTGACGATGAGGCTGCCGCCGTCGAAGTTGGCGGAGTCGGCGTCCTGCACGTCCACGTCGCCGTCGATGAGCTGCGGGTTGCCGGCGTAGAAGGACGAGGCGGCGTCGCTGACCAGGATGCGCTGGGTGCGGACGTCGTCCAGCACCGGGCCGGCCGAGCCGCGGGCGAGCTCGGCGGCCTCGCCGAAGAGCTGCTGGTAGATGCCGGAGTTGCTGCCGTCCTGGGTGTCGGAGCGCCAGGTGACGACGAAGTTGTCGCTGCCCAGGTGGGCAATGGCGGGCTCGGACTGGGTGCTGCTCGGGAAGCTGTTGACCTTGCGCTGGCCGTCGATGGCGACGCCGCCGGCGTCGTATTCGCGGATGTACACGTCGGCGCTGGTGCCGCTGCCGCCGATGTCGTAGTTGTCGTTGTAGAAGGTGACGACGAAGCCCCCGTTGTCGAGGCCCACCACGTCGGGCTGGTACTGGCTGCCGTTGGTGGTCTCATTGACCAGGAACTGGGTGCCCAGTTTGTTGCCGGCCGCGTCGAAGCGCTGGCCGAAGACGGCGTTGCCGGAGCCGTCTGCGCCGCTGTCGTCGCGCCACACGATGACGAAGCCGCCGCCGGCGAGGCTGGCGACCTTGGCCTCGTACTGGTTGCTGGCGGTGAGGGTGTTGGCCAGGGTTTCGGGGCCGAGCTTGTTGGCACTGGCGTCGAAGCGCTGGAAGTAAACGCCGGCGCCGCTGCCGTCCTGGCCGTCGGAGCGCCAGCTGACGACGAAGCTGCCGTCGGCGTGGGTGGCCACGTCGCTCTCGTACTGGCTGCCGCTGGTCGTGGTGTTGACACGGAAGAAGGCGCCGATCGGCGTGCCATCGGTGCCGAAGCGCTGGGCAAAGACGCCGTTGCCGCTGCCATCGCCGCCATTGGCGAGGGTGGCGCTCGATTGCCAGGTGATGACATAGCCACCGCCGGCAAAGGCGCCGATGGCGGGTTGCTCCTGGGTGCTGCTGGTGGACGCGCTATTGACCAGGAATTGCACGCCCGAGGCAGCGCCGCTGGCGTCGAAGCGGCGGGCATAGACGCCGTAGCTGCTGCCGTCGGCGTTGCTGCTCTGGTCGGTCCAGGTGATCACGAAGCTGCCGTCGGCGAGGCCGGCGGCCTTGACCTCGCGCTGGTTGCCGGCGGTGCTGGTGTTCACCCGGAATTCGGGGCCGACGGCCACGCCGTTATCGAGGAAGCGCTGGGCGAAGACGCCATCTTCATTGGCGGCGCCGTCCTGGCTGCGGGAGATCCAGGTCGTCACATAACCGCCACCACTGAGCGCGGCCACGGCGGGCGACCACTGGTAGTCGAAGGTAAAGGTGTTGACCTGCTCCTCGCCATGCACGAGCGGGGTGCCGTCGAGGCTCTGGGTGACGTTGAGGGTGATCGTGCTGGGGTCGCTGGTGCCGCCGTCGCCGTCGGAGACGCGCAGGGCGAGGGTTCGGCTGGCGGTGGGGCTGGAGTCGGCGTTGCGGTAGCCGAGGTGCTGGATGAGGGCCTCGACCGCCTCGATGGTGGCAGCGGTGCTGGTGAAGTCGATGCGCAGGTTGCCGCCGTCGGCGCCGCCGCTCACGGTGCCGATGGCGGCCCCGCCGTAGCTGAGGGTGCTGCCCGAGACGCCGATCTGGCCGGGGCCGTTGCCCTCGTGGATCACGCCGAGCTGGTCTTCGGCACTGCCGCCCAGCACGTAGTAGAGGTCGAGCCGCCCGCCCTGGAAGTTGCCGGAATCCGGGTCGGTGAGGCCGACGGCGGTGTCGATGGCCTGCAGGCCGGCGTTCACGTCGTTCTCGACGAAGGTGACGGTGCCGGTGAAGTCGCCCAGCAGCGGGCTGGCAGAGCGGGCCAGGGCGGTGCTGTCGCCGAAGAGCTGCTGGCGGATCTCGTGGGTGTTGTTGCCGCCGTTGGCGCTGGTGGCGTAGCTGCTGTACACAACCGCGAAGTTACCGCCGCCCAGGTCGGCGATGGCGGGCTCGTAGGCGGTGCCATTGTCGGGGGACTCGAGCTTGCGCTGGCCGTCGATGGGATTGCCGCTGGCATCGTATTCGCGGATATAGACGTCGGCGGTGGTGCCGCCGCCACTGATGTCGTAGTTGTCGTTGTAGAAGCTGACGACGAAGCCACCGGTGGAGAGGGCGGTGACTTCGGGCATGTACTGGCTGCCGGCGGTGGTCTCGTTCACTACGAACTCGCCGCCCAGCTTGTTGCCGGCGGCGTCGAAGCGCTGGCCGACGACCGACCAGCCGCTGCTGTCGTTGGACACGGAGGGCCACACCACGACGAAGTTGCCATTGGCGAGCACCGCCACGTTGGGGGCGAAGTCGTAGTCGGCGTGATTGGTCTGCTGGTTGGCGGTGGTGGTGTTGACCAGGAAGCTGCTGCCGAAGCTGCCGGTGCTGGCATCGTAGAGGCGACCGAAGACACCGTAGCTGCTGCCGTCGTTGCTGCCGCCGTCGGCCCACACGACGATGAAGTTGCCGTTGCCCCAGGCGGCGACGTCGGGCAGATACTGGTTGCTGCTCTGGGCGCCGGCGCCGCCGGGCACGGTACTGACCAGGGTCTCGGCCCCCAGCCTGGCGCCGTCGTTGGTGAAGCGCTGCAGGTAGATGTCGTTGCCGGTGCTCCACACGGCGGCAAAACCGCCGGGGTAGGCGGCGACGTTGTTGTGGTACTGGGTGCTGCTGGTGGTGGTGTTGATCAGGAACTGGCCGCCGAGGGCGCTGCCGCCGGCATCGAAGCGCTGGCCAAATACGCCGTAGCCGCTGCCGTCGTTGGCGCCGTCGTCCTGCCAGGTGATGACGTAGCCACCGGTGGACAGGGCAGCCACCTGGGCCCAGCTCTGGCTGCCGCCGACGAGGCTGTTGACGCGCATCTCGGGCCCGATGGCCTCGCCGTTGTTGGCGAAGCGCTGGGCGTAGATGCCCCAGCCGTCACCGTCCTGGCCGCTGTTGGACTGCCACGCGACCACGTAGCTGCCGTCGGCGAGGGTGGCCGCGGCGGGCCAGTTATGGGCGCCGGGGGTGTAGGTATTGACCTGCTCCTCGCCATGCACGAGCGGAGTGCCGTCGAGGCTCTGGGTGACGTTGAGGGTGATCGTGCTGGGGTCGCTGGTGCCGCCGTCGCCGTCGGAAACGCGCAGGGCGAGGGTTCGGCTGGCGGTGGGGCTGGAGTCGGCGTTGCGGTAGCCGAGGTGCTGGATGAGGGCCTCGACCGCCTCGACGGTGGCAGCGGTGCTGGTGAAGTCGATGCGCAGGTTGCCGCCGTCGGCGCCACCGCTCACGGTGCCGATGGCGGCCCCGCCGTAGCTGAGGGTGCTGCCCGAGACGCCGATCTGGCCGGGGCCGTTGCCCTCGTGGATGACGCCGAGCTGGTCTTCGGCGCTGGCGCCCTGCACGTAGTAGAGGTCGAGTCGCCCGCCGTTGAAGTTGCCGGAATCCGGGTCGGTGAGGCCGACGGCGGTGTCGATGGCCTGCAGGCCGGCGTTCACGTCGTTCTCGGCAAAGGTGACGGTGCCGCTGAAGTCGCCCAGCTGCGGGCTGGCGGAGCGGGCCAGGGCGGTGCTGTCGCCGAAGAGCTGCTGGCGGATCTCGTGGGTGTTGTTGCCGCCGTTGGCGCTGGTGGCGTAGCTGCTGTAGACGACCGCGAAATTGCCGCCGCCCAGGTCGGCGATGGCGGGCTGGTAGGCGGTGCCGTTGTCGGGGGATTCGAGCTTGCGCTGGCCGTCGATGGGGGTGCCGCTGGCGTCGTATTCGCGGATATAGACGTCGGCGGTGGTGCCAGCGCCGCTGATGTCGTAGTTGTCGTTGTAGAAGCTGACGACGAAACCACCGGTGGAGAGGGCGGTTACCTCGGAGATGTACTGGCTGCCGGCGGTGGTCTCGTTCACCACGAACTCGCCGCCCAGCTTGACGCCCGCCGCGTTGAAGCGCTGGCCGACGACAGACCAGCCGGAGGCGTCGTTGTTGTCGGAGGGCCACACCACCACGAAGTCGCCGTTGGCGAGCACTGTCACGTTGGCGGCGTAGTCACCATGGGCGGCGTAGGACTGGTTGCCGACGGTGGTGGTGTTCACCAGGAAAGTGCTGCCGAAGGTGCCGCTGGTGGCGTTGTACAGCCGGCCATAGACACCGTAGCCGTTGCCGTCGTTGGCGCCGCTGTCCTGCCAGACGATGACCAGGTTGCCGTTGGCCCAGGCCGCGACGTCGGGCACGTACTGGTTGCCGCCCTGGGCGGTGCCGCCGCCGGGGACGGTGCTGACCAGGGTTTCGCTACCGGCCTTTACACCGTCGTTGGTGAAGCGCTGCAGGTAGATGTCGTTGCCCGTGGACCACACGGCAGCAAAGCCACCAGCGTAGGCGGCGACACCGTCGTGGTACTGGGTGCTGGCGGTGGTGGTTGTGACGAGGAACTGGCTGGCGTCCCGGGGCAGCCCGGCGCCATCGAAGCGGCGGCCGAAGACGCCCCAGCCGCTGCCGTCGTTGCCGGCGTCGTCCTGCCAGGTGATGACGAAGCCGCCGTCGGAGAGGGCAGCGATCTGCGGCCAGTACTGATTGCCACCGGCGAGGGTATTGATGCTGAATTCGGGGCCCAGTGCTTCGCCGTTGCTGGCGAAGCGCTGGGCATAGACGCCGTCGCCGCTACCGTCCTGGCCGCTGGAAACCCAGGCCACGACGTAGCTGCCGTCGGCCAGGGTGGCCGCCGAGGGCCATTCTTGGGTGCTCGGGGTGTAGGTGTTGAGCCGCTCTTCGCCGTGGGCGAGCGGGGTGCCGTCGATCTCGCGCACTACGTTGAGCTGCACCGACCCGGCGTTGCTGGTGCCGCCGTCACCGTCGTAGACGCGCAGGGTGACCGTGCGGCTGGCCTGCGGACTGTTGGAGCTGTTGGCGTAGGTGAGGTTCTGGATCAGGGCCTCGACCGCATCGACAGAGGCGTTGGCGTTGAGGCTGACCGTGAGCATGTTGCCATTGGTGCCGCCGCTGAGGGTGCCGATGGCCACCGCGCCGCTGCCGTCGTTGTAGCTGACGGTGCTGCCCGACACGCCGATCTGCGCCACGCCGGTGCCCTGGTTGCGCACGCCGAGCTGGTCTTCGGCGCTGCCGAATTGCGTGTAAAAAATTTCGACACGGCCGCCGTCGAGGTTGGCGGAGTCGAGGTCGAGGAGGCTCACCGCCGGGTCGATGATCTGCGGTGTGGCATTGACCAGGTTTTCGCCGAAGGCGAGGGTGCCGGCGAAGTCGCCCAGGCTGGGGCTGGCCTGGCGGGGCAGCTCGGCGGCGTCGCCGAAGAGCTGCTGGTAAACGCCGCTCTGGCTGCCGTCCTGGCCGTCGGAGCGCCACACCACCACGTAGTTGCCGCTGCCCAGGCTGGCGACGGCCGGCTCGGACTGGGTGCTCTGGCTGGCGGTCGGGGTGTTGGCCTTGAGCTGCCCGGTGAGCGCGGTGCCGTCGCCGGCGTATTCGCGCACGTAGACGTCCTGGTAGGAGCCGCTGCCGGAGGTGTCGTAGTTGTCGTTGTACCAGGTGACCGCGAAGCCGCCGCCCGCGAGGGCCGCTACGTCGGGCTGGTACTGGTTGCCTGCGGTGCTCTCGTTGACCCGGAACTCGCCCCCCGCCGCGGCGCCGGCGGCGTCGTAGCGCTGCCCGTAAACGCCCGCACCGCTGCCGTCCTGGCTGTCGGAGCGCCACACGACGACGAAGCCGCCGCCGTCGAGGGCCGCCACCCGGGCTTCGTACTGGCCGCTCGAGGTGGTCGAATTGACCCGGAACTCGCCGCCGGCCGTGCTGCCGTCGGCGTTGTAGCGCTGGGCATACACGCCGGCGCCGCTGCCGTCCTGGCCCTCGGAGCGCCACACGACGACGAAGCGGCCGTCGGCGAAGGCCGCCACGTCGGGCTCGTACTGGTTGCTGCTGGTGACGGTGTTGACGCGGAATTCGTTGCTGCCGCCCGTCGGCACCGGGGTGCCGGCGTTGTCGAAGCGCTGGGCGTACACCCCGTAGCCGCTGCCATCCTGGCCGTTGGAATACCAGGTGACGACGTAGCCGCCGGTGTAGGCGGCGATGCTCGGCTGGCCCTGGTCGTTGGTCGTGAAAGTGTTGACCTTCTGCTCGCCGCCCAGCAACTGCCCCGCTGCGCTGACGCGCTGCATGTAAACGCCGTAGCTGCTGCCGTCGGCGCCACTGCGGTCGGTCCACACCACCGCGAAGCTGCCGTCGGAGAGGCCGCTCACCTTGGGTTCGAGCTGGTTATTGGCGGTGGTGGTGTTGAGGCGGAACTCCGGCCCGGTCGGGAGCCCCGAGGCAGTGAAGCGCTGGGCGTAGATGCCGTCGTTGCTGCCGTCCTGCTCTCGGGAGGTCCACACCACCACGTAGCCGCCACCTGCGAGAGGTGAGACGCTCGGCGCATACTGGTAATCGACGGTGTAGGCGTTAACGCGTTCTTCACCATAAACGTAGCTCATGAGGGCACCTCTTCGGATCGGTTAGGCTCGTGACGCGGGCTCGGCATCACTGTCGAAGAGCTTGGATAGCAATTTTGATGCCATTCGGAAAAACCGATAGGAACCCGAGGCATGGTGTCCTTGCAGACCATCGGGTGTAAAAAATCACGACAGGGGTTGGCAGGTGTTTTTTCGGATAAAGACACAACTATCAGAAATATCTATTGCCAATGTCGTGTGATAGTGGTGAGAAAAAAGGCAGGGCAGGGGCGGGGATTGGCTGATGGCCCGTTGTGATCCGAGCGTTTTGGGATGGCTGCGCCACCTGCGCAGCGTCTGCCGCCTGGCGGTGGGCGGCCTGTGCTGCATGTTCGCGGCCTGGGCTGCGGCCCAGGACGAAGGGCCCACCTGGTTTGCCGACGGGCGCCCGAGCGAGGCGGCCTACCAGGCGCTGGGTTTCCTGCTGGCGGCCGAGGCCGACGGGCTGGCGCCCGCCGACTACGATGCCGATGGGCTCGCGCGGCAATTGGCCGGCGCCGAGGCCTTCGACGCGGTCGGGCTGCGTGCCCTCGACGCGGCCCTTACCCGGGCCATGCGGCGCTACCTGGCCGACCTGCATGGCGGCCGCATCGATCAGATGTCGACCCAGGCCGGCCAGCAGTTGGAGCGCGACGAGGGCTTCGACCCGGCCGGGCTGCTGCGTGCGGCCTTGGCGGCGGGGCGGCTGGCCGACGCGGTGCATGGCGCGGCGCCGGCTCAGCCCGATTACCCGGGCCTGCGGCGGGCCCTCGGGATGTATCGGGAGATCGCCGAAGATCCCCTGCGCGGCGGCTTGTGGGCGGCGCCGCTGCCGCCGCTGCCGGGGCGCAAGCTGGAGCCCGGGCAGGCCTGGGCCGGCGTCGGTGATCTGGCCCGGCGCCTGGTGGCCCTGGGCGACCTGCCGGCAAGGGCCCGCTTGCCGGGCCGCTATGAAGGCGAGGTGGTGGCGGGCCTCAGGGCTTTCCAGGCGCGCCACGGCCTGGCCGCCGACGGGGTGATCGGCCGCGCGACCCTCGTCCAGCTGGAGGTGGCACCGGCGCGCCGGGTGCACCAGATCGAACTGAGTCTCGAGCGCCTGCGCTGGACGCCGCGTCTGCGGGCGCCGCGGAGCATCGTGGTGAATGTGCCCGAGTTCATGCTGCGGGCCTACACGGTGGAGGGCCGCCGGGCCACGCTGGCGCTGCAGATGCGGGTGATCGTCGGCAAGGCCCTCGACACCCGCACGCCGCTCTTCGCCGAGGACATGCGCTTCATCGAGTTCAGCCCCTACTGGAACGTGCCGCCTTCCATTGCCCAGGCCGAGCTGGTGCCCAGGCTGCAGCGCAGCCCGGCTTACTTCGCCCGCCAGGGCTTCGAGTTCGTCGATGGTGACGGCCGTGCCCTGACCACGCTGACGGCGGAAAACCTGGACGCCGTGCTGCGCGGTCGGCTGCGCATCCGCCAGCGGCCGGGGCCGAAGAATGCGCTGGGCGACATCAAGTTCGTGTTTCCCAACGACGAAAACATCTACCTGCACCACACGCCCTCGCGGGGGCTGTTTGCCCGCCCGCGGCGGGACTTCAGCCACGGCTGCATCCGCGTCGAGGCGCCGGTGGCGCTGGCGGGCTTCGTGCTTGCGGGCGTGCCCGGATGGGACGAGATCCGCATCCGCGAGGCGATGATGCGGGGCACTTCAAGCACCCTGCGCCTGCGCGAGCCGCTGCGGGTGGTGCTCGCCTACAGCACTGTGGGGGTGGCGCCGGACGGGCGGGTGATGTTCTACCCGGACATCTACGGCCACGACGCAGCCCTCGACGAGGCGCTGCGCCGGGCGCGCCCTTGAGTTCAGTGGCCGAAGGGCAGCATCCGGCGCAGGGTGGAATCCTTGTCGATCAGGTGGTGCTTGAGGGCGCCGGCCATGTGCAGGCCGACCAGCACCAGCAGGGCGAAGTTGAGGGCCTCGTGGGTTTCCTTCAGCAGGTCGCCGAGTTCCGGGCTCTTGCCGAGCAGGTCGGGCAGCGGCAGCACGCCGAGATAGACGGTCTGGAAGCCCTTGGCGGAACTCATCAGCCAGCCCGACAGCGGCACCAGCACCATCAGCAGGTAGAGCAGGTGGTGGGTGCCTTCGGCCACCTTGTGCTGCCAGGCCGGCATCGGCACGGGGGCCGGCGGGCGGTGGGTGATGCGCCACAGGACCCGCGGCACGAAGAGAAGCAGCACCGTGATGCCGATCCACTTGTGGTACGCGTAGAGCTTGAGCTTGTCGGGCGACAGGGGCAGCTCGTGCATGTAAGCGCCCAGGGGCCAGGCGGCGATGATCAGCAGGGCGACGATCCAGTGGGCGGCGATGGCCGGGCCGGTGTAGCGGTGGGGTGCGTTCATTGTTGTGCGGGCTCCGAAACGTAGAGGGTGGGGCTGGCGTCCTGCCACAGGTAGGCGTCCATGGCGAGGCCGCTGTAGGTGTATTCGGGGGCGAGGCGCAGGGGCTGCTCGCCGGGCTCGGCGGCACCCAGGGCGGCGAACAGCGGCAGCAGGTGCTCCTCGGTGGGGTGGGCGCCGGCGCCGTGGGGGGCGAGGCGGCGGTAGTCGACGAGGGCCGGGCGGTCGTCCCGGGCCAGGGCTTCGCCGAGCCAGTCGACAAAGGCCGCGGCCTGGGGCACAGGCTGCCCGTTGCGGCCCCAGGTGAGCCAGCCGAAGTTGTGGGTGACGGCGCCGGAGGCGAGGATCAGCACGCCTTCGTCGCGCAGCGGGCGTAGCGCGGTGCCGAGGCGGCGGTGCCAGTCCGGCCCGGCGAAGGGCTGGATGGCCAGCTGCACGACGGGGATGTCGGCCGCCGGATACATGGCCTTCAGGGGAATCCACGCGCCGTGGTCGAGGCCGCGGTCCGGGGTTTCGGCGCAGGGCAGGCCTGCGCCGGTGATGAGCTCGCGGACCCTGCCGGCCAGTGCCGGGGCGCCGGGGGAGGGGTAGGCCATCTCGTAGAGGGCCGGCGGAAAACCACCGAAATCGTGGATGGTCTCGGGCGTGCCAGCGGTGCTCACGGTGGGTTCCCGCGCGGCCCAGTGGGCCGAGACGACGAGGATCGCCCGCGGGCGGGGCAGGCGGGCGCCCAGGTCTTGCCACAGGCGCACGGTGGCGCCGGGGTCGAGCAGCACGTCGGGGGCGCCGTGGGAAACGAACAGGACGGGGTGGCGGTTCATGGATGGCTCCTGGAGGCGGATGCGCCGGGGTGATGGAGCGCACTGTAGCCCCTTGATTGGAGCAAAAAAAGCCGTTTCTGAAGCTTTCTTTGTTGCAATACGGGCAACAAAGTCTGGCTGCACTTGGGGTGACGTGGCGGGAAGCGAGCCATCGGCCTGCTGGCGATTTGCGTTTTCATTTGCAATACGGCCGGCGCACGCTGGTTTCTTTGCTATAACGCCATCATGACCGGCCCCGACAGAGAGACCCACGAATGAAGCCAGGGGCATGAGACCCCGCCGGCGTGGTGGCGGGTGCCGGGCGCGCAATCCTCAGCCAGGGAGTGCAGCCATGAAACGCACCCGTCCGGCCGCGCTGGCGGCATTTGTCATTTCTATCGCCGTGCTTGTGGCCGTGCTCGGTGGCGGGTGGGTGCTGCAGCGGGGCGGGCCGCCGGACGGCGTGATGCAGGCCCATGCCCAGAATGCGCCGCCCCCCGCGGCAGCGCCGGCGGCAGCCCCGCAGCCCGAGGTGGCCAGCGTCGACCAGGACGCGCCCTATCGCGAGGCCTGCGCCCGGGAGGGCCTGAACGAATCCGAGTGCGTCGGGCGGCTGATCTGGTTCAAGGCCACTGGCGGCAACGAGCGCTTCCACACCTACACCTTCCAGCAGCGTGTCGGCGTGCTCGTCGACTGGTTCCGCGTGCTGCGCAGCGACCAGCGGGACGACCGCTTCTGGGCCTGGGGCATCATCAACGACCCGGCCTGCTGCAAGCCCGGCGAGCCCGACTGCCCGGCAAAGTCCACCGACGAGACTTACGGCTTCGACTGGTGCCCCGGCGACGACGTGCTGCTGAAATACGTGGGCAAGCCCGGCTACGTCGACCCGGCCTGCGGGCTCAAGGACGCTGCCCTCGACCCGGATGACCCCCATAGCCAGGGCGGCAAGGTGGACCAGCGCCACAGCGCCTGCGACCTGCGCTTCGGCACCTCCACCGGCGCGCTGGGTATCCGCAAGTTTCCCAACCCGCGCTTCGACCTGGCCCGCTGGCAGGCCGTCAATGGCGGCAAGCTCGACTGGTCCGGCTTCAGCCGCCGGATGGATGCCAGCACCGGCATCGAGTCCGACAGCCGGGTGAGCAAGCTGGCGGATGCCTCGGTGGAGCCACCCTTCCTGATCGGCACCTCCTGCGGCTCCTGCCACATCGCCTTCGATCCCCTCAACCCGCCGGCCGACCCGGCGCGGCCCAGGTGGGAGAACATCAAGGGCCTGGTGGGCAACCAATACACGCGGATGTCCGAGCTGCTCGGCTCGGGCATGAGCAAGTCGGCGCTGGAATACCAGATGTTCGCCCACGCGCGGCCGGGCGTCACCGACACCTCGGCGATCTCCCACGACCAGGTGAACAACCCGGGCACCATCAACGCGCTGGTCAATGTGGCCCAGCGGCCGGTGTTCAAGGGTGAGTCCATCGCCAAGTGGCGCAAGGTGGCCGACTGCGGCGCCGAGAAGGACGAGGGCAAATGCTGGTGCGAACCCGGGCGCAGCGGCAAGTGCTGGGCCTTCTCGACCCGCAGCGACGACACCACGCCGGTTAACCTGGGCGGGCAGAAGGTGGTGCTGCCCGGCGTGCATCACATATTGAAAGGCGGGGAAGATTCCACCGGCGCGCTGGAGGCGATCCAGCGGGTGTATTTCAACATCGGTTCGTGTGCCGAGCAGTGCTGGGTGAACCACTTCACCGACATGCGCCAGGTCGACCCGCAGCAGCGGGGCTTCGGGCAGACGCCCTTCAACGTCGGCCAGTGCCGGCGCGACTGCCCCAGCTTCCGGGCGGTGGAAGACCGCCTGCAGAACATCCTGGATTTCTTCGCCTCGGCCGAATCCGACCAGACTGACCTGGCCGCCGCCCGCGCCAACGGGCGCCGAGGCGCCGCCTACGGCCGGGCCGAGCTGGTGGCCGACCTCGAGAAGGAGTTCGGCAAGGGGGCGGTGGCGCGGGGCAGCAAGGTGTTTGGCGAAACCTGCGCCCGCTGCCATTCGAGCATCCCCGAAGCCGCCGGCGGGCCCTTTGCCAGCCGCGACTTTGCGGCGCCCAACGAGGCCCATCCGCGCAAGGTCCGCGCCGACTTCCTGGGCAACGACGAGGCCACCCCAGTGAGCGAAGTGGGCACCTTCCCGTGCCGGGCGCTGCACAGCAACCACATGGCCGGGCACCTCTACATGGAGTACGGCTCCGAGAGCATGCGTGCCCGCCCGCCCCTGGCCGATCTGCCCCAGAAGGACGAGCTCAAGAACGGCGGCCGCGGCTACCTGCGCAACATCTCGCTGGTGAATGTGTGGGCGACGGCGCCTTTCATGCACAACAACGCCATCGGCCCCGAGATCTGCGGCAAGCCGGCCAACCACGACAACGACTTCCACCGCGCCCGCTACGTGGGCGCCGACGGCAAGCTGCTGGCCGAGCAGCCCGCCTGCCTGCGCTACGACCCGAGCGTCGATGGCCGTTTCGAGCTCTACAAGCGCTCGATGCACGAGCTCCTCAACCCCTCCGCCCGCGGCCGCAAGGTGACCTTCACCAATGCCGACCTGCTGATCGACGTGGGCATCCGCCCGCTCGACGGCAAGGTCGAGAAGCCCCTGGGCGGTTTCGGCCAGGTGAAGATCCCGATGGGCGCCAGCGCCGGCTTTCTCAACGGCCTGCTCCACAAGCAGCTGATCGCCGACCTCTATCTGGCCAAGCACGACCCGGCCCGCCTCGAGGCCGCCGGCCGCAAGGCCCTGGTGCCGACCCTCCAGGCGATCACTGAGGAGGTGCTGAAGGAGCCCAAACGCTTTGTGGACATCCTGCGTGAGCGGCGCGATTTCCTCTCCGCCAACTACGTGAGCTGCGACCAGCTGGTGGAAAACGAGGGCCACCGCTTTGGCGAGGATCTGTCCGACGCCGACAAGAAGGCCGTCACCGCCTTCCTCGCCACCCTGTGAGGGAGAACGCCATGAAAACCCCCGCTGCCCTCGCCGCCGCCCTCGCCATCGCGCTCCTCGCCGGCTGCTCCGGCAAGACGCCGGAGGGCGCCGCCCCTGCCATCGCCTTCGCCCCGTGGGACAAGGCTTACGCCTCCAAGCCCGACTTCGCCCAGGTGGACCACCAGCTCCCCATCGCCACCGTCGAGCTGGCCAAGGTCACGCCGGACTGGCTGGCCGGGCTCGACCAGGAGCAGCTCGACCAGCTCTACGCCCGGCTCTCCGCCGGCCCGATCCCCGACGGCGCCTTCGATGGGCGCATCCTGTTGCCCCGGGGCGGCAGCGGCAAGTTCCGCGCCGCCGAGATCGTCGGCGGCTTTGGCGGGCTGGCGCTCCACCTCAAGGGCCTGGCCCTCGAAGAGGTGGGCGAGAGCCTGTGGCGGGGCAAGGTTTTCTACCGCAACGAGCGCATCCTGCGAAACCGCATCGAAGACTTGGCCGTGCTCAAGCAGGCTGGCCTCGTCAAGGGCGAGCCGGCCAAGATGGACTTCGAGGGCAAGCAGACCTGGCTGCTCTTCCCGGCCAAGCTCTACTGCGGGCAGAGCCTGCTCGACGCCCGGCGCGAATCCATTGTCATCGATTACTTCTTCACCGACGAGATCCCCGGCTACCAGGAGGAGCCCGACTTCCTCGCCGGTCGCCGCGGGCTGCGGGTGCGCGACGAGATCCGCATGGTCCGCCCGGGCCTCTACCTGGGCCGTGCCTATCTCGACAAGGTCTTCGCCCTCAACTTCGTGCTCCATAACAAGGCCATGGACGACGCCGGCCGCGAGGCCTTCGTGAAGACCGGCCAGGTGCAGGAGGACTGCTGGCCCGGTACCCAGCCCCGCAAGCTGCTGGCGACGGCCGGTTAGGTGGGGAAGATGGAGCCCCGCGATGCGCCCGCCCGCCCTGTTTGCCGGCCTGCTGCTGGGCGGCGCAGCCCTCATGCCGCGGGCCGCGGTAGCTGAGCCCGCCGACGCGCCGGCCTGGGTGATCGACCCGGCCCGGCCCGGCGACTCGCTGCCGCCGGCCGGCGGCTCCCTCTTCGACGCGCTGTTTGCCGAACCCCGCGCCGGCGGCAGCGGGCATCGCCTGCCCTTCCCCTTCGAGGCGCTCCTCGCTCGCATCGACGCCCAGCTGGCCGGTGGGCCGCTGCGTCGGGTGCTGATTCCGCTGGGGCGTTCTCTGCAGCGTACCGCCGCGGGGCCCGAGGCCTTCGGCTTTCCGCGCTACCTGGCGGCGGTCGATGCCGAGCCAGCGCCGGGCGCGTTGCTGCTGAAGGACAGGCTCTACATCGGCTATCAGGAGAAGACCGCCGTCCTCGAGGTGATCAGCTACAACGAAGCCGCCGGACGCTTCGAGTTCCAGCTGGTCAAGGACTACCGGGCCGGTGGGAGGCCGCAGGTGTTCTACGCCAACCGTCACGTCTGCTTCGCCTGCCACCAGAACGGCGCACCGATCTTCTCGCGCGCCTTGTGGGACGAGACCAACGCCAATCCGGCCATTGCGGCGCAGCTGGCCGCCGAAGGGCGGGGCTTTCACGGTTTTGCGGTGGCGCGGGGCGTCGACACGCCCTACGCCATCGACGTCGGGGTGCGCCGGGCCAACCGCTTTGCGCTGACCCAGCGGCTGTGGCGCGAAGGCTGTGGCGGCGGCGAGCTGGGCCTGCGCTGCCGGGCCGGCCTTTTTGCCGCCGCGCTGCGCCTGCGCCTTGCCGACGGCCACGCTCCGCCGTTTGATGCCGCCTTCGATGCCACGGTGGCGCAGCCGCTGCGGGCCGCCGCTGCGCGCCAGTGGCCGGGTGGGCTGGCCGTCGGGCGCTCCGACATCCCCAACCGCAACCCGCTGCAGGGGCTGGACGCCTGGCCGGAGGCGCCGGAGGCTCGGGTCGCCCGCTCCCACGTGGCGGCCCGTTTCGACCCGCTCCTGCCGCGCCCGGCCGACACCGTCTGGCGCGCCGACAGCCCCGAAGCGCTGGCCGAGGCGGTGGCCGGCCTTGCCGATTTTGCCCGCGGCGGTGAATGGCAGCCCTTCGAGGCCGCCCTGGCCCGGCAGGGCCGGCGGCTGCCCCGCGCCGAATGGCTGTTTGAATGCACTCCGCTGCCCGCCTCCCGGGCGTCCCGCTGCCGCGGCCTCGACGCGGCGGGCGGCGTGAGCCTGCGCTTCGAGCCGGCGGGCCGCATCGAAGGGCTCACCGCTGCCGCTTCTGCCCCGCGGGCGGCGATTGTGCTCCGCCCGCTGGCGCCGGGGCGCTGGCAGCCCGCAGAGGCCCTGCGCCTGCCGGGCGGCGACGGGCTCGAAGAGGCGGACGCCCGCGGCCTTGCCGCCGGCAGTGGCCGGCTGCGTCTGATGCTGCGCCCCGACAGCCGAGCCCTCGCCCGGGTGATGGACACGTTGCTGGCCGACACCGCCGGCCGGGCCCTGTTCGACGACCGGCCTATCCCCCGGGCCGACATCTTTGCCGCGCTGCTCTTTGCGCTGGGCGCTCCGCCCGTGCCCCTGCCAGCGCAGCCGTGGCCCGAAGCCCGCCTGGAGCGCGCGCCCGGGCCCGGGCAGGGCTCCGCAACGCGTGGTGTGCTGGCGGGCTTCCACACCTGGTGTGCCGCCTGTCACCTGAGCGCCGACAGCGTGCCACCCAACTTCCTGGCCGGCCCGGCGGACCAGCTCGAGGCGCGCATCCGCCAGTGCGCACCGCGCATCTATATCCGCCTGGCGATGGCCCGCCTGCCGGCGGCTGCCCGCGACAAGACCCCGATGCCGCCCGACACCATGCTGCCGGCCCTCGGCAGCGACGCCGCCCGCTGGGCCGCGGGCCCCGAGCGGGCCGCCCTGGAGGCCGCCGTGGCAGCCATGCTGCACGCCGAGACGGGCCGCGCCCCCGACCCGGAAACCCTGCTCGCCGGCGGCTACGAGGCCCTGCGCCCCTGCCTGGCCCGACGCTGACCCAAGGAGGCGACCATGCTCCCCCACGCCCAGGTTCCGGAATCCCGCTGGAAGAAGCGCTTCCTGTACCTCTTCGCCCTCGCCGTGCTGCTCCCGGCGAGCCTGGCCCTGTGGCTGGTCGGGCGCTTCGGCAGCGATGTGCCGGTGGATTACGCCGATCCGGTGGAGCACTTCAAGTATGGCTCCACCGGCGGCGAGCACGAGATGGGCTTTCCGTACTGGATCTGGCGGGCGCTGCCCGAGGTGTGCAGCCACTACCTGCCGGGCCGCGGCTACCAGTCCCTCGGCATGCTCTACGAGAAGAACCCCGACGGCAGCCTGAAGGATCTGCCGGTGGGCACATCGAAACGCCGCTACCAGGGCGTCGACCGGGTCTTCGTGAACTGCGCGGTGTGCCACACCAGCACCGTGCGCAGCGCGCCGGACGCACCGCCCTTGCTGGTGGCCGGCATGCCGGCGGCGCTCTTCAACATGAAGGGCTTCGAGGAGTTCTTCTTCCGCTGCGCCGCCGACCCCAAGTTCTCCAAGGAATACCTGATCCCCGAGATCCAGCGCCAGGGTGCCGACCTCGACCTGCTCGACCGCCTGCTGGTCTACCCGGTGGCGATCGCCATCATGCGCGACCGGGTGCTGGCGCTGAAGGGGCGCTTCGAGTGGGTCTTCGAGCAGCAGGAGTGGGGGCCGGGGCGGGTGGACACCTTTAATTCAGCCAAGGTGATCTTCAACTTCCCGATGCACAGGCTCGACCCCCTGGAACTCGACGCGCCGGCCGATTTCCCGTCGATCTGGCTGCAGCGGCCGCGCCGCGAACCGCGGGCGATGGAGCTGCACTGGGACGGCAACAACACCGACATGACCGAGCGCAACAAGAGCGCCGCCTTCGGCACCGGCACCACGCCGCCCACCCTCGACGTGCGCCGGGTGCGCCGGGTGGAGGACTGGATCCTCGACGCGGTGCCGCCGGCCTTTACCTCGATGTTCCCGGTGGACGCGGCCCTGGCGGCCCGAGGTGCGCCGATTTACGGCCAGTATTGCGCGGCCTGCCACGGCGCCTCGGGGCGGGACTTCAGCGGCGAGCAGGTGGGCCGCGTGACGCCCATCGCCCAGATCGGCACCGACCGCCGCCGGCTCGATTCCTACACCTACACGCTGGCGGTGAACCAGGCCACGCTGTACGCCGGCTACCCCTGGCGCTTCACCAAGTTCCGCAAGACCCACGGCTACGCCAACATGCCGCTGGACGGCATCTGGCTGCGCGCGCCCTACCTGCACAACGGCTCGGTGCCCAGCCTGCGCGACCTGCTCGAGCCGGCCAGCCGGCGGCCGGCGGTGTTCTGGCGCGGCAACGACGTGTTCGACCCCGTCCGGGTCGGCTTCGTGGCGGACCAGGCGGAGGCGGGCGGGCTGCATTTCTTCCGTTTCGACACCACCCGCCCCGGCAACAGCAACGCCGGCCACGAGGGGCCCGCCTACGGCACCGAGCTGCCCGAGGCCGACAAGGCCGCGCTGGTGGAGTTTTTGAAGACCTTCTGAGTGGGGCCCGCCATGACCGTCCCGACCGACATCCGCAGCATCCTCACCCGGCGTGTGCTGTGCCATGCCGGCCTGCTGGCCGCCCTCGTGCTGGCGGTGATCGCCGCCGCGCTGGGCTGGAGCCGCGGCTTTCGCGAGGAGCCCCAGCCGCCGTGGGTCTTCGAGTCGCCGGAGATGCGCTTCAAGTACGGCTCGATCGGCGCCGAGCACGACGCGGGGATTCCCTACTGGATCTTCTACGTGCTGCCGAGGGTCTTTCCCGAGAAGTTCCGCCAGGATGGCGAGATCGCCCCCGGCGGCTACGCGGCCCTCGGCGTGGCCTGGGAGCAGGGCCAGGAGCTGCCGGTGGGCTTCACCAAGAAGACCATCGGCTTCCCCCGGGTGGCCAACAACTGCGCGGCCTGCCACACCGCCAGCTACCGCACGAGTCCCGACGCCAACCCGGTGTTCGTGGTGGGCGGGCCCGGCCACACCCTCAACATCCAGAACTTCTTTCGCCTCCTGATCGACTGCGCCCGCGACCCGCGCTTCAACGCCGACATCCTGATGGCCGAGATCAACCGGGTGACCGCGCTCGACCTGGTGGACCGGCTGCTCTACCGCTACCTGATCATCCCGATCACCAAGAAGCGCCTGCTCGAGCGCGAGGCGCAGTTTGCCTGGCTCTACCGGCCCGATTTTGCCGAATGGGGCCGCGGCCGCGACGACGGCATGAACCTGACCCGCTACTTCATGGTGCGCGAGCCGATGGACGACAAGTTCGGCCCGGCCGACATCCCGGACGTCTGGAACCTCGCCCAGTACCGCGACGCCGAAGGCCGCCTGCCCAACTACGCGGGCGACACCCACGACGTGCATTCGGTGATGATCGACTCGGCCCTCGGCGTGCTCGGCGCGGCGCCGGCCGACAAGCGGGACTTTCTCGGCCAGGTGAAATGGCTGCAGGACTATCTGTTAGTGCTGCAGCCGCCGAAATATCCCTTCCCGATCGACGCCCCCCGCGCTGCCGCCGGCAAGGCGGTGTTCGACGCTCACTGTGCCGCTTGCCACGCCAGCGAGCGCACCGGCACGCGCATCCCGCTGGCCGAGGTGGGTACCGACCGCGGCCGCCTCGACACCTGGAACAAGGGCGCCGCGATCAAGGCCAACCGCATCGTCGGCGAGATGGGCATCCAGCGCCGCGGCCTGGTGGAGGAAGACCTGACGGGCTACAAGATCCCCTTCCTGGAGGGCATCTGGCTGCGCGGCCCCTACCTGCACAACGGCTCGGTGCCCAGCCTGCGTGATCTGCTCGAAGCGCCGGCGGCGCGGCCGCGGTTGTTCTGGCGTGGCTACGACGTGTTCGACCCGCAGCGGGTCGGCTTTGTGAGCGAGGGCGAGGCCGCGCGCCGGGTGGGCACGCGGATGGATGTGAGTGAGGGCGGCTCGGGCAACCAGGGCCACGACTTCGGCACCGGCCTGCCCGCCGCCGACAAGGACGCGCTGGTGGAATACCTGAAGACGCTGTAAGCCGCGCGCCGGCCTTTCAGCCCAGCAGGGTGGCAAGGTAGGCCAGGCCGACGACCACCGCCACGAGGCTGGCGACCAGCACCGCGCCGGCCGCCACGTCCTTCACCACGCCGATCTCCGGGTGCTGGCCCGGGTGCAGGTGGTCGGCCAGGGTTTCGATGGCGGTGTTGGCCATCTCGGCCACCAGCACCAGCCCCACCGCCAGGCCGACCAGCGCCCACCACAGGGCCGGCGCCCCGGTGGCCCCCATGAAAACGATGACCGCGATGACGGCCGCTCCGTGGGTTCGCATGCTGCGCTCCCGCCGGATGGCCGTGACGATGCCGGCCCGGGCGTAGCCGAAGCGGCGCAGGAAACCTTGTCCCTTCATGCCGCCAATCTACGCCTGCCGCCGGCGGCTTGCCAGCGGGCCGGCGCACCGGCCAGGCGGCTTTCGCGATGGGGCTCGATCTTCAAGGGGCGATGCCTGCCGCCGTGCCAGCCGACTTGGCGGGGGCCAGGCCCGGGGCTTACGGGCAGACGTAGAGGCTTTCCTTCATCTCCTCCATCACCACGTAGCTGCGGCAATCCACGGTGGCCGGCAGCAGGGCGTGCAGCCGGCACAGCAGCTCGTTGTATTCGCTCATGGCGCCGAGCCGGGCCTTGAGGAGGTAGTCGAAATCGCCGGACACCAGGTGGCATTCCATGATGTCGGCGATCTCGTCGAAGGATTCCCGCACCTTGGCGAGGATCTCGCGCGATTTGGCGGCGAGGCGGACCTCGATGAAGACCAGGATGCTCTGCCCCAGGCTGTGGGGGTTCACCCGGGCGTGGTAGCCGGAGATGATCCCGTCGCGTTCCAGCCGGCGGACGCGTTCGGTGCAGGGGGTGGCGGAGAGACCGATCTGGGCGGCCAGGTCGGTCATCGTGATACGACCGTCCTTTTGCATGATTTCAAGGATTTGCCGATCGACGGTATCAAGGGTTCGCATTGTGGTCTTTCTCGTTGTGATTGTTGTTCTGTTTTTGTCATCACTACACAGACCCGGGTTCCGTGAGCACAGACGCCAACCCGCCGGAGGGCGGCAAGACCGCTCCGGCGGGGGGCTTTCAGGTGGGGCCGGCGTCAGAAGCGACGCGGAGCCGGACGCTCCTCGTCCGGTGCCCGCAGGGGCCGGCGGGGTGTCGGGTTGTCAAAGCGGCTCTTGAGCTCATCGGCCTTCTTGCGCTGTTCCGGGGTCAGGGTCTGGTAGATCTGGTTAAGGCTGGCTGCACGCATCTGGGCCATGGCTGCCATTGCCTGGGCGCTGGTTTCGCTCAGGGCACGGACACGGGCTTCGTCGTATTTATCCGAGAGCATGAGTCCGTGCAATTCGTAGTTCGCCTTAC
Organism: Zoogloea sp.; assembly: GCA_016789125.1. Classification (GTDB taxonomy): domain Bacteria; phylum Pseudomonadota; class Gammaproteobacteria; order Burkholderiales; family Rhodocyclaceae; genus Zoogloea. Next base: position 11,793 of record JAEUNU010000220.1, on the reverse strand, counting down.
TTGCCTCCTTGGCCTTGTCACGCAGTGCAGGGGCCTGATCGTGCATGATCTTGAAGATCTTGTCATTCTGGGCGTCACTCAGATTGAGTTCCCGCATGAAGGGCGGCAGGTGCATGCCGCCGCCAAAGGGGCCCATTTCACCATGCATCATGGCGCCGCCGGGGTGGTGCTGGCCGCAGTGGCCGCCCCGCATGCCGCCCATGCCCTGGGCCATCGCGGGGGCCGCCAGGGCAAGGCTGGCGGCGACGAGAAGGGTGCTGAGGATGCTGTTGCGCTGGGTCATGCTGGTCTCCTTGGTCGGGGTTCGGAGTGGGGCCGGGCGGCCTCGTCCGATGGCTGAATCATCGCCCGGTGGTGGGTTAAGGGCGGTTGGCAGGACGTAAAGGGGGGTTAAGGGGGTGTTGCAAAGCGGTTCGACCCGTCCCCCGGGGCGGCTGGATCTTCTGCGGCTCCCGCGGAAAGCCACGGCTTGTGGTGCGTAAAGGCGTGTAAATGCGGGTAAAAGCCCCGCGCGTGCTTTGGCCGGCGGCGCGGCGGCTCGTATCATCGGGGCATTCCAGAAGGGCAGGTGCAGGATGAACAGGGTTTTGCTGGTGGATGACGACGTGGAGCTGGCGTCGATGTTGCGGGAGTACATCGAGAGCGAGGGCTTTGCGGCGGACGCCGTGCACGACGGCGAGGCCGGCGTGGCGGCGGCGCTGTCGGGGCTGTACGCGATCGTCGTGCTGGACGTGATGATGCCGCGGCTGAACGGCATCGAGGTCCTGCGCCGCATCCGCGCCCACAGCCAGGTGCCGGTGCTGATGCTGACCGCCCGCGGCGACGACGTGGACCGCATCGTCGGCCTCGAGCTGGGCGCCGACGACTACGTGCCCAAGCCCTGCACGCCGCGCGAGCTGGTGGCCCGGCTGCGGGCGATCCTGCGCCGCAGCGGCGAATCCGCCAGCACCGAGGCGCCGGCTGGCCCGCTGAGTGTCGGCGCGCTGGTGATGTGGCCGCAGATGCGCCGCGCCCAGTGGCAGGGCCAGCCGCTGGCGCTGACCAGCACCGAGTTCAACCTGCTCGAGCTCCTCGCCCGCAACGCCGGCCGGGTGGTCGGCAAGCCGGAGCTCTCCGAGCAGGGGCTGGGGCGGCCGCTGGCGCGCTTCGATCGCAGCATCGACGTGCACCTGTCGAGCATCCGCCACAAGCTCGGCGCACGCCCGGACGGCCGTTCGTGGATCGAGACGGTGCGCGGGCAGGGCTATCTGATGGTGCGCGAGTGAGGGCGGGGCGGGGGAGGGTGGCGCGATGAGGCTCGGCCGGCTGTTCTGGAAGTTCTTCTTCGCCTTCTGGCTGGCGCTGATCCTGGCCGGCGCAGCGGTCGGCAGCGCGGTGTGGTGGCACCAGCAGGGCGAGCGCAGCCGCATCGAGGCCGAGCGCGACTCGGCCCTGGCCGGCGGGCCGCGGGCGGCGATGACGGTGTCGGCCGCCGCCGCGGTGCTCGGCCACGGCGGCGTGCCGGCGCTGCGGGCGTGGCTCGCCGACTGGCCGCGGGAGCGCCTGCCGCTGCTGCTCTACGTGGTGGATGGCGGGGGTCACGAGCTGCTCGGCCGCGAGGTGCCTGCGGCCGTCGTCGCCGATGCCCGCCAACGGGCCCGTTCGGCCGACCCGCGCCGGCCGGCCCGCCAGGTGACGACGGCCGACGGGCAGGTGCATCTGCTGTTCATCCCCGCCGAGGCGGTGGGGCGCGACGTGCGCGGCTTCGGGCCGCGGCACCCGCCGGAGCCCCCGGGCCTGTGGGCGCCGGTGTCGGTGGGGCTGGTGGCGAGCGTTTTCTTCAGCGCGCTGCTGGCGTGGTACCTGTCGAAGCCGATCCGCAACCTGCGCTGGGCCTTCGGGGCGGTGGCCGAGGGCAGGCTGGAAACCCGGGTCCGGCCGCTGATGGGCCGCCGGCGCGACGAGATCGCCGACCTGGGCGGCGATTTCGACCGCATGGCCCAGCAGCTGCAGAACCTGATCGGCGCCCAGCGCCGCCTGCTCCACGACGTCTCCCACGAGCTGCGCTCGCCCCTGGCCCGGCTGCAGGCGGCGATCGGCCTGATGCGCCAGGACCCGTCGCGCCTGGAGGCGAGTATCGAGCGCATCGAGCGCGAGACCGGCCGGGTGGACGAGCTCGTCGGCCAGCTGCTCACCCTGGCCCGCCTGGAGGCCGGTAGCCGCGACCTGCACGAGGAGCAGCTGGATCTGGTCGACCTGGCCGCGGCGATCGCCGACGACGCCGGCTTCGAGGCCGAGAGCCTGGGCCGCAGCCTGCGCTTCGACGGCCACGGCGAGGCCCCGGCGAAGGTGCGCGTCGAGCAGATCCAGCGGGCCTTCGACAACGTGATCCGCAATGCGCTGAAGTTCACGCCGGCCGGCACCTGCGTCGAGGTGCAGGCCGCGGCGGGCGAGGGCGGCTTTACGCTGCGGGTGGAAGACCGCGGGCCCGGCGTCGCCGAGGCCGACCTCGAGGCAATCTTCGAGCCATTCCATCGCGGCGGCAACGGCCACACCACCGGCGGCTTCGGGCTCGGGCTGGCCATCGCGCGGCGGGCGGTGGAGGCCCACGGCGGGCGCATCCGCGCCAGCAACCGGGCCGGCGGCGGGCTGTGCGTCGAGATCCTTCTGCCCCTTGTGCCTGCTGCGGCGCAAAAGGATTGACCCCCGGGCGGGGCAAGCTGTTAGAATCCGCGCCGTGGCGGGTCTCCCCGCATTGCAGCGCGGTGAACCTGGTCAGGGCCGGAAGGCAGCAGCCACAGCCGTTCCCTGCAAGTGCCGGGGGTCAGGCTCGCCACCCTCATTCAGAAATGGGCGCCCATCGTGGCGCCCATTTCATTTTGTGCGGCCGCTTGCCGGGCGCGTCTTCGCCGCTGCCGGCCTGTTAGAATCCCGCCATGGCTTATCAAGTACTTGCCCGCAAGTGGCGCCCGCGCAGCTTCGAGACCCTCGTCGGCCAGGAGCACGTGGTGCGTGCCCTGACCCACGCGCTGTCCACCGGCCGCCTGCACCACGCCTATCTGTTCACCGGCACCCGCGGGGTCGGCAAGACCACCATCTCGCGCATCCTCGCCAAGGCCCTCAACTGCGAAACCGGCGTCACCCCGACGCCGTGCAACCAGTGCGCGGCCTGCACGGCGATCGACGCCGACCGCTTCCCCGACTACGTCGAGATGGACGCCGCTTCCAACCGGGGCGTCGACGACATGGCCGCGCTGCTCGACCAGGCGGTGTATGCGCCGGTGCAGGGCCGCTACAAGGTCTACATGATCGACGAAGTGCACATGCTCACCGGGCACGCCTTCAACGCCATGCTGAAGACCCTTGAAGAGCCGCCCGAGCACGTCAAGTTCATCATCGCCACCACCGACCCGCAAAAGATCCCGGTCACCGTGCTGTCGCGCTGCCTGCAGTTCAACCTCAAGCAGATGCCGCCGGGGCACATCGTCGGCCACCTCACGCGGCTGCTCGAGGCCGAGGCGGTGCCCTTCGAGCCGGGCGCGCTGCGCCACATCGCCAAGGCCGCCAGCGGCTCGATGCGCGATTCGCTATCGCTGCTCGACCAGGCCATCGCCCACGGCGCCGGCAAGGTGGAAGAGCAGGCGGTCCAGGACATGCTCGGCACGGTCGGCGACGATCACCTGTATGCGGTGCTCGACGCCCTGCGGGCCAACGACGTGCAGGCCCTGATGGGCGCCGTCGACGCCATGGAGGCGCGCAGCCTGTCCTTCGAGTCGGCGCTGCAGGCCCTTGCCAGCCTGCTGCACCGGGTTGCCCTGGCCCAGCTCGCGCCGGCCGCCATCGCCGACGAGTTCGAGGCCGCGCGGCTGGCGCCCTATGTCGAGGCCTTCGACGCCGAGTTCCTGCAGCTCGCCTACCAGATCGCCATCCACGGTCGCGACGAGCTGCCGCTGGCGCCCGACGAGGCCACCGGCTTCTCGATGACCCTGCTGCGCTTGTTCGCCTTCCGCCCGACCCAGCCGGCCGCCCTCGGCGGCGTGCTGGCGGGTGGAGGGGGAGAAGGCCAGGCCCGGCCCTTGCCGACAGCGGCTGCGGTGCCGGCAACGCCCCGCCCGGTGGCACTGGCGACTTCCGCCGCGCCCCGCCCGGCACCCGCAGCGGGGTCGGTGAATGTCGCCCCGGTCGAGAAGCCCATGCCCCGGCCCGAGGCCCCGCGCCCGGCGCCGCCGGAGACGCGGGCGTCCGAGCCGGCGCCGGTGCTTGCTCCGCCGCCCGTGCCCGTGCCGGCCAAGGCCAGCGAGCCCGACTATGGCAGCAGCGTGCCGCCCTGGGAAGACCTGCCGCCGGAGGCCCACGAGAGCGTGGAGGCTCCGGCCCCCGCGCTGGCAGCGGCCCCCGTCGCGCCCGAAGCTCCTCCGCCCGCCGCGCCCGAGCCGGTGGCCACCGCACCGGTCGTTGCCGAGCCCGCAGCCGAGGCGCCCGCGCCGCAAGCCGTGCCCGACTCCGGCGAGCCCCTGCCCGCAGACATCGACTGGCACGCCCTGCAGGAGCAGATCGGCCTCGGCGGCTTCAACCTGCAGCTCGCCCAGCACAGCGAGCTGGTGAGGGTCGAGGGCCGTCTCCTCAAGCTGCGCCTCGCCAACGACCAGCGCCACCTGCTGCAGATCAACCGCAGCGGCCCCGAGAAGCTCCAGGAGGCCTTGTCGGCCCATTTCGGCGCTCCGGTCCGGGTCGCCATCGAGGTGGGCGAGATCGCCACCGTTACGCCGGCCCAGCGCAACCAGGCCGAGAAGACCGAGCGCCACGCCGCGGCGGTCGTCGCCCTCGAGCAGGACCCCTTCGTGCGCGAGCTCATTTCGCGCTTTGACGCGACGCTCGAAGTGGCGTCGGTCAAACCCCTCTGACTTCCTTCGAATCTCACCCAACCCATCCGGAGAACAGCACCATGATGAAAGGCGGCATCGCCGGCCTGATGAAACAGGCCCAGCAAATGCAGGACAACATGAAGAAGATGCAGGACAGCCTCGGCGGCATCGAGGTCGAAGGCCAGTCCGGCGCCGGCATGGTCAAGGTCACCATGACCTGCAAGTACGACGTGCGCCGCATCGCCATCGACCCGTCGGTGATGGACGACAAGGAAATGCTCGAAGACCTGATCGCCGCCGCCGTCAACGATGCCGTGCGTCGCGTCGAGACCACCACCCAGGAGAAGATGTCCGGCTTCACCGCCGGCCTCAACCTGCCCCCCGGCTTCAAGATGCCCTTTTGAAGCCCTGACGGCATCTCCGCGTGAGCACCCCTTCCAGCCTCGACGTCCTCATCGAGGCCCTGCGCTGCCTGCCCGGCGTCGGGCCCAAGTCGGCTCAGCGCATGGCCTTCCATCTGCTGCAGCGGGACCAGCGGGGCGCCGCGCGGCTGGCCACCGCCCTTGGCCATGCCCTCGAGGTGCTGCGCCACTGCTCGCGCTGCAACACCTTCTGTGAAGAAGGCGTCTGCGCCCGCTGCGCCAGCCCCCAGCGCGACGCCACCCAGCTGTGCGTCGTCGAGATGCCCTCCGACCTGGCGATGCTCGAGCAGACCCACAGCTACCACGGCCTCTATTACGTGCTGATGGGCCGCCTGTCGCCCCTCGATGGCATTGGCCCGCGGGAGCTCGGGCTCGAGAAGTTCCTCGGTCGGGCCTGTGACGGGGTGGTGCAGGAGGTCATCCTCGCCACCAACTTCACCAACGAGGGCGAGGCCACCGCCCACATGATCTCCGAGCTGCTGAAGAGCCGCGGTATCAAGGTGAGCCGCATCGCCCGCGGCATCCCGGTGGGCGGCGAGCTGGAGCACACCGATTCGGGCACCATCGCCCAGGCACTGGTCGAGCGCCGTTCCCTCTGAACTCCAAGGGTCTTCCCGGCATGAACACTCCATCGAAGCCCCTCGCCGGCGTCAAGGTTCTGGAACTCGGCACGCTGATCGCCGGCCCCTTCTGCACGCGCATCCTGGCCGAGTTCGGCGCCGAGGTGATCAAGGTTGAGTCGCCCGACGGCGGCGACCCGCTGCGCCAGTGGCGCAAGCTGCACGAGGGCACGTCGCTGTGGTGGTCGGTGCAGGCCCGCAACAAGAAGTCGATCACCGCCAACCTCAAGCACCCGGACGGCCTCGCCATCGTGCGCCGGCTGGCCGAAGAGGCCGATATCGTCGTCGAGAACTTCCGGCCCGGTGTGCTCGACAAGCTGGGCCTCGGCTGGGACGCGCTGTCGGCGGCCAACCCGGGCCTGGTGATGGTGCGCTTGTCGGGTTTCGGCCAGACCGGGCCCTACCGTGAGCGGCCGGGCTTCGGGGCCATCGGCGAATCGATGGGCGGGTTGCGCTACATCACCGGCTTCCCCGACCGGCCGCCGGTGCGCACCGGCATCTCGATCGGCGACTCAATCGCCGCCCTGTGGGCCGCCATCGGCGCACTCATGGCCCTGCGTCACCGGGAGGTGAATGGCGGGGCCGGGCAGGTGGTCGACGTGGCCCTCTACGAGGCCGTCTTCGCGATGATGGAGAGCATGGTGCCCGAGTTCGACGTGGCCGGCTTCGTGCGCGAACGCACCGGCAACGTGATGCCCGGCATCACCCCGTCCAACACCCACACCACCCGCGACGGGCGCCACATCATCATCGGCGGCAACGGCGACGCGATCTTCGTGCGCCTGATGCGGGCCATCGGCCGCCCCGACCTGGCCGATGACCCCCAGCTCGCCAGCAACGCCGGCCGCGACGCCCGCGCCGCCGAGCTGTATGCCGCCATCGACGCCTGGGTGGCGGCCCACGACGGCGACGCGGTGCTGGCCGCGATGGAAGCCGCCGAGGTGCCGGCCAGCGCGATCTACTCGGTGGCCGACATGTTCCGCGACGCCCAGTTTGCCGCCCGCGGCATGTTCGAGGCGGCGACCCTGCCCGACGGCACGCCGATCCACCTCCCCGGCATCGTGCCCAGGCTGGCCGAAACCCCCGGCGGCACCGAGTGGCTGGGCCCCAAGCTGGGCGAGCACACCAGCGAGATCCTCGCCGGGCTCGGCTTCAGCCCGGAGGAGATTCTCGCGCTACGTGAAAAAGGCGCAATCTGAGCGCTGCCGCGGAGGCGGGCGGGGCGTGAGCCGCGCTATCATGCTGCCGTCCTTCGAACCTCCGGATCCACACCATGCCCACGATTCTCGTCACCGGCGGCGCCGGCTACATCGGCTCCCACACCTGCGTCGAACTCCTCGCCGCGGGCTACGAAGTGCTCGTCGTCGATAACTTCAGCAACAGCAAGCCCGAGGCCCTGCGCCGCGTCGAGGAGATCGCCGGGCGCAAGCTGGGTGCCTTCTATCGTGCCGACATCCGCGACAAGGCCGCGCTGCGCGAAGTCTTCAAGGCCCACGCCATCGATGCGGTGATCCACTTCGCGGCCCTCAAGGCGGTCGGCGAGTCGGTGGCCAAGCCGCTCATGTACTACGACAACAACATCGCCGGCACCGTGGCGCTGGCCGAGGTGATGGCCGAGGCGGGCGTCAAGTCGCTGGTCTTCAGCTCGTCGGCCACCGTGTATGGCGACCCGGCCAGCGTGCCGATCCGCGAAGACTTTCCCACTGGCCCGACCAATCCCTATGGCCGCACCAAGTGGATGATGGAGTTCGTGCTGTCCGACCTCGCCGCCGCCGACCCCGAATGGCGGGTGGCGCTGCTGCGCTACTTCAACCCGGTGGGGGCCCACGCCAGCGGCCGCATCGGCGAAGACCCGAACGGCCTGCCCAACAACCTGATGCCCTACGTGAGCCAGGTGGCGGTGGGCCGTCTGCCCCAGTTGCGCGTCTTTGGCGGCGACTACCCGACGCCCGACGGCACCGGCGTGCGCGACTACATCCATGTGGTGGACCTGGCCGTCGGACACGTGGCGGCGGTGCGGCGCCTCACCGAACGCCAGGGCGTGCTCACCGTCAACCTCGGCACCGGCCGCGGCTACAGCGTCATCGTGGGGGTCAAGGCCTTCGAGACGGCCAGCGGCCGGCCGGTGCCCTTCGAGATCGTCGCCCGCCGCCCCGGCGACGTGGCCCAGTGCTACGCCGAGCCGGGCCTGGCCGAGCGGGAGCTGGGCTGGCGCGCCGAGCGGGGTATCGACGAGATGTGCGCCGACGCATGGCGCTGGCAGAGTTCCAACGCGGAGGGCTATCCCGATTGAGCGCCGATCTTCCCCCCAGTGACGCCCTTAATGTGCTGGGCGGCCCGTTGCTGGCCTGCAGCTACGATCCGCTGACCGGGTGGCTGCGCACTGGCTGCTGCGAGGCAGACGCCCAGGACGTGGGCCGTCACCACGTGTGCGTCAAGGTCACCGAAGCCTTCCTCGAGTTCAGCAAGCTGCGGGGCAACGACCTGTCCACCCCGCGGCCAGACTACCGATTTCCGGGCCTCAAGCCCGGCGACCGCTGGTGCCTGTGCGCCCTGCGCTGGCGCGAGGCCTGGGAGGCCGGCGTCGCCCCGCCGGTGGTGCTGGCCGCTACCCACATGGACGCCCTCGAGGTCATCCCCTTCTCGGCCCTGAAGCGCCACGCCTACGAAGGCTGAGCACGGATTTCCCCAGGGCGGGGCAAGTGGCGCTCCTGCGCCCCCCTTGGGGGGTGAAGGCGGCGCGTAGCGGCGCTTCCGGGTGCCGTCCGCGCAGGGGTGCGCCGGGCCGCCCCAAGCGCTCCTGCGACCCCCTTGGGGGGTGGAAGTGGCGCGTAGCGGCGCTTCCGGGTGCCGTCCACGCAGGGGTGCGCCGGGCCGTCCCAAGCGCTCCTGCGCCCCCCTTGGGGGGTGAAAGCGGCGCGTAGCGGAGCTTCCGGGGGCCGTCCACGCAGGGGTGCGCCGGGCCGTCCCAAGCGCTCCTGCGACCCCCTTGGGGGGTGGAAGTGGCGCGTAGCGGCGCTTCCGGGGGCCGTCACCTCTCCGCAACCCACTCCAGCAGTGCGTCCTGGGCATCCCGGGCGGCGCCCGCGTTGGGGTGGTTGATCATCAGCACGACTGCGTAGCGCTGGCTGTCATGGGCCAGCACGTAGCCGGCGAGGCTGCGCACGCCGTCGAGGGTGCCTGTCTTGACGTGGGCTCGGCCGGCGGCGGAGCTGTTGGCGAGGCGTCGGCGGGCGGTGCCGTCGGTGCCGGCGATCGGCAGCGAGGCCATCAGCTCGGGCATCGTCGGGCTGCGCCAGGCGCTCTGCAGCAGTTGTCCGAGGCTGCGGGCGCTGATCCGTGCGCTGCGCGAGAGCCCCGCGCCGTTCTCGATCACGAGGCCGCGCGTCTCGATGCCCGCCGCGGCCAGGCTTTGTTCGACCACCCGCCGTCCCGCCTCCACGGAATCCTGCCGCGGCTCGACCGTGGCGCCGAGGGTGGCCAGCACGTGACGGGCGATCACGTTGTTGGACCACTTGTTCATGTCGCGCAGCACTTCCGGCAGGGGCGGGGAGCTTGTTTCGGCCAGCAGTCGGGCATCCGGCGGCGTGCTGCCATTCTGGAAATGCCCGCCGATCTCACCGCCGAGCTCCTTCCACAGGCTGCGGAACAAGCCCTCGAACAGGCGTTCCGGTGGAAGTGGCGCGAGGTTCCAGTCGAAGGCTTCGGTGCACCCGGCAGCGAGACTGCCGCTCAGCTTGAGCCGGGTCAGGCTGCCGGCGTCGCTTGTGTCGGCGTTGAGCTGGGTGGTGGGGTCGCCGCAGGCGCCGTTGCTGCTGCGGTGGATCCGGTTCTCGATGACCAGCCCGGTGGGGAGTGCATCGCTACGCACGTTGGCGCCGTCGGCGGTCGGCTGCAGGCGCAGGCGGATCGCCCCGTAGTCCACCGACAGGGCGTCGGCGCCGGCGTTGTAGGGGCGCAGCGGGCGCTGGTCGAAGGCTGCCGGGTCGTGGGGTGCGAGGCGGAACAGGCTGCGGTCGGTCACCACGTCGCCGGCGATGCGGCGGATGCCCTGGGCGCGCAGATCCCGCAGCAGCAGCCACAGGCGTTCCCGCGACAGGCGCGGATCGCCGCCGCCGGTGATGTGGAGCGAGCCCTTCAGCACCCCGCCGTCAAGCTCCGCACGGGTCGAGAGGCGGGTCTTCCAGGTGAAGGCGGGGCCGAGGCGCTCCAGCGCCACCTGGGTGGTGACGAGCTTCATTACCGAGGCGGGGTTCATCGCCTCGGTGCTGCGGTGGCTGACAAGCGGGGCGCTTCCATCCAGCTTTTGGACGAGGACAGCGACCGCGTTGCCCGGGATGCCGGCGCGGGCGAGGCTTGCTTCGAGCGGCGCCGGAAGCGTGTCGGCCCGGGCCGCCGCAGGGAGCAGCGCGAGGGCGATCAGGAGCGGTGGGAGGCGATTCTGGCGGGGCGGCATCGGTGTGCAAGTGGGCGAACTGCGGGCGGGAGCTCCGCTGCGGAACAGATTTAATCATCCTTTCCGGCAATGCGCGACTGCCAAAATCCCCAATGCTGGCGCGGGTTTGCGAGGCAAACCTTTTTTTGGGTGTGGCTTTTCGGTATACTTGCAAGGTTTTCCGTATTGCGATCTTCGAAGTCTCTTTTATTGAGGTTAGTGGGCCATGAGCGTGGATCAAAAAGTGGATGGGAGTCGGCGCCAGCTGTTGCTGGTGACTTCGGCAGCGGGAGGTGTGGCCGCAGCGGCTGCGGCCGTTCCGTTCGTCGCGAGCCTGACGCCCTCCGAGCGTGCTAAGGCAGCCGGTGCGCCGGTTGAAGTGGATATCGGCAAGCTGGCGCCGGGCCAGATGATGACTGTCGAGTGGCGTGGCAAGCCGGTGTGGATCATCAATCGCACCAAGGAGATGCTGGACTCCCTCAAGAAGACCGAGGGCGAGGTCAGCGATCCCAACTCCGACAAGCCGATGCAGCCGGAGTACGCCAAGAACGAAACCCGTTCGATCAAGCCTGAAATCCTGGTGGCTGTCGGCATCTGCACCCACTTGGGTTGCTCGCCGTCGGAAAAGTTCAAGACGGGTGCCGAGAGCGGTATCGCCGCCGACTGGCCGGGCGGCTTCCTGTGCCCCTGTCACGGTTCCACCTTCGACATGGCGGGCCGCGTGTACAAGAGCAAGCCGGCACCCGACAACCTCGAGATCCCGCCGCACAAGTATCTGAGCGACGCCAAGATCCTGATCGGCGAAGACGGAAAGGCATAAACGATGACGACCAAATCTCAAGCGGTTCTGGACTGGATCGACGCGCGTTTTCCGCTGACGTCGTCCATCAAGGGCCACCTCACCGAATACTACGCGCCCAAGAACTTCAACTTCTGGTACTTCTTCGGCTCGCTGGCCCTGCTGGTGCTGGTGATCCAGATCGTCACCGGCATCTTCCTGGTGATGCACTACAAGCCGGATGCCTCGCTCAATGCGGCCGGCGTCCCGGTGGCCTTCGCCTCGGTCGAGTACATCATGCGTGACGTGCCGGGTGGCTGGCTCATCCGCTACATGCACTCCACCGGCGCTTCGGCGTTCTTCATCGTGGTGTACCTGCACATGTTCCGCGGCCTGCTCTACGGTTCCTACCGCAAGCCCCGCGAACTCATCTGGATCTTCGGCACCCTGATCTTCCTGGCGCTGATGGCCGAGGCCTTCATGGGCTACCTGCTGCCGTGGGGCCAGATGTCCTTCTGGGGTGCCCAGGTGATCGTCAACCTGTTCTCCGCGATCCCCGTCATCGGTCCCGATCTCTCCGTCGTGATCCGTGGCGACTTCGTGGTGTCCGATGCCACCCTGAACCGCTTCTTCTCCTTCCACGTCATCGCCGTGCCGCTGATTCTCATCGGCCTGGTTGCTGCCCACATCATTG
>JAEUNU010000179.1 GCA_016789125.1 Zoogloea sp. | reverse complement strand
TAGGCCTCGAAGATGTCCTGGTGTTCCTTGGAGGTGGTGAGCACAACGACCGGGAGCAGGGCGGTGCGTTCGTCGGCGCGGATGCGGCGCAGTACCTCGAGCCCGTCGATGCGCGGGAGCTTGAGGTCAAGCAGCACGAAGGCCGGCATGATGAGGCTGTCACGGGACGAGTATTGCCCGGTGCAGAACAGGTAGTCGAGCGCTTCGACGCCGTCCCGTGCCACCGCGACCTGGTTGGCGATCTTGTTCTTGCTGAACGCACGAAGCGTGAGGGCTTCGTCGTCAGGGTTATCCTCGACGAGGAGGATGGGGCGGTCGGTCGCCATGGGTGCTCCTTGACCTTGCTTTTGTCATTTTTATCGAAACCTGTTCGAAGTGCCGAAAACAGTAATTTCGAACCATGCAAGATCATAAGCACCTTCAGAGGCCGGTGAGGATGACCGAATCCTCACCGGGATGGTGTTTTACAACAATTGACCGGCTTCGAGGACAAAAATCTTGTCGTCGCCGCTGGGGGCTGACAGCCAGGTGGGCGAGAGGGCCGGGAAGGCCGCTTCGACGATCTCCCGGTTGTGCCCGACTTCGATCGCCAGCAGGCCTTCCGGGGCGAGGTAGCGGGGCGCGTCGGCGAGCAGCTTGCGCACCAGGTCGAGGCCGTCTTCGCCGGAGCCGAGGGCGAGGCCAGGCTCGTGGAGGTATTCGGCCGGCAGGGCTTCCATCGCCTCGCGGGTGACGTAGGGCGGGTTGCTGAGGATGAAGTCGAAGCGCTGCTCGGGCACCTGCGCGAAGCCGTCCGACTTGACCAGGCGGATGCGGTCTTCGAGGCCGTAGGCGGCGATGTTGGCGGCGGCCACGTCGAGGGCGTCCTGGGAGATGTCGACGGCGACGATCTCGGCGTTGGGGAAGGCGAAGGCCATCAGGATAGCCAGGCAGCCGGAGCCGGTGCACATGTCCATCGCCGCGGTGACGGCGTCGGGGTCTTGCACCCACGGGCTGAAGCCGTCGTGGAGCAGCTCGGCAAAATAGGAGCGCGGAATGATGACCCGCTTGTCGACTTCGAAGCGGAACTCGCCGAGCCAGGCCTCGCCGGTGATGTAGGCGGCGGGCAGGCGGTCGACGGCGCGCTTCTCGATGACCTCGAGGATGTCCTCGCGCTCGTCGCCGGGGATGCAGGCGTCGAGGAAGGGCTCGAGGCGATCGAGGGGCAGGGCGAGGGTGTGCAGGATGAGATAGACGGCCTCGTCGTAGGCATCCTGCAGGCCGTGGCCGTAGAAGCAGCCGGCGCGGTTGAAGCGGGTGACGGCGTAGCGCAGCCAGTCGCGCACGGTGACGAGCTCGGCCAGGGGGCCGTGCTCGTGTTCGTGGTCGTGCTCGTCTTCGTGGGCGGTGTCGTGGTCGTGGGTCATGCCTTGTCCGATGCAGTGAGCAGGTTTTCGAGGGTGCGCCGGTAGATCGCCGAGAGGGGCTCGATGGCGTCGACGGCGATGCACTCGTTGAGCTTGTGGATGGTGGCGTTCACCGGGCCGAACTCGGCGACCTGGGGGCAGATCTCGGCGATGAAGCGGCCGTCGGAGGTGCCGCCGGTGGTGGACAGCTCGGGGCTGATGGCCAGGGTGTCGCGGATCGCGCCTTCGAGGGCCGCCACGAGGGTGCCGCGGGGGGTCAGGAAGGGCTTGCCGCCGAGAGTCCAGGCCAGGTCGTAGTCGAGGCCGTGGCGGTCGAGGATCGCATGCACGCGGGCCTTGAGGGCGTCGGCGGTGTGCACGGTGGCGAAGCGGAAGTTGAACATCACCTCCAGCGTGCCGGGGATGACGTTGGTGGCGCCTGTGCCGGCCTTGATGTTGGACATCTGCCAGGAGGTGGGCGGGAAGTATTCGTTGCCTTCGTCCCACACCTCGGCGGCGAGCTCGGCCAGGGCCGGGGCGGCGAGGTGGATGGGGTTCTTGGCGAGCTGGGGGTAGGCGATGTGACCCTGCACGCCCTTCACGGTGAGCTTGCCCGACAGGCTGCCGCGGCGGCCGTTCTTGATGGTGTCGCCGAGGGTGGCACTTGAGGTTGGCTCACCGACGATGCAGTAGTCGAGGGTCTCGCCGCGGGCCTTGAGGGTCTCGACCACCAGGGTGGTGCCGTGGGTGGCGTCGCCCTCTTCGTCGGAGGTGAGCAGCAGGGCGATGGAGCCGGCGTGATCGGGGTGGGCAGCGACGAAGGCCTCGATGGCGGTGACGAAGGCGGCCAGCGAGGATTTCATGTCGGCGGCGCCGCGGCCGAAGAGCATGCCGTCGCGCTCGGTGGGCTCGAAGGGGTTCGACGTCCAGGCGTCGAGGGGGCCGGTGGGCACTACGTCGGTGTGGCCGGCGAACACCACGAGGGGGGCGGCGCTACCGCGGCGGGCCCACAGGTTGCTCACGCCGCCGCCGTCGATGCGTTCGCAGACGAAGCCGAGGGGCGCCAGGCGGGCGGTGATGAGGTCGAGGCAGCCGGCGTCTTCGGGGGTGACCGAGGGGCGGGCGATGAGGGCGCGGGTGAGGTCGAGGGTGGGCGTGGTCATGGGTGAGGGTCGGTCGTCAGCGGGGGCGGCCGCAGCCGGAGCGGGCCGGGTGCTGCAGGCTTGGCCCGGGTCAGTCGTTGTCGAGCTGGAAGGTGAACTCGCTGAAGGAGGAACCGTCCGGGTTGGTGGTCTCGAAGTCGATGCCGCTGGGTGGTTTGACGGCTTTCTCTGCGTTGCCGTTGCCGAACTGGGCGTTGTTGATGAGCCAGGACAGGTTGGTCGGCGAGTCGGAGTTGGCGAGGGCTTCTTCGAGGGTGATGGCCTTGTCCTTGTAAAGGCGGAAGAGGTCTTGCTCGAAGGTGCGGGAGCCCTGGGCGAGGCTTTGTTCCATGGCTTCGCGGATGCCGGAGATCTCGCCCCGCTCGATGAGCTCGGTCACCTGGCGCGAGTTGAGCAGGATCTCGACGGCCGGGATGCGCCCGCCGTCGGGCCGTTTGACGAGGCGCTGGGAGATGATGCACTTGAGCGTGGCGGCCAGGTCGAGGGACAGCAGGGTGCGGCCGTCCATCGGGAAGAAGCTGAAGATCCGGTTGAGCGCGTGGTAGGCGTTGTTGGCGTGCAGAGTGGCCAGGCAAAGGTGGCCCGTTTGGGCGTAGGCGAGGGCGGCGGCCATGGTCTCGCGGTCGCGGATCTCGCCGATCAGGATGCAGTCGGGGGCCTGGCGCATGGCGTTGCGCAGGGCGTTGTGCCAGTCGACGGTGTCGGAGCCGATCTCGCGCTGGTTGACGATCGACATCTTGTGCTTGAACAGATATTCGATCGGGTCTTCGATGGTCAGGATGTGGCCCGAGCGGTGCTCGTTGCGGTAGTCCAGCATCGAGGCGATGGTGGTGGACTTGCCCGAGCCGGTGGCGCCGACGACCAGCACCAGCCCGCGCTTCTCCATGATGACGTCGGAGAGCACCGGCGGCAGGCCGAGGTTGTCGAGCTTGGGGATGTCGCCTGCGATGTAGCGCACGACGATGGCGATGCTGTTGCGCTGCCAGAAGATGTTGATCCGGAAGTTGCCCATGTCGCGCCGCCCGAAGGAGAGGTTCATCTCCCGGGTGGTCTCGAAGCGCTCCACCTGTTCCGGCGTCATCATCTCGTAGGCCATGCGATGGATCATCGTCGGATCCATGGCCTGCTGATTGATCGGCACCGTGTTGCCGTCGATCTTGATGTGGATCGGCGTGCCGACCGTGATGAAGATGTCCGAGGCCTTCTTTTCGGCCATCAGGGCGAATAGCTTGTCGATGATCATCGGGCGGGCCGCAGTCGAACCGGGCCGCCCGCAGAGGCGGCCCGTGTGGGGGGTCAGTCGCGCAGCAGTTCGTTGATGCTGGTCTTGGCGCGGGTCTGGGCGTCAACCTTCTTGACGATCACGGCGCAGTAGAGGCTGTACTTGCCGTCGGCGGAGGGCAGGTTGCCGCTGACCACCACCGAGCCCTCGGGCACGCGGCCGTACATGACTTCGCCGGTGGCGCGGTCGTAGATCTTGGTGCTCTGGCCGATGTAGACACCCATCGAGATCACGCAGTTGTCTTCGACGATCACGCCTTCGACGACCTCGGAGCGGGCGCCGATGAAGCAGTTGTCGCCGATGATGGTCGGGTTGGCCTGCAGCGGCTCGAGCACGCCGCCGATGCCGACGCCGCCGGAGAGATGCACGTTCTTGCCGATCTGGGCGCAGGAGCCGACGGTGGCCCAGGTGTCGACCATCGTGCCTTCACCGACGTAGGCGCCGATGTTCACGTAGGAGGGCATCAGCACCACGCCCTTGCTGATGAAGCTGCCCTTGCGCGCAACGGCGTTGGGCACCACGCGGAAGCCACCGTGCTGGAAGTCGGCCTCGGTGTAGTCGTCGAACTTGGTCGGGACCTTGTCGTAGTAGCGGGTGTCGCCGCCCGACAGCACCTTGTTGTCGTGGGTGCGGAAGTAAAGCAGCACGGCCTTCTTGATCCACTGGTGGGTCACCCATTCGCCGTTGATCTTTTCGGCGACGCGCAGCTTGCCCTGATCGAGGTCATCGATGATGTGCTCGATGGCGCGCAGCTGCTCGGCGGTCGCGGTGGTGGGCGACAGCTCGGTGCGGCGCTCCCAGAGGTCTTCGATGATGGCGGCAAAGGGGTGTTCGTGATGGGGCATGATATGGACGAGTACGCTCATGAATTGTTTGAAAGTTGTTGGGCGAAGGTGGCGATGCGGCGGGCCGCCTCGACGCACTCTGCCAGGTCGGCAACCAGCGCGATGCGCACGAAGCCGGCGCCGGGGTTGACCCCGTGGGCCTCGCGGGCGAGGAAGCTGCCGGGCAGAACCGTCACATTATATTCAGCCTGCAGCCGGCGGGCGAACTCGGTGTCGGAAAGGCCCAGGTGGTCGACCCGCGCCCACAGGTAGAAGCTGGCGTCGGGCAGGCTTACCTGCAGGTGCTCGGCGAGCATCGGGGTGATCCGGGCGAATTTCTCGCGGTACAGGCGGCGGTTCTCGATGACGTGGGCCTCGTCGTTCCAGGCCGCGGCGGAGGCGGCCTGCACCGCTGGGCTCATCGCGCAGCCGTGATAGGTGCGATAGAGCAGGAAACGCTTCAGCACCTCGGCGTCACCGGCCACGAAGCCCGAGCGCATGCCTGGCACGTTGGAGCGCTTGGACAGGCTGGAGAACATCACCACGTTGCGGAAATCGCTGCGGCCGAGGCGGTGGGCCGCCTCGAGGCCGCCGATCGGCAGGTTGGCGTCGTCGAAGTAGATCTCGGAATAGCACTCGTCGGCGGCGATGATGAAGCCGTGGCGATCGGACAGCTCGAACAGCGCCTGCCATTCGGGCAGCGACAGCAGCTTGCCGGTGGGGTTGCCCGGCGAGCACACGAAGACCAGCTGGACGCGCTGCCACACCTCGTCGGGCACCGCCGCGAAGTCGGACGCAAAGTTGTTGCCCGGCAGGTTGTTGACGAAATACGGCTTGGCCCCGGCCAGGTAGGCCGCGCCTTCGTAGATCTGGTAGAAGGGGTTCGGGCACAGCACCAGCGCGTCGGGGCGGGCGCCGTCGATGACGCACTGGGCGAAGGCGAACAGCGCCTCGCGGGAGCCATTGACCGGCAGCACCTGAGTTGCCGCGCTCACCTTTGGCAGGCCGAAGCGGCGCTCCAGCCAGCTGGCGATCGACTGGCGCAGGGCGTCGGAGCCCTGGGTGGTCGGGTAGTTGGCGAGGCCGCCCAGGTTGTCCACCAGGGCGTCACGGATGAAGGCCGGCGTGGCGTGCTGGGGTTCGCCGATCGACAGGCGGATCGGAGCCAGCTCGGCCGGCGGGGTCAGGCCGTCGAAGAGCTTGCGCAGCTTTTCGAAGGGGTAGGGCTGGAGTTCGTCGAGGTGCGGGTTCACGTTGGGTGGAGTTCCTGTATTCGGCCCGGTGCGGGCATGAAAGAGGTGCCTGGCGATTGTGTGGACAGGGGCCGCGCACACGGCCGTGACGGTCGCCGCCACGGCGGGCTGCAGGGGCCATGATAAGGGCGCCCGGCCCGGCTGCGAAATAAGCCCGCTGGTCACGTTTTGGGCGGATGGTATTATAGCGGCCGCGGTTTATGCGGCGGTGCAGCATATTTGCTGGCACACTAGCTGGAAAACCCTGGTTTCAACCCACAAACCCAGCGTATTTCATCGGACTTTCCGTGCGTCTCGCCAAACTCAAGCTTGCCGGTTTCAAGACCTTCGTCGACCCGACGACCGTGCTCATGCCGGGTAATCTGGTGGGCGTGGTGGGGCCGAATGGTTGCGGCAAGTCCAACATCATCGACGCGGTGCGCTGGGTGCTCGGCGAGTCGCGGGCCTCGGCGCTGCGTGGCGGCTCGATGCAGGACGTGATCTTCAACGGCTCGACCACCCGCAAGCCCGTGTCGCGGGCCAGCGTCGAGCTGGTCTTCGACAACGCCGAGGGCAAGGCCGCCGGCCAGTGGAAGCCCTACGCCGAGGTGGCGGTCAAGCGCGTGCTCGACCGCAGCGGTGAATCCACCTATTACATCAACGGGATGCAGGTCCGCCGCAAGGACGTGATCGACCTGTTCCTCGGCACCGGCCTGGGCCCGCGGGCCTACGCGATCATCGAGCAGGGGATGATCTCCCGGATCATCGAGGCGCGGCCCGAAGAGGTGCGCGGTTTCCTCGAAGAGGCTGCCGGCGTCACCAAATACCGCGAGCGCCGCCGGGAGACCGAAGGCCGGCTGTCCGACGCCCGCGACAACCTCACCCGCCTCGAGGACATCCGCAACGAACTCGGCCAGCAGATCGGCCGCCTCGAAGTGCAGGCCGCGGTGGCCGAGAAGTTCCGCACCCTCCACGCCACCCAGTCCGAGCGCCAGAACCTGCTGTGGCTCCTGAAGCGCAATGAGGCCCGCGCCGAGCGCGCCCGGCTCTCCGACGAGCTGGCCGACGCGACCCGCCGCATCGAGGCTGATTCGTCCCACCTGCAGGAGCTCGAAAGTCGCCTCGAAACCGCCCGCGAGGCCCAGTTCTCGGCCAACGAAGGCGTGCAGCAGGCCCAGGGGGCGTTGTATTCGGTGAGCTCCGAGCTCACCCGCCTCGAGGGCGAGCTGGCTCGCCTGCGCGACAGCCGGCGCCTCCTCGAGAGCCGCCTCGCCCAGCTCGAGCGCGACGACGCCCAGTGGCGCAGCCAGCTCGAAAACCTCGCCGCCGAAGACGAGCGCTGGCGGGGTCTGCTCGACAACGCCGCGCTGCGCGCCGAGCAGGCCGAAGCCCGGCACATGGAGGCCGGTGACCGCCTGCCCGAGGCCGAGGAAGCCCTGCAGGGCGCCGATGCCGCGGCGACCGCAGTGCGCCGCGAGCTCAACCAGGCCGAACAGCAGATCCGCGTCGAGGAAACCCACCGCCAGGCCAGCCAGCGCAGCCTCGACAGCCTGGCCCAGCGCCGGGCCCGCCTGCAGCAGGAGCAGGCCTCGGTGCAGGCTCCCGACCTGCACCAGCTCGCCGAGCGCGAGGCTAGCCTGGCTGAGGCCGAGGACACCCTGGCCCGCCAGCAGGGCGACATCGCCGACGCCCAGGCCCGCCTGCCGGCGGTCCAGCAGGCGCTCAAGCAGGCCCTCGATGCCGAGCGCCACGCCCAGCGCCAGGCCACCGAACTCAAGGCCCGCCGCGACGCGCTGGTGCAGTTGCAGAACAAGGTGCAGGTGCAGGGCCAGCTGGGCGACTGGCTCAAGCGTCACCACCTTGATGCGCTCAAGCCCCTGTGGCAGCGCATCCGGGTGGAGGCCGGCTGGGAGCTCCCGCTGGAGGCCGTGCTGCGCGAACGCCTCGCCGCCCTGCCGGCCGA
>JAEUNU010000160.1 GCA_016789125.1 Zoogloea sp. | reverse complement strand
GTTGTCGGGAACCGCCTGGCCGGGAATGATTTTCTGACCACCTGCAGGTACCTTGATGAATGAAGAACTCATTTCAACTCCCTCGAATAGATCACGCATGTGTGGATGTGGCGGCCGGCGGGTCAGGAGCCCCGCAGCGTGCCGGCGGGTGGCCGCCGTTTCGATTATGGACGAAACCGCAAAGCGCTAAAAGCGCAATGGCAACAGGGATTTACGACGCTGCAGCGCAGCATGAGGGAATGCCTTCCAGCTAGCCTGCCGGTGCTAGTATCTACAGCCCCAAGGCCGGCCTAGCAGGCTCGGCGTTCACCGGCAAGCCGCGAGCGGAGGAGCATCCATGGACGTCCAGCGCAACGAAAATCCGGTGGCCCTGGCCATCGCCCAGGCGATGATCGAAGGCTTCAACAAGCACTACCGGATCTTCCGCGAGACCTCCCGCCGGGCCAAGGAGAGCTTCGAGGCCGCCGACTGGCAGGGCCAGCTGTCGGCGGTGCGCGACCGGGTGCAGTTCTACGACGACCGGGTGAACGAAGCCGTCCAGCGCCTGCACGAAGAGTTCGACGCCGCCTCCATCGACGACGCCACCTGGCAGGCCGCCAAGCTCCAGTTCATCGGGCTGCTGATCAACCACAAGCAGCCCGAGCTGGCCGAGACCTTCTTCAACTCGGTCACCACCAAGATCCTCCACCGGGACTACTTCAACAACACCTACCTCTTCGCCCGGCCGGCGATCTCCACCGACTACATCGAATCCTTCCCGCCCACCTACTCCAGCTACTACCCCGCCGACGAGGGCCTGCGGGCGACGATCCGCCGCCTCATCGAAGACTTCGACTGGCAGCGCGCCTTCGAGAACCTCGACCGCGACGTGGACTACCTGATGCGCAGCGTGCAAGCCCATCTTGGCGGCAGCTGGCCGAAGATGGAGGTGAATTGCCAGATCCAGGTGCTGTACTCGGCCTTCTACCGCAACAAGACCGCCTACATCATCGGCAAGGCGATCAACGGCTACGAGGAAACCCCCTTCGTGATCGCCGTCCGCCACGGCGCCTCGGGCATGCTCTACCTCGACACGCTGCTCCTCGACCGCTGGCGGATCTCGCTGCTGTTCTCCCTGTCGCGCGCCTATTTTCTGGTGGACATGGAAGTGCCCTCCGGCTACGTGCAGTTCCTGCGCAGCATCATGCCCAACAAGCCGCGCTCCGAGCTTTACACCATGCTCGGCTTGGGCAAGCAGGGCAAGACGAACTTCTTCCGCGACCTCATCGCCCACCTGCGCCACTCCAACGACCAGTTCATAGAGGCGCCGGGCATCCGCGGACTGGTGATGCTGGTGTTCACGCTGCCGTCCTACCCCTACGTGTTCAAGATCATCAAGGACAAGTTCGGCAGCTCGAAGAACATGGACCGCGCCACCGTCAAGCGCAAATACCAGCTGGTGCGCCAGGTCGACCGCGTCGGGCGGATGGCCGACACCCTCGAGTTCTCCAACGTCGCCCTGCCCCGCAGCCGCTTCCACCCCGACCTCATCGCCCAGCTCCGTGAGCTCGCCCCCTCGGTGATAGAGGAAGACGGCGACACCCTGGTCGTCAAGCACGTATATATCGAGCGGCGCATGACGCCCCTCAACATCTACCTCGCCAAGGCCACCGACGCGCAGATCGAGCACGCCGTGCGCGAGTACGGCCAGGCCATCAGCGAGTTGGCCATCGCCAACATCTTCCCGGGCGACATGCTGTGGAAGAACTTCGGGGTCACGCGCTACGGCCGCGTCGTGTTCTACGACTACGACGAGATCGAGTACATGACCGACTGCAACTTCCGCAAGATCCCGCCAGCCCCCAACGAGGAGGCCGAGATGTCCGGCGAGCCCTGGTACAGCGCCGGCCCAATGGACGTCTTCCCCGAAGAGTTCGCCACCTTCCTGCTGGGCCAGCCCAAGATCCGCAAGGCCTTCCTGCAACACCACCGCCCGCTGCTCGACCCTAAATTCTGGCAGGACGCCCAGGCCAAGATCCGCAGCGGCTATGTCGAAGACTTCTACCCCTACCCCGCCGAGCTGCGCTTCTGCAACGCCTTTGCAGGCGACACCCCGGCACCCGCCGGTGACACCTGAACATTCCCCGGGCCACCGCAGCGCCAGATTCACGTAAACCCCAGTGTCATCCCTTGCCGGCAGGCCGCAACATGCCATCAGGAAGCGGCCACTCCGGGCCACTTCCGATACCACGACAAGGAGGAGACACATGCAAGACCGTTTTCATCTGCGCGCCCTGGCCCTGGCCGTCAGCAGCGCCCTGATCCTCACCGCCTGCGGCGGCGGCGGAAGCAGCGCCACCACGCTCAGCGGCACCGCCGCCGAAGGCCTGGCCATCGCCAACGCCACCGTCACCGCGCGGGACACCCTCGGCAAGACCCGCAGCACCACCACCGACGCCAGCGGCAACTACACCCTCGACACCGCCGGCCTCAGCTATCCGCTGATGCTGCAGGTCACCGGCAGCAAGGGCGTCTGGCATGCCCTCGTCAGCGCCGATGACGCCGGTCGCACCGTCAACGTCAACAACGCCACCGACAGCGTGGCCCTCCTCGCCCTCGGGCTCGACTCCAGCGCAGCGCTGCGGAGCGCCTTCGCGAACGGCAACTTCAGCCAGATCGACGCCGCCCGCATCGCCGCCGCCGACGCCAGGCTCCTCGACGCCCTTGAGCACGAACTCGGCACCCGCCCGGCCAGCCTGCGCAGCGCCCGCTTCACCCCAGCCACCGACGACACCCCCGGCGACGAAACCGACCGCCTGCTCACGCTGGTCGGCACCCGCCCGCAGGGCACGGGCTTCGCCACCTACAACCTGATGCCCGAGCACGTCTGGGCCGACAGCTACACCACGCAAACCTACGACGGCAACAGCGACGACCTGCTCACCGCCGGCCTCGGCAAGACCGGCCTCGCCGCCGCCACCGCCCCGGCCTACGCCAACGCCGCCGCGCCCACCGCCGCCGAACTGCGCCGCAACGCCATCTACAACAACTACCGGGCCCTGGTGGACGCCAACAAGGGCACCGGTGGCTACGGCAGCCTCTATGGCCCCAACATCGACACCAACGGCGGCGACACCCTGGGCGAAGGCAAGGTCGCCGGGCTCGAGGCCATCGCCTACTCGGGCGACCGCAGCGGCAGGCGCAAGGTGGCGCTGATGGTCCAGGTGCCCGCCAGCTTCGACCCTGCCCAGCCCTGCATCGTCACCGCCACCTCGTCCGGCTCCCGCGGCATCTACGGCGCCATCGGCACCGCCGGCGAATGGGGTCTCAAGCACGGCTGCGCGGTGGCCTACACCGACAAGGGCAGCGGCAACGGCATGCACGACCTGGCCCGCGACACCATCAACCTGCTCGACGGCACCGTCGCCAGCGCCAGCCAGGCCGGCAAGAACGCCCACTTCGGCGCCGGGCTGTCGGCCAGCGAACTCGACACCTTCAACCAGAGCTTCCCCAGCCGCATCGCATACAAGCACGCCCACTCCCGCCAGAACCCCGAGAAGGACTGGGGCCGCAACACCCTGGATGCCGTCGCCTTCGCCTTCTATGTACTCAACGAGAAGTACGCCACCGCCGACGGTAGCGGCAAGAAGCCGCGCCTGATCCGCCCCGCCAACACCCTGGTGATCGCCTCGTCGGCCTCCAATGGCGCCGGCGCCGCGCTGATGGCCGCCGAGCAGGACAAGCTCGGCCTCATCGACGGCGTCGCCGTGAGCGAACCGCAGATCCAGCCCAAGAGCCTTGGCAGCCTGGCCATCCGCCAGGGCAGCAGCACCGTGAGCACCGCCGGCAAGCCGCTCCTTGACTACTTCACCTACGCCAACCTCTACCAGCCCTGCGCGGCCCTCGCCGCCACTGGCTCGCCGGGCGCCGCCTTCATCGCCGGCTATGCCGCCAACCGCTGCACCGCCCTCAAGGCGAAGGGCCTGCTCAGCGGCGCCGACACCGCGGCCCAGGCCAGCGAGGCGCTGCAGAAACTGCACGCCTACGGCTGGAGCACCGAGCACGACGTCTTCCACGCCTCCCACCACGCCCTCGCCACGCCGTCGATCGTCGTCACCTACCTCAACACCTACGGTCGTTTCAGCGTCACCGACAACGTCTGCGGCTTCAGCTTCGCCACCACCAACGGAGCTGGCGCGGTAAGCGCCACCAGCGCCGCCGTGCAGGCCGGCATCTTCGCCGTGGGCAACGGCGTGCCGCCCACCGGCGGGATCAACCTGGTCTACAACGATGCAGCAGGCGGCGCCAGGCGAGACGTGCTGGCCGTGTCGCCCTCCACCGGCCTCGCCGACGGCGCCCTCGACGGCGCCCTGTGCGCCCGGGCCCTCGTCACCGGCACCGACCCGGTCAGCGGCGCGACGCTCACCGGCACCCTGCTCGCCCAGTCGGAGCGCGTCCGCCAGGGCATTCGCGAAGTCCAGGCGGAAGGCCGGCTGGGCGGCAAGCCGACGATCATCGTATCGGGCCGCTCCGACACCCTGATCCCGGTCAACCACGCCTCCCGCGCCTATTACGCGATGAGCCGCCAGGCCGACGGCGCCGCCAGCCGGCTGCGTTATTACGAGGTCACCAACGCCCAGCATTTCGACGCCTTCATCGACAATGCCGCGCTGCCGGGCTACGACACCCGCCTTGTGCCGCTGCACGTGTATTTCAACCAGGGGATGGACCTGATGTACGCCCACCTCAAGAACGGCGCCGCGCTGCCCGCCTCGCAAGTGGTGCGCACCACGCCGCGGGGCGGCACGGCGGGCGCGGCGCCGCAAATCAGCTCCGCCAACCTGCCGCCGATCGCGGCCACGCCGGCCGGCGCCGACAGCATCAGCTTCGGCAACGGCGTGCTCGCAGTACCGGAGTAAGGCCTACGCCGACAGGCCCGGACTGGACGGCAAGAAACCCGGCTCTCCGCGAGCCGGGTTTTCATTTCTGGG
The DNA here is from genome assembly GCA_016789125.1 of Zoogloea sp. Taxonomy (GTDB): domain Bacteria; phylum Pseudomonadota; class Gammaproteobacteria; order Burkholderiales; family Rhodocyclaceae; genus Zoogloea. Next base: position 11,772 of record JAEUNU010000160.1, on the reverse strand, counting down.
GCAGCTCAGCCCCAGCCGGACTCGGCGATCCACGGCCCGGCGCCGGCCGCGAGGGCATCGCGCACGTAGGGCACGATGGCGGTCGGCAGGGCGTCCAGGGCAAACCAGCGCAGGTCGTCGCACTTGTTCGGCTCCGCGATCCGCGGTGCGCCAAGCCACACTTGCGCCCGCAGGAAGAAGTCGATGCGGTTGGAGTCGGAGCGACGATGCACCACCCCGAGCACCGCCAGGGCGTCCTCGGCCAACTCGATGCCGAGCTCCTCGCGCATCTCGCGCACCGCCGTGGCGCGCAGTGATTCACCCTCCTCCACGTGCCCGCCGGGCAGGCTGTAGAGGCCATCGAAAAAGCCGGTGCCGGCCCGCCGCATCAGCAACACCTCGCCGCCCCTCTCGAGCAGCACATGCACGCCGGTGGGAATGCCCGGGTGGCGCATCAGTGCTTGCCCGTGCTGCCGAAACCGGCGGCGCCGCGCTCGCTCTCGTCGAAGGAATCAACCACATTGAAGGCCACCTGCAGCACCGGCACCACCACCAGCTGGGCGATGCGCTCAAGGGGCTGGATCGTGAAGTGCTCGTGGCCGCGGTTCCAGGTGGAGACGAAGATCTGCCCCTGGTAGTCGGAATCGATCAGCCCGACCAGGTTGCCGAGCACGATGCCGTGCTTGTGGCCCAGCCCCGAGCGCGGCAGGATCATTGCCGCCAGGCCCGGGTCGGCCAGGTGGATCGCGATGCCGGTGGGCACCAGCACCGTGTGGCCCGGCGCCAACACCAGCGGCGCTTCCACGCAGGCCCGCAGGTCGAGCCCGGCCGAGCCGCTGGTGGCGTAGGCCGGCGGCTGGTCTTTCAGGCGTTCGTCGAGAATCCGGATGTCGATACGGTGCATGGCATGGGCCTCAGTGAAGATCGGGGGTCAGTTCTTGGGCAGCAGGGCCGCCAGGTGGGCGACGATGGCGCGGGCCACCTCGGGCTTGGGTGCCTTCGGCAGCGGGTGGCGCCCCGCCTCGTCGAACAGCACGACCTGGTTGTCGTCGCCGCCGAGGCCGTCCTGCACCAGGTTGCCGACCACCATCGGCAGCTTCTTGGCCTTGCGCTTGCCCTCGGCGTACTCGTCCAGGTTGCGGCTCTCGGCGGCAAAGCCCACGCAGAAGGGTGGGGTCGGCAGCGCGGCGACCTCGGCCAGGATGTCAGGGTTGGGCGTCAGGGTAATCGCCAGCTCGGCGCCGGATTTCTTGATCTTGTGTTCCGCCGAGGTCGCCGGGCGGTAGTCGGCCACCGCCGCCACGCCGATGAACACGTCGCTGCCGGGCACTGCCGTCAGCACGGCCTCCCGCATCTCGAGGGCGCTCCTGACGCTCACCCGGCGCGCGCCCATCGGCACCGGCAGGGCCACCGGCCCGCTCACCAGCACCACTTCGGCACCCGCCTGCACGCAGGCCCGGGCGAGGCCATAAGCCATCTTGCCGGAGCTGGAGTTGGTGATGCCACGCACCGGGTCGATGGGCTCGAAGGTCGGCCCCGCCGTCATCACGATGCGCCGCCCGGCCAGCAGCTTGGGCTGGAAGAAGCCGATCACCGCCTCGCAGAGCTCCTCGGGTTCGAGCATCCGCCCGAGGCCGACCTCGCCGCAGGCCTGCTCACCGGCGCCCGGGCCGAACAGCGTCACGCCGTCGGCCGCCAGCTGCTCGGCGTTGCGCCGGGTGGCGGGGTGCTCCCACATCTGGCGGTTCATCGCCGGCGCCACCAGCAGCGGGCAGTCACGGGCCAGGCACAGGGTGGTGAGCAGATCGTCGGCCAGACCATGGGTGAGCTTCGCCATCACGTCGGCGGTGGCCGGCGCGATCAGGATCGCGTCGGCATCGCGGGTGAGGTCGATGTGCGCCATGTTGTTGCCCATGCGCGGGTCCCACAGGTCGGTCCATACCGGGTTGCCCGACAGGGCCTGGAAAGTCACCGCCGTGACGAAGCGTGCGCCGCCCTCGGTAAGCACCACATGCACGTCCGCGCCCGCCTTGCCCAACAGGCGCACCAACTCGGCTGCCTTGTACGCCGCCACGCCGCCGGTCACCCCCAGCACCAGTTTCCTGCCCTTCAGCTCGCTCATGCTAATGGTATTATCCGTTTCTCACACAGAAGCTGGAATTGTACACACCATGGCAATCACCGACTGGCCCGCCGACGAACGTCCGCGGGAACGCCTGCTGGCCCAAGGCGCCGCCGCCCTGTCCGACGCCGAACTGCTGGCTTTGTTCCTGCGGGTCGGCATCCGCGGCAAGAGCGCGGTCGACCTCGCCCGCGACCTGCTCACCCACTTCGGCAACCTGTCCACCCTGTGCAACGCGTCGGCGTCGGCCTTCGCGGCGATTCCGGGCATGGGCCTCGCCAAGTACGCGCAACTCCAGGCGGTGCTCGAGCTCGCCCGGCGCGCCCTCGGCGAGGAGATGGCCCGGCGTGACGTGCTCGACTCCCCTGCCACGGTGCGCGACTGGCTCCGCCTGAAGCTCGCCCAGCTACCCCACGAGGTCTTCATGATCCTGCTCCTCGACGCCCAGAACCGGGTGATGGGCTGCGAGGAGCTCTTCCGCGGAACGCTCGCCCAAACCTCGGTTTACCCCCGCGAAGTCGTCAAGCTGGTGCTTGAGCGCAACGCCGCAGCAGTGATCCTGGCCCACAACCACCCTTCCGGCGTCGGCGAACCCAGCCACGCCGACCAGGCCCTGACCGACACCCTCAAAAAAGCCCTGGCGCTTGTGGACGTGCGGGTTCTGGACCATTTCATCGTTGCCGGAAACGCATCCCCGGTGTCCTTCGCCGAGCGCGGACTCATCTAGTCGGGCGGCCCCACGGCGGGCAAGATTCACAAGAATTACACCAAGCGCTTGATTCGACCTCACTTCTTCTTATAGAATCGACGGTCTTACCGAATCAAAACCAAAGTTTGGAGCAACAAATGGCTCGCGTTTGCCAAGTGACCGGAAAAGCACCGATGGTTGGGAACAACGTTTCCCACGCCAACAACAAGACCAAGCGCCGCTTCCTGCCGAACCTGCAAAACCGCAAGTTCTGGAGCGAGGCCGAGAACCGTTGGGTACGCCTGCGCGTCACCAACGCTGCCCTGCGCACCATTGACAAAAAAGGCATCGACGCCGTCGTCGCAGAGCTGCGTGCTCGCGGCGAAAAGGTCTGATCCTTTAAACCTGGAGATAGATCGAAATGGCAAAAGGCGGCCGCGAAAAGATCAAGCTCGAGTCCACTGCCGGGACCGGGCATTTCTACACCACCAACAAGAACAAGCGTACGACCCCTCAGAAGCTGGAATTCAGCAAGTATGACCCGGTCGCTCGCAAGCACGTTCCGTACAAGGAAGTCAAGCTTAAGTAACTGCTTCCGGCACGCGGTTATCGCTTGTTGAACGCTTTCTACGTAAAAAAACCCGCCACGAGCGGGTTTTTTTACGTCCTGCGCATACCCTCGACACCGGTCTGCGTGGGATGCACTTCAACCGCCCAAAACAAAACCGCCGACGCACTTTCGCACGCCGGCGGCTGGATCACGACGCCCGGGCCATCAGCCCAGGTCAGCCGGAAGGATCAGGCACGCTGGATGTTCGACGCCTGCTTGCCCTTCGGGCCCTGGGTGACCTCGAACTGAACCTTCTCCCCCTCCTTCAGCGACTTGAACCCGGCCATGTTGATGGCGGAAAAGTGCGCAAACAGGTCTTCGCTGCCATCGTCCGGCGTGATGAAGCCGAAGCCCTTGGCGTCGTTGAACCACTTAACAGTACCAGTTGCCATATTGCTCATTCCTTCTTGATTTCAGTAATACGATCCGGAAACCGGGTCTGTGGCCGCTCCCTCGTACGCGACAGGCTTGAGTCAGCGCTTCTGCGAGCGCCTGACACCCCGACCCGCCCCCGTCATGGAACGAACACGCCTCTGCTTTTACGTGACTCGTCTTATGCCGTCAACGCATTTTTGGGCAGCAAATCTTGCTGCGTTACAGCATAAACACGGTTTTCCGAACCTTTGCTGGAACGTCTGGACTGCCGAATAATCAAAGCTCACCGGTACTTAGTTTTTTATACCGCAGCGCACAAAAGACGGCCGTGCGGGGCTGCCCATAACGACGGAAAACTGTGTGACTTCTCTCTTGCACAATCATCGAGCTTGTTTAGAATGAGGCGCATGGTCATCAAAAAACAGGACGAATCGGTTCTTGAATCCGAGGCAACGCGGCTCAAACCGCCGCCCCTCTACAAGGTCATGCTGCTCAACGACGACTTCACCCCGATGGATTTCGTGGTGACCGTAATTCAGAAATTCTTTGGGATGGACCGCGAACAAGCCACGCGGATCATGCTCAAAGTTCACAGAGAGGGCGTTGGTGTATGCGGAGTCTTCCCAAGGGATCTCGCAGCCACCAAGGTCGAGCAGGTCATCACATACGCCCGCCAGCACCAGCACCCGCTGGCATGCGTGATGGAGGAAAACTGAAATGATCGCGCAAGAGCTTGAAGTCAGTCTGCACATGGCCTTTGTCGAAGCCCGGCAAAAGCGCCATGAGTTCATCACGGTAGAGCACCTCCTTCTTGCGCTGCTGGACAATCCGTCCGCCGCAGAAGTCCTGCGCGCCTGTGCCGCCAAGATCGAAGAACTCCGCAAGGAGCTCACCAACTTCGTGAACGAGCACACGCCGCGGGTCGAAGGCACCGAAGACATAGACACCCAGCCGACCCTCGGTTTCCAGCGTGTCATCCAGCGGGCCATCCTGCACGTCCAGTCGTCCGGCAAGAAGGACGTGACCGGCGCCAACGTGCTGGTGGCGATCTTCGGCGAAAAAGACTCCCACGCGGTTTATTTCCTCCAGCGGCAGAACATCTCGCGCCTGGACGTGGTCAATTTCATCTCCCACGGCATCACCAAGACTCCCCAGGCCGGCGCGGCTCCCGCACGCCCCTCCGGCGAATCCGAGCAGGGCGAACAGGAGCAGGAGAGTGCGGGCCCCGGCGGCGCCCTCGAGAACTACACCCAGAACCTCAACCAGCAAGCCCTCCTCGGCAAGATCGACCCGCTGATCGGTCGCGAGAAGGAGGTCGAGCGCGTCATCCAGACCCTCTGCCGCCGGCGCAAGAACAACCCGCTGCTGGTCGGCGAAGCGGGTGTCGGCAAGACCGCCATCGCCGAGGGCCTGGCCCACCGCATCGTCGAGGGCCGGGTGCCCGAGATCCTCGCCGACGCCCAGGTCTACGCCCTCGACATGGGCGCCCTGCTGGCCGGCACCAAGTACCGCGGTGACTTCGAGCAGCGCCTGAAGGCTGTGCTCAAGCAACTCGTCGATCACCACAATGCGATTCTCTTCATCGACGAGATCCACACCCTGATCGGTGCCGGTGCGGCATCCGGCGGCACGCTCGATGCGTCCAACCTGCTCAAACCGGCGCTCTCGTCCGGCCAGCTCAAGTGCATCGGCGCGACCACCTACACCGAGTTCCGCCAGATCTTCGAAAAAGACCACGCACTGTCGCGGCGCTTCCAGAAGGTCGACGTCGTCGAGCCTTCGGTCAACGAGACCATCGAGATCCTGAAGGGTCTCAAGTCGCGCTTCGAGGAGCATCACGGCATCAAGTATTCCTCCTCGGCCCTGTCGAGCGCCGCCGAGCTGTCGGCCCGCTACATCAACGACCGCCACCTGCCCGACAAGGCCATCGACGTCATCGACGAGGCCGGCGCCGCCCAACGCATCCTGCCCAAGTCGCGCCAGAAGAAGCTCATCGGCAAGACCGAGATCGAGGAGATCGTCGCCAAGATCGCCCGCATTCCGCCGCGCAACGTCTCCAACGACGACAAGGCTGCCCTCAAGACCCTCGACCGCGACCTCAAGAACGTCGTGTTCGGCCAGGACGCCGCCATCGAGGCCCTTGCCAAGGCCATCAAGATGTCCCGCTCCGGCCTCGGCAACCCGCAGAAGCCGATTGGCGCCTTCCTGTTCAGCGGCCCCACCGGCGTCGGCAAGACCGAGGTCGCCCGCCAGCTCGCCTACACGCTGGGCATCGAGCTGGTGCGCTTCGACATGTCCGAGTACATGGAACGTCACGCGGTCTCGCGCCTGATCGGCGCCCCGCCGGGCTATGTGGGCTTCGATCAGGGTGGCCTGCTGACCGAACAGGTCAACAAGAAGCCGCACTGCGTGCTGCTCCTCGACGAGATCGAGAAAGCACACCCGGACATCTACAACATCCTGCTGCAGGTGATGGACCACGGCACGCTGACCGACAACAACGGCCGGCAGGCGGATTTCCGCAACACCATCCTGATCATGACCACCAACGCTGGCGCCGAGACCATGCAGAAATCGGTGATGGGCTTCTCGGCCAGGCGCGAGGCAGGCGACGAGATGGCGGAGATCAAGCGCCAGTTCTCGCCGGAGTTCCGCAACCGGCTGGATGCGACCATCTCCTTCAGCGCCCTCGACCCCGAGATCATCATGCGGGTCGTCGACAAGTTCCTGATGCAGCTCGAGGCTCAGCTCCACGAGAAGAAAGTGGAGGCGCTGTTCACCGACAAGCTCAAGGAGTGGCTGGGCAAGAAGGGCTTCGACCCACTGATGGGCGCCCGCCCGATGGCCCGCCTGATCCAGGACACCATCCGCTCGGCCCTCGCCGACGAACTCCTGTTCGGCCGTCTGTCCGGCGGAGGCAGCGTGACCATCGACGTGGACGACGAAGGCAAGGTCCAGCTGCAGTTCGAAGAGGTCGCGGAAGTTACGGTATAGTCCCTGCAGTCTCACACGTCATGACCACGGGCGGCCACGAGGCTGCCCGTTTTTTTGCCCCTCTCACGGAGTACGCCATGGATTTCCAGACCACCGACCTCTGCGACGCCAACGAAGGCAAGGTTCGCGCCGTCGCCCCGATGTTCCGCAGCTTCGGCGGCAAGCAGCGCTTTGCCGGCCCGATCCGCACCCTCAAGGTCTTCGAGGACAACGCCCTGGTGCGTAGCACCCTCGAGGGCCCGGGCGAAGGCTGCGTGCTGGTGGTCGACGGCGGCGGCTCGATGCGCTGCGCGATGGTCGGCGATCAGCTCGCGCTGCTCGGCGTCAAGAACAACTGGGCCGGCATCGTCGTGTATGGCTGCATCCGCGACTCGGGCCCGATCGGGGGCATGGAGATCGGCGTCTTCGCCCTCGGCACCCACCCGATGAAGAGCATCAAGAAGGGCGCCGGCGACCGGGACATCCCCGTCACCTTCGGCGGCGTCACCTTCACCCCGGGCCACTGGCTCTATGCCGACGAAGACGGCGTGATCGTTTCCGAAAGCGCCCTGCTGTAAAACACGGCCAGTCACGACGCGGCGCAACGATCTTTTGTTTCACCAAACCCAAAGATATTTCATAATACAAAAAATAGACAATATATAGTTGTTTTTTAACGACTATTTATTTCTTATGTCTTATATAAGACCTATTGCTGCCGTGCAAAATCTTGCCTATACTGCTTTCCATTGATCGTCGTAACGGAAGCGCCTCCCCGACGCACCGCAAGCCGGTCAAACCGCTGGGGTGAGCGCGCAAAATCCGGCCTCCGGGCCGGCGCTTCCGCCCCCAGGTTTTCTCTTCCCTCCATTTGTAAAGGATGACAGCATGTCTCTGACCCGCGAACAGCAAATCGCCGCCCTGGAAAAAGACTGGGCCGAAAACCCCCGCTGGAAGGGCGTCAAGCGCGGCTACTCCGCTGCTGACGTCGTGCGTCTGCGCGGCAGCCTGCAGCCCGAGTACACCCTGGCCCAGCGCGGCGCCAAGGTTCTGTGGGACAAGGTGAACGGCGGCGCCAAGAAGGGCTACGTCAATGCCTTCGGCGCGATCACCGCGGGTCAGGCCATGCAGCAAGCCAAGGCTGGCCTCGAGGCCGTGTATCTGTCCGGCTGGCAAGTCGCCGCCGATGGCAACACCTCCGAAACCATGTACCCGGACCAGTCGCTGTACGCCTACGACTCCGTCCCGACCATGGTGCGTCGCATCAACAACACCTTCAAGCGCGCTGACGAGATCCAGTGGTCCCGTGGCATCAACCCGGGCGACGCCGGCTTCATCGACTACTTCCTGCCGATCGTTGCTGACGCGGAAGCCGGTTTCGGTGGCGTCCTGAACGCCTTCGAACTGATGAAGAACATGATCGCCGCCGGTGCCGCCGGTGTGCACTTCGAAGACCAGCTGGCTGCCGCCAAGAAGTGTGGCCACATGGGCGGCAAGGTGCTCGTGCCGACCCGCGAAGCCGTCGAGAAGCTGATCTCCGCCCGCTTCGCCGCCGACGTCATGGGCGTGCCGACCCTGATCCTGGCCCGTACCGACGCGGAAGCTGCCAACCTGATCACCTCCGACTACGACGAGAACGACAAGCCCTTCCTCACCGGTGAGCGCACCCAGGAAGGCTTCTACCGCGTCCGTAACGGCCTCGAGCAGTCCATCTCCCGTGGCGTGGCCTACGCCCCCTACGCCGACCTGGTGTGGTGCGAAACCGGCGTGCCCGATATCGGCTTCGCCCGCGAATTCGCCCAGGCCGTGCTGGCCGCCTGCCCGGGCAAGCTGCTGTCCTACAACTGCTCGCCTTCATTCAACTGCAACAATAACCTTAACGACTCCCAGATCGCCTCCTTCCAGGAAGAGCTGTCCGCGCTGGGCTACAAGTATCAGTTCATCACCCTGGCCGGCATCCACGTCAACTGGTACAACACCTTCAAGTTCGCCAAGGCCTACGCTGGCGGCGAAGGCATGAAGCACTACGTCGAGATGGTCCAGGAGCCCGAGTTCGCCGCTCGCGAAGATGGCTACACCTTCGTTTCGCACCAGCAGGAAGTCGGCACCGGCTACTTCGACGAAGTGACCACCGTGATCCAGGGCGGCTCCTCCAGCGTCAAGGCTCTCACCGGCTCCACCGAAGAAGAGCAGTTCCACTAAGACCCGGATCGCCGGTTTCCCTCACCGGCACGCTTGGTTGACAAACCCCTGCGGGTGCAAGCCCGCGGGGGTTTTGTTTGTTGCAGCGCAAAACGAGCGCAAGGCGCAGGCTAGAATGCCGGTTTCGTCGCGCCAGCCCGCCCATGCAATCCCTCTGGATGATCGTCGCCAGCCTGCTCTTCGCCTGCATGGGCGTCTGCGTCAAGCTCGGCTCGGCCCACTTCTCCACCGGCGAACTGGTCTTCTACCGGGGCTTCGTCGGGATGCTGCTGATGGCCCTGCTGGCCCGCTGGCAGGGCATCCCCTACCGCACGCCCCACTGGCGCCGGCAGCTCTCCCGCGGCCTGTCCGGCACCGGGTCGCTGATGTGCTATTTCTTCGCCCTCGGCGCCCTGCCGCTGGCCACCGCGGTCACCCTCAACTACACCTCGCCGCTGTTCGTCGCGCTACTGCTTGCCCTGTGGTTCCGCGAGCCCGTCGGGCGCAACCTGTTCGGCGCGGTGGCCCTGGGTTTCATCGGCGTCGTGGTGCTGCTGCAACCCACGCTGCAGCCGGAACAATGGCTCGGGGCCGTCTCCGGGCTGGGCTCGGGCATCGTCGCCAGCCTGGCCTACATCAACGTCCGCGAGCTCGGCCGCCTCGGCGAACCCGAGACCCGCACCGTGCTCTGGTTCTCCCTGATCACCAGCCTGCTCGGACTGCCGTGGGCGCTGTCGTCCGGAACACTTCATGGCCTGAGCCTCGAAGGCGCGGCAATCCTGCTCGGCGTGGGCGTCTTCGGCGGCTGCGCCCAGCTCGCCATGACCCGCGCCTATCGCTACGGCAAGACCGTCGTCGCCGCCAACCTGTCCTACAGCACCGTGATCTTCTCGAGCCTGTTCGGCGTCGCCCTGTGGGGCGAAGCCCTGCCGCCGAGCTCGCTGATCGCCATCGCGATCATCATCGCCAGCGGCGTGATGGTCTCCATCGCCTCGCGGAAACCCGCGCCGGCCATGGATTCCGACTGACGCCACAGCCGGCGGGGCTGCTACACTGGCGGCATCCAGTCAGCACAGAAGGAAAAGCGACGATGATCACCACCGATACCCAGGAAAGCCGCATCAACGTCATCGTGCTCGGCGAGTTCACCCTGGCCGACTTCAAGGAGTTCGAGGAAGTCGTCATGAAACTCGACAGCGCCGTCGATCTGTTCGTCGATCTGCGCGAGATGAACGGCTTCACCGTCGACATGGCCCTCGAGGAGATCCGCTTCGCCCGGGCGCACCCCAACGACTTCGCTCGCATCGCCGTGCTCACCGAAGACCAGTGGGTCAGCTGGAGCGCCTGGCTGTCGCAGATCTTCCTGAACGCCGACGTGCGCGTGTTCGACGATGCCGACGATGCCGAGGCCTGGCTCGCCGGCTCCGAATCACCGGTCGCCTGAGGAGGCCGCCGCCGTGCAGAGGCCTTTCACCTGCCTCATCAGCGCCCAGGAACTCGCCGAATCCACCACCCCGTCGTGGCGGATCTTCGACTGCCGCTTCCGCCTCGCCGACCCCGGCTTCGGCAAACGCGCCTACGCTGAGGGCCACCTTCCCGGCGCGATTTTCCTCGACCTCGAAGAAGACCTGTCAGGCCCGGTTTCCGGCCTCAACGGCCGCCACCCCCTGCCCGACCCGCAGCTCCTGGCTGCCAAGCTCGGCAGCCTCGGAGTGGGGCCCGACACCCAGGTCGTCGCCTACGACGACATGGGCGGTATGTTCGCCGCCCGGCTGTGGTGGCTGCTGCGCTGGCTCGGCCACAGCCGGGTCGCCGTGCTCGACGGTGGCCTGCAGGCCTGGGCGTCCGGCGGCAAGCCCGTCGACACCGCCCTGCCCGACCCCGTCGCCTGCCACTTCAAGGCCAGGCTGCAGCGCGACATGAAGGTGAACGCCGATTACGTCCTGAGCCACCTCGACGACCCGGAAGTCCTGGTCATCGACGCCCGCGCCCCCGACCGCTTCCGGGGCGAGAACGAGACGCTGGACCCGGTCGGCGGCCATATCCCCGGTGCCATCAACCGCTTCTTCCAGGACAACCTTGGCGCCGACGGCTGCTTCAAGCAGGCCGCCGTGCTGCAGGAAGAGTTCGGCAAGCTCATCAAGGGGGGCGACGCCCACAAGGTCGTGGCCCAGTGCGGCTCCGGCGTCACCGCCTGCCACAACCTGCTCGCCATGGAGGCCGCCGGCCTCGACGGTGCCCGGCTTTACCCCGGCTCGTGGAGCGAATGGTGTGCCGATCCGGCACGCCCCATCGCCACCGGCCCCTGAAAACATCAACGGCCCCAGACGGGGCCGTTGATGCGAGAACAGCCGGGGAATCAGCCCCGCCCGAACATCGCTGCGAGGCCTGCCAGAGCGTCGCCCAGATCGGCGCCGCCAGCGGCCGGCAGCTGACCGCCAGGAGTCAGGCCATCGATGACCTGCGGCAGCAGATTCGCCAGATGGCCGGCAACCTGCTCGCTCGGCATGCCGAGCTGCGCCGCCATGTCGCCGAGCGCCGAATTGCCAAACACCTGCCCGATCTGCTCGGCGCTGACCGGCAGATTCTGCCCCGTGCCGACCCACGAGCGGGCCTGCTCGGCCAGGCCCGCCTCGCTGAAGCGCGCCACCAGCCCGCCGAGAATCCCGCCCAGATCAAGCTGCCCCCCTTGAGCCGCAACACCGCCCTGGCCCTGGAGCAGGCTCATCGCCAGCTGCAGCAGCAGCGCCTGGCCTGCGCCACCGCCCTGCTGCTGGCCGTCACCGCCAGCCAGAGAGCCCAGCACCTGCCCTGCCAATTGATCGAGCAAACCCATGATCTTCC
>JAEUNU010000112.1 GCA_016789125.1 Zoogloea sp. | reverse complement strand
GGCGACCAGTTGCAGGCTGACGGGAAAACCGCTCCGGGCAGGCAGCGGAATGGCGATGGCCGGATGGCCGGACAGGTTGAAGGGGCGAACCAGGGCCGTCATGTTGACCAGCCGGGAGGTGTCGGCCGCCTGGTCGAGGCTGGGCGGAGCATCGGCCATGGTCGGCAGGGCCAGCACCGAAAAGCGTTTGAGGGCGGCATCCACCTCGGCCGTGAAGGCGGCGCGCACCCGGTTGGCGGCATCGACGTCGGCCGGGGTGGTACGGGCGGCGCTCTGCAGGCGCTGGGCCACGTCGGGGCCGACCTTGCCGGTTTCCACCAGCTGCCCGCAGGCGGCCCAGGTTTCGGCGTTGATCACCGCCAGGCCAGCCTGGTAGGCGGCATCGAAATGGTCGAACTTCACCGGTGCAGCCGGCAGGCCGCTGCCCGCCACGGCCGCCGCGACGGCATCACGGATGACATCCAGCGCCGGCACATCGACCACGCCGACGGAGATGCCGTCGATGTCGGGCAGCTCGCCGAAGCTCGGGTCGATGGCCCGCATGCAGGCCACCAGGCTGTCCATGTCGGCCGCAAACGGGCCGACACAGTCGAGGGTGGTGAGGGCCGGCAGTACGCCCCGACGGCTCACCCGGCCGAAGGTCGGCTTGAGGCCGAACACGCCACAACAGGCCGCCGGGATTCGGATCGAACCCCCGGTGTCGCTGCCGATGGCCACGTCCACCAGCCCACCGGCCACCGCCGCCGCGGAGCCACTGGAGGAGCCGCCCGGCACGAGATCCGGAAAGCGCGGATTCTCCGGCGTACCGGCCCAGGCATTGATGCCGGTGGTGCCGAAGGCCAGCTCGTGCATGGTCACCTTGCCGGCGATGCGGTAGCCGGCTGCCAGCAGGCGGTCGACGACTTCGGCGCTCGCCGCGGCCGGCGGCGCGTCGGCAAGCGCCCGGCTGCCGGCCTGCGTCGGCACACCCGCCACGTCGATCGAATCCTTGATCGCCACCGACGGCCCCTGGCCTCCGAGATTCAGCGCCTTCACGAAGATGCTCATGCTCCCCCCCAAGAATCCGGCTTCGCAGGCCGGCAAGTGCTCGACCCGAGGAAAAAAATAAACATAACTGATAAGCAGATTAGTTTTGATAATTTCTTATGTCAACCGAAAAATCACGTGATTACTCAAGTAATTTTTGAAAAAACAGAGCCACTCCGTGACGCTGCGCAACACAGAACGCCACCTGAAACCCTATTTCATTCAAGGCTTAAAATATTTAATGCACAGAACGTGCCAGAAAATTTTGCTTGAACAATCAAGCAAATAACGAGATCAAACCCAGGCCTCTCGCACCGAAACAATGCGCAAATCACCTTATCGGTGCGCCTGGCAGGGCATGGCGCCCGCTACCCGCCCCACCGTGAGCGGCACGCACCGACGCCGGCCCGGCAAGCGCAGCCGGGAGCCTCTCAAGCCCGCCGGGGCCCCCGGCTCAGGTGGAGGCCGCCGGCGCGGCCCCGCCGCCGTCGCCCCGCGGCAGCACCCGGTCGAGCCCCTCGACGATGGGGCGCAGGCCCGCCTCCAGGGCCTGCAGGGCGCGCTGGGCGCGGGCGGTGTCGCCGGCCCGCGCGGCGGCTTCGAGGCGCCCGGCGATGGCGGCGATCTCGCTCATCCCGAGCAGGCCGGCGCGGCCCTTGAGGGTGTGGGCGAAGGGCACCACCGCGCTCCAGGCCCGGGCCGTCACGTCGGCGCGCAGGCCCTGGGGGCCGTCGGCAAACTGGTCGCGGAACTTGGCGAGGAGGCGCGGGTAGAGGGTCGGGCTGATGCCCGTGTCGTTGATGGCGCAATCCGGGTCGAGGCCAGGGATGCCCTCCAGGCCGGCCAGGGTGCTGGCGCCGGCCGGCAGCTGGGGCATCGTCTGCGGCGCGCTGAGCCCCTTGTAATGCCGGCGCAGCACCGTGAAGAGTTCGGCCAGGTCGTAGGGCTTGTCGAGGCAGCCGTCCATGCCGAGCTCGCGGCAGCGCTCCAGCACGCTGCGGCTGCTGTGGGCCGACAGGGCGTACACCGGCAGCGCGGCCAGGGCCGGCTGGGCGCGGATGCGGGTGATCGCCTCGTAACCATCCATGCCCGGCATCTGCAGGTCCATGAAGACGAGGTCGTAGTGGCCCGGCGGCAGGGCCGCCAGCTGGCCGAGGGCGTCGGCACCGTCGGCGGCGCTGTCGACCTCGACGCCCCAGCGGCCGAGCAGGGCCACCGCCACGTCGCGGCTGGTGGAGTTGTCCTCGACCAGCAGCACGCGCATGCCGTCGAGGGCGCCGATGGCCACCTCGTCCTTGGCCGGGGGCAACGGGGCGCGGCCGAGGATCTCGTCGCACAAGCGGAGCAGCGCCCCGGGCAACAGGGGCTTGTCGCAGAAGTGCAGCACCGAGGGGTGGGTTTCGGGCATCTCCTCGTCGAGGGTGCGCGGCAGCGCCATCAGGGCGACGTGGCGCGGTGCCAGCTCGGGGCGCGCGGCCAGCAGGCGGAGCACTTCGCCGCCGTTGCTGTCGGGCAGGGTCCAGTCGAGGAAGAGCAGGTCGTAGGCGCGGCCTTCGCGCCGGGCCACGTCAAGGCAGTCGAAGAGCTCGATTCCACAGCTCACCGCTTCCACGTCGTCGAGGCCGGCCAGCTGGAGTACGTCGATGAGGGCCAGGCGCGCCTCGGGGTAGTCGTCGGCGACGAGCACGCGCAGGGCCGGCAGGGCTTCGGCCGGAGCGCGTCGGGCGCCGTCGTCGCGGGCCAGTGGGATCTCGACGATGAAGCTGCTGCCCTGCCCCGGCGCGCTCTTGACGCGGATCGTCCCCTCCATCGCCTCGACCAGCCGGCGCACGATGGCCAGCCCCAGCCCGGTGCCGCCGTAGCGACGGGTGGTGGCGCCGTCAGCCTGCACGAAGTCGTCGAAGAGGTGCTCGATCTGGTCGGGGCGCAGGCCGATGCCGGTGTCCTCGACACTGAAGCGGACCCGCAGCCGCCCGTCGCCGGCGGGCTGGCGCTCGATGCGTAGCGAGACGTGGCCGGCGGGGGTGAACTTGACCGCGTTGGAGAGCAGGTTGCCGAGCACCTGGGCGATCCGCAGCGGGTCGCCGATGAAGCCGGTGTCGAGCAGCTCGGCGCTGTCCCGGCGCGACTCGAAGAGAAGCTCGACGCCCTTCTCGAGAGCGGCGCGCTCGACCAGCACGAAGGCGTTGGCGACCAGGTCTTCGAGGCGGAAGGGGATGCGCTCGAGCTCGAGCCGGCCGGCCTCGATCTTGGAGAAGTCGAGGATGTCGTTGAGGGTGTCGAGGAGCGCCCGCCCGGAGATGCGGATCTTGCTGGCGTAGTCGCGCTGGCGCGGCGGCAGGCGGCTGCGCAGCAGCAGGTCGGCCATGCCGATCACCGCGTTGAGCGGGGTGCGGATCTCGTGGCTCATGTTGGCCAGGAACAGCGACTTGGCCTGTGTCGCCGCCTCGGCGCGGGCGCGCGCTTCCTGCAGCTCGCGGCCGATGTTCTCGCGCTCGTCGATGTCCCGCTCGATGGCGTCGGCCATGCTGTTGAAAGTGGTGCGCAGGGTCTGGATCTCCTGCACCTCGTCCTCGCCGGTGAGGCGCACGTCGTACTGGCCGCGGGCCAGCTGGTCGGTGACGGCGCACATGTCCTCGATCGGGCGCAGCACCTTCTGGCGCACGCTGCGCACCCCGCGCAGGGCCAGCAGCACGGTGGCGGTCATGCCGATGATGGCGGCGACGATCCAGTTGCGCAGCCGGTGGCGGGCCTCGGTGACCTGGTTACCGGTGCGCCGGTCGACCTGCTCCTTGAGGGCCGCGATGGCGATCGCGCTGCGCGCCCGCTGCTCGCTGTACGCCTGGCCGTGGACCAGGCGGACCGCCATCTCCGGGTCGGGCTTGCCGGCGGCGACGAAGGAGCGCGCCACCGGGTCGTAGAGGCCCTGGGTAGCCGCAAAGGCGACCTGCTCGAGGGCCTTGATGGCCTCGGCCTCGAGGCGCACCCGCTCGAGGGCAGCCAGCTCGGCGTCCTCGAAACCGAGGGCCCGCATGCGCGCCCAGACGGATTCCCGCGGGCGCTCGCTGCGCGGGTCGTAGGGCGTCGTGCCGGCGATCACGCGGCTCCAGAAGGTGGCCGGCTCGCCGTCGGCCACCGGCGGCTGGTCGCCTTCGCGGATCGCCAGGATGGCGTAGTAGTAGGTGAGGTAGCGGGTCTCGCGGGTGACCACGTAGCTGCGCACCAGCCCGGAGAGGGTGTCCATTTCGCGGCGCAGGTCGTCCACGTGGCGCAGGGCTTCGAGGCGGTGGTCCTGCTCGGCCTGGGCGCGGTTGAAGGCGTTCAGGACGAGTATCGAGATCGACCCGTTTATGCCGACGATCAGCAACAGGGTTGCCGAGAAAAGAAGGGAGAGCTTGCTGAGCTTCATGGCCTTGCGTGCAGCATACCCCCCGGAATGCCCGATACGGGCACCCGCCCGGCGGCGACACACCGTTTCACGCATGGCCGCGTAAGATTACCGCCCGGCCCTCAGTTTGCCGTCGCCAGGCGGCGCAGGCGCGCGCTCTTCTCGCTCAGCAGATCGAGCACGCAGTAGAAGGCACCGGCCGCCAGCGGCGGATTGGCCACCGGCCAGCCGAGGCCGGGCAAGGTGCTGCGCCAGGCCCAGTTGCCGATGGCCGTGCCCCACAGCTCCATCGCCAGCGAGAGCAGGAACATCGTCACGTACAGTCGCGGCGCCGGGCCCCAGCGCACGCAGGCCAGGAAGACCAGCAGCAGCGGCGGACCCAGCCAGTCGAGACGGGCCAGCGCGAGGGCGCTCACCGCCGCCAGCGCCAGCCACGGGGTGAGGCAGAACAGCCGCTCCGGCAGCCGGTCAGCCCACTGCAAGCCCAGCCAGTAAAGCAGCACGTGCCCGGGCGGCACGAAAAGCGGCAGGTTGCCGAGCCGGTAGTCGTAAAGCCCCCACACCAGCGACAGCACGAGTTCGCCGGCGGTGGCGATGAGGAGACAGGCCACCAGGCGCGAACGCCAGGCCCGCTCATGCCACCAGAGCAGCCCAGCCATCCCCCACGCCCACAGGCTCACCAGCGGCTGGCCCCAGTTTCCACCGATACGGTCGACCACCAGCCCGACGGCGATCGTCAAACCGACGAGGACGGACAACCTGGCGTCCGTCACGGCGCGCTGATGCCCACGAAACGGGCATCACCTGTGCGGCATGACGATGAAGCCCGAGCCCCGGCCCCAAGACACCCGCGTAGCATTCGTGAAGAAACCGTAGCGAGCGGCCCGAGGTCGCAGCGAGGAGCGGAGCAGCACTGGAGTAAAGCGAGCACCGCAGTCGCGAGATCGGGACGCGCAGCAGGTCTATTCACGAACGCGTCATTCGATGCCCTGGCTGGCGAGGTATTCCTCGTAGGTGCCGCGGTAGTCGACGATGTCGCCCGGGCCGCGGATCTCGAGGATGCGGGTGGCGATCGACGACACGAAGGCCCGGTCGTGGGACACGAAGAACAGCGTGCCGGTGAAATCGGCGATGCCCGAGTTGAGGGACTCGATGGACTCCATGTCCATGTGGTTGGTCGGCTCGTCGAGGAGCAGCACGTTCTTGCGCTGGAGCATCAGTTTGCCGAACAGCATGCGACCCTGCTCGCCGCCGGAGATCACCTTGACCGACTTCTTGACGTCGTCGCCCTTGAACAGCAGCCGGCCCAGCGTACCGCGGATCAGGGTTTCGGCGTCGTCGCCCTCGTAGCCGCCTTCACGCACGTAGCCGCTGATCCAGTCGGTGAGGTTCTCGCCGCTGGCGAAGTCTTCGGCGTGATCCTGGGCGTAGTAGCCGAGCTTGGCCTTCTCGGCCCACTTGACGGTGCCGAACTGGGGCGCCAGGCCGTGCAGGCCGGGGCCGACCAGCAGCTTGAGCAGCGTGGTCTTGCCGATGCCGTTCTCGCCGATGATGGCGATGCGGTCGTTGGCGTCGGCGGTGAAGGTGAAGTTCTTGATGATCGGGTTGGCCGGATCGTAGCCGAAGGTGAGGTTCTCGATCTCGACGGCCTGGCGGTGCAGCTTGTCCTTCTCGTCGTAGTCGAAGCGGATCCACGGGTACTGGCGGCTGGACGGCTTGAACTCGTCGATCTTGATCTTCTCGATCTGCTTGGCGCGGCTGGTCGCCTGGCGGGCCTTGGACTTGTTGGCGCTGAAGCGGCGCACGAACTCCTGCAGCTCCTGGACCTTCTCCTTCGCCTTCTGGTTGGCATTCGCCTGGCGCTCGCGGGCCTGGGTGGAGGCCTCGATGTAGTCGTCCCACGTGCCCGGCCACACCTGGATACGGCCGTAGTCGAGGTCGGCCATGTGGGTGCACACCTGGTTCAGGAAGTGACGGTCGTGGGAGATGATGATCATCGTGGAGTTGCGCTGGTTGAGCACCTCCTCGAGCCAGCGGATGGTGTTGATGTCGAGGTTGTTGGTCGGCTCGTCGAGCAGCAGGATGTCCGGGTTGGCGAACAGCGCCTGGGCAAGCAGCACGCGCAGCTTCCAGCCGGGGGCGACTTCGCGCATCGGGCCGTTGTGCAGCTCGGTGGGGATGCCGACGCCATGCAGCAGCTCGCCGGCGCGGGCCTCGGCGGTGTAGCCGTCGTACTCGGCAAAGTGCCCCTCGAGCTCGGCGGCCCGCATGTAGTCGTCCTCGGTCGCCTCCGGGTTGGCGTAGATGGCGTCCTTCTCCTGCATGCAGGCCCACATCTCGGCATGACCCTGCATCACCACGTCGAGCACGCGGACGTCTTCATAGGCAAACTGGTCCTGCTTCAGGAAGGCCATCCGCTCGCCGCTGTCGATGGCCACGTTGCCGGCGGTGGGCTCCAGTACCCCGGCCAGGATCTTCATGAAGGTGGACTTGCCGGCCCCGTTGGCGCCGATCAGGCCGTAGCGGTTGCCTTCGCCAAACTTGACGGAGACGTTCTCGAAAAGGGGCTTGGCCCCGAACTGCATGGTGATGTTGTTGGCGATGAGCACGACTGGAATTCCTCAAGTCCCGACAGGCGGAACGGCAAGACTGGGCACAAACGGAAAACGCCGGCTCGTGGCCGGCGAAGCTTCGTCGAAATTTACCATATCTTTCAAGCACCTGAGAAATTATCTCAGGCACCGGCGGCAAGCACCCGTGCGGCCTTTCAGATCAGGGACGGCCCCGACACGATCTCTGCGGCCTCGCGCTCGGAAATGCGCACCGTGGCGGTGGCGATCACATGCACGGTGAGCCAGTCGTGCAGGCGGATGGCGCCGTCGCCCTCGAAGGAGACGAAACGGCAGCCGAGCAGCCCGCCATCGGTGCCGACGGTGAAGTTCATCGTGTCGGCCACCCCGAAGAT
>JAEUNU010000106.1 GCA_016789125.1 Zoogloea sp. | reverse complement strand
ATCGACCAGAGCTTCGTGCGCGACCTGGCGCAAGACCCGGACGACGCAGTGATCATCCGCGCCATCATCCAGCTCGGCCACAGCCTGCGCCTCGAGGTCATCGCCGAGGGCACCGAGACCATCGAGCAGATGGACTTCCTGCGCCGCGAGGGCTGCACCGCCGCCCAGGGCTACCTGTTCAGCCGCCCCGTGCCGGCCGAGGCCATCCCGGCCCTGCTGCAGCGCGGCCTGCCCCTCAATCGCTGAAGGCCGAACGCATCGCGGCCAGCGCCTCGGCCGTGCCGGGCTCGCCCTCGGCCGGCGCCCAGGTGCCCCACTCGGCCGCCAGCGGCACCGCGTAGGGGCCGGCCTTGGCCTCGATGAAGATCGTCCCGGCCGCCAGGCACACGATGCTGTGGAAGACCCCGGGCGGGATGTTGTAGCCGATCACCGCCCCGCCCGGCGTCATCTCGCGGGCCGCCTGCAGCCGCCCCTCGTCATCGAACACCAGCACCCCGAGCCGCCCCCGCAGCACGACGATGGTCTCGGCCTTGTTCGGGTCGAGGTGACGGTGGGGCCGCACATAGGAGCCCGGCTCCATCGCCACCAGCATCCGGTGCGCCTGGGCCTCCGGACTGTCGTGCAGGTTGTGATGGGCCCGCAGGCGCGGCACAGAGCGGGCACGGGCGCTGAGTTCGTCGAGAAGGGAGGCGTCGAGGAAGTGACTGGACATGGGGTGGGTGGGATATGGGTAGTGGGTAGTGGGTGGAGCGGGCTCGATGGGCGTCGCCTGGGGCTGGGCTGTGGAGAGGCTCTCAGGATCTTGGGATGAGTCGGGTCTAAGTGAGGATGGGCCGGGTCTGAGCGAGGCTGAGCCAGGTCTGACCGAGGACGGGTCAGGTCCGAGCGAGGCTGAGCCAAGCCTCCCGCCAGCGCAGCCGCGCCAAACCCGCGCCCCCCACTACCCACTCCCCGAAACCTACGGATAGATCACCTCCACCGCGCCCGGCGGCAGCCATTCGCGCAGGCTGTCGAGCAGGCTGTCGTCGGGGCGTACGCGCCAGTTGGGGCCGAGGGGCAGGTCGCCTTCGGCCTGGGCGTTGCGGTAGCGCACGCGGAGCTGGCATTCGCCCTCGCGGAAGGGTTCGAGGGCGGCCTGCAGGCGGTCGACCGCCGCCACCGGGCCGCCGGCTTCGCCCACCTCGCCGTTGAGGCGCAGCTGCAGCGCACGGGCGAAGCGGCCGCGGGCTTCGCCGAGGGTCATCAGCTTGTCGGCGACGATGCGCAGGCCCCCCGAGAAGTCGTCGTTGCTCACCTTGGCTTCGACGATCAGCACCTCGTCGACGACGATGCGCTGGCGGTTGTTGTCGAAGACCTCGGAGAACACCGACACCTCCCGCGGCGTGGTGCCGTCGTCGAGGAGCACGAAGGCGATCTTGCCGCGGGCGGTCATCTTGGCGCGCACCTCCATCACCACGCCGGCCAGGGTGACGAGATCCTTGCTCGGCTCCACATGCGTCAGCTGGCGCCGCACGAAGCGCCGCACCTCGTCCTTGAAGGCGTTGAAGGGGTGGCCGGAGAGGAAGAAGCCGATCGCGATCTTCTCTTCCTTGAGCTTGTCGCGCTCGCCCCAGGGGCGCACCTTGACGTAGTCGGCCATCGGCGGCGCGGCTTCGCCGGGGATGTCGAAGAGGCCGCCCTGCAGGGCGTTGGCGGCGATCTGGTCGGCCGCCTCGATGGCCAGGCCGACGGTGGCGAGCAGCTTGTGGCGCTCGGCCGGCTGGTCCGGGGCGATGGTGTCGAAGGCGCCGGCGCGCACCAGGGCCTCGATGACCCGGCGGTTGGCAAAGCGCTTGTCGACCCGGCAGGCGAAGTCGAAGAGGTCCTTGAACGGCCCCCCCTTGTCGCGCGCAGCCAGGATCGCCCGCACCGCCGGCTCGCCGACGCCCTTCACGGCGCCGAGGCCGTAGCGGATGGTTTTGGCGTCGGTGGGCACGAAGCGGTAGTCGGAGGCGTTTACATCAGGCGGCAGCACCTTGATGCCGTTGGCCACCGTGTCTTCGTAGAAGATCTTGATGGTGTCGGTGTTGTCCAGGTCGGCCGACATGGTGGCCGCCATGAAGGCCGAGCAGTGGTAGGCCTTGAGCCAGGCGGTGTGGTAGGTGACCACCGCGTAGGCCGCCGTGTGCGACTTGTTGAAGCCGTACTCGGCAAACTTGGTCATCAGGTCGAAGAGCTGCTCGGCCAGGGCCGGGTCGTAGCCCTTGGCCTTGGCACCGGCGGCGATGGTCTCGCGGTGCTTGGCCATCTCCTCGGGCTTCTTCTTGCCCATCGCCCGGCGCAGCATGTCGGCGCCGCCCAGGGTGTAGCCCCCGATGATCTGGGAGATCTGCATCACCTGCTCCTGGTACACGATCACCCCGTAGGTGGGCGACAGGCAGGCGGTGAGGTCGGGGTGGAAGTAGTCGATGGCCTGCTGGCCTTTTTTACGCAGGATGAAGTCGTCCACCATGCCCGAGCCGAGCGGGCCGGGGCGGTAGAGGGCCAGCACGGCGATGATGTCCTCGAAGCGGTCGGGGGCGAGCTTCTTGAGGAGCTTCTTCATGCCGTCCGATTCCACCTGGAAGATCGCGGTGGTGTTGGCCTCGCGGAGGATCTGGTAGGCGGCCTGGTCTTCGAAGCCCAGGCTCATCAGGTCGGGGCGGCTGCCGGTGAGGCGCTGCACGTATTCGAGGGCGAGCTCGATGATGGTGAGGTTCCGGAGGCCCAGGAAGTCGAACTTGACGAGGCCCACCGCCTCCACGTCGTCCTTGTCGAACTGGGACACCGGGGTGGCGTCCTCGCCGTCGGCGATGTAGAGCGGGCAGAAGTCGGTGAGCTTGCCGGGGGCGATCAGCACGCCGCCGGCGTGCATGCCGACGCCGCGGGTGAGGCCCTCGAGGGGCTCGGCGAGGCTCCACAGCTCCTGGATCGACTCGCCGTCGCTGGAGTCGTTCATCAGCTCGTTGATCTGCGGCTCCTGGTCGCGGGCGTCGGAGAGCGACAGGGGCTTGTTCTGCACCACCGGGATCAGCTTGGAGAGCCGGTCGCACAGGCCGTAGGGCAGGTCGAGCACGCGGCCGACGTCGCGCACCACGGCCTTCGAGGCCATCGTGCCGAAGGTGGCGATCTGGCTGACGGCGTCCTTGCCGTAGCGCTCGCGCACGTATTCGATCACCCGGTAGCGGTTGTCCTGGCAGAAGTCGATGTCGAAGTCAGGCATCGACACCCGCTCGGGGTTGAGGAAGCGCTCGAACAGCAGCGCATAGGCGAGCGGGTCGATGTCGGTGATCTTGAGCGAGTAGGCCACCAGCGAGCCGGCGCCCGAGCCCCGGCCGGGGCCCACCGGCACGCCGTTGGCCTTGCCCCACTGGATGAAGTCGGCAACGATCAGGAAGTAGCCCGGGAAGCCCATCTGGATGATGGTGTCGGTCTCGAACTTGAGCCGGTCCTCGTAGCGCTGGCGCTGCTGCTCGCGCTCCTCGGGTTGCGGGTAGAGCTGGACGAGGCGCTCCTCGAGGCCGGCCTTGGCTTCCTGGATCAGGAAGTCGTCGAGGCTCATGCCATCGGGGGTCGGGAAGAGCGGCAGGAAGTTCTTGCCGAGCTGCACCGTGAGGGAGCAGCGGCGGGCGATCTCGACGCTGTTCTCGAGGGCTTCGGGCAGGTCGGCAAACAGCGCCGCCATCTCGTCCTGGGTCTTGAAATACTGCTGCTCGGTGAAGTCCTTGGGCCGGCGCTTGTCGGACAGCACGTAGCCTTCGGCGATGCACACCCGGGCCTCGTGGGCCTTGAAGTCTTCGGGGCGGGCAAACTGGATCGGGTGGGTCGCCACCACCGGCAGCTCGAGCTTGGCGGCGATCGCCACGGCTTCGCGGATGTAGGTCTCGGTGCCCGGGTGGCCGGCGCGCTGGAGCTCGATGTAGAAGCCGCCGGGGAAGCGCCGCGACCAGTCGGCCGCGAGCTGTTCGGCGAGGCGGGTGTTGCCGGCGGCGAGGGCATGGCCCACGTCGCCGCCCTGGGCGCCGGAGAGGCACAGCAGGTCGGAGGCGGACTCGGCGGTCAGCCACTCGCGACGGATCTCGGCGCGGCCGCGGTACTTGTTCTCCATGTAGGCGCGGGTCAAGAGCTCGCACAGCTGGCCGTAGCCCTGGCGATTCTTGCAGATCAGCAGCACCCGGTAGGGCTTGTCGCGGTCGGGCTCCGCGGTGATCCAGCAGTCGGCGCCGATGATCGGCTTGATGCCCTTGCCGCGGGCACCCTTGTAGAACTTGACCATCCCGAACAGGTTGGCCAGATCGGAGATGCCGAGGGCCGGCATGCCGTCGGCGGCGGCGCGGGCAATGGCGGCGTCGACCTGCACGATCCCGTCGGAGATCGAGTATTCGGTGTGGACGCGCAGATGGACGAAACGGGGGGCGTGGGATTCAGGCATCCCCGGATTTTACCTTCCGCCCGCGGCCCCATCACCCCCGGGGCGCAATTTCTCGCCCGGCGGCTAGCGGCCGGCAGCCTCCACCGAACGGCGCAGGCGCATCTGCAGGAGGATGTTGTCAGCCTGCAATTGCAGGCTGCGGGAGCGCTCGAACCACAGCGGCTGCCGCGTCTCGAAACCCTGGACCATGGCCTGGAGGGCGTCCCGGCGGGTCTGGGCGTAATGCACGAGCTCGTCCCGCTGGGCCTCCTGCCCTGCCGGCACCTGGCGCCAGCCGAGCTGGGTGATGGCCCGCTCCCAGCGGGGGATGAGGTCGTGCTCGAGCTTGTCGAGGGCCGCCGCGTCGCTCAGCCGCTTGCGCTGCAAGGCCTCGACGAGTGCCGCCTGCTCGCGCAGCAGCTCCTGCTCGTCCAGCGAGAAGCGCTGCAGGGCCTGGCTGTAGGCGTTGTCCACCTCGAAGCGGCGGACGGTCTGGGGCGCCGATGTCCACAGCCCGGCGCCAAGCGCCAGGCTGAGGGCGAGCCCCCCCAGCGCCCGGGGCGAGCGCCAGTTCACCGGCTTCGGCGCGACCACCGGCTGTGCCAGCGCAGCCCCCATCACCAGCCCGCCGAGCAGGCCGCCCAGGTGGGCGGCGTTGTCGATGCCGGGAATCGAGAAACCGGCGAACAGCGAATAGCCGATGAAACCGAGCGTTCCCGAGCGCATCTCGCGGAAGACTTCGTTGGGCACCGAGCCGCGCTGCAGCATCAGATAGGCCAGCAGCGCCCCATAGACGCCGAAGATCGCCCCCGAAGCGCCCACGCTCACCGGGCCGGGCTTCCACCAGAGACTGGCCAGGTTGCCCAGCAGGCCCGCCACCCCATACAGCACGACGAAGCCCATCCGCCCGTAAAGGCGCTCGACAACCTGGCCGGCCTGATGCAGGGCGAACATGTTGAGGCCCACGTGGAGCAGCCCGCCGTGCAGGAACATCGCCGTGACCAGGCGCCACGGCTCGTCCTTCTGCACCAGGGGTGCAAAGTTGCCCCCGACGCGGATCAACAGATCGGAGGGGATCTGCATCGGGTTCATGCACAGCAGGGCCAGCAGCGCGAAGATCAACGCGTTGGCAACCACCAGGGCGCGGGTGACCACGGCCCCCTCGACCCGGGAAAACAGGACATTGATGAAAGTGTCGTAATTCAAGGGAGGAGCCGGCGCGAAGACAGATCAGCCGGGATTATACCCACCGCCTACCGATCGCCGCCCGCTGCCCCGCTCTGCCCGCGTGAGGCGCACGGGCCACGTGACGGATTGCCGGGGCCGGGGCCGAGAAACGCAAGCATCCGGATTTCAGGCAATATAATGCATGGTTAATCTGCAAAACCCAGAGCACCATGATCCACGTCCTCAAGCACGTCGAATCGATCACCCAGCACCGGGACCGCAGCCTGCTCGAACTCGGGGTTGCATCGGCGCTCTTCGAGCTGGTGAAGGCGAAGGAGGTCAATCTCTACAAGGTGCAGGCCGAAGACAGCGGCCATTTTCTCGAGCGGGTCACCCACGTCGGCCAGGACGGGCTGCGGTTCAATTCCGAGTTTGAACCGGGCAACGACCTGATTCCTGTGAGCGACCGGCCGGAGATGCAGGCCTGCGTCGAGGAAGCCCAGATCGTCCGCCGCCACGACAAAGTGGCCGGGGTTTTCGTGCACTGCTTCCCGATCCGCGTCGAGCGGGGCGTGCTGGGAGTGCTCGAGGTGATCTGCGTCAACCCGCTCGTCGACGAAGACCTGGGCACCGCCGAGGGTTTCCTGGGGCTCTACCGCAACTACCTCAACCTGCTCGACTACAGCGAGCGCGACACCCTCACCGGGCTGCGCAACCGCAAGACCTTCGACGAGAACATCAGCAAGATCCTCGGCAACATCTCCCGTCCCGGCGACGACGACGCCGACCAGCACCGCCGCCGGCCCGACGACGGCCTCCAGCACTGGCTGGCCGTGGTGGACGTGGACCATTTCAAGCGCGTCAATGACCAGTTCGGCCACCTCTATGGCGACGAGGTGCTGCTGCTGCTGGCACGCATCATGCGCCAGAGCTTCCGCCAGCAGGACAAGCTGTTCCGCTTCGGCGGCGAGGAGTTCGTGGTGGTACTGCGGGCTGCGACCGAAGCCGAGGTTCACCGCGCCCTGGAGCGCTTCCGCCAGGCCGTCGAGGGCTACGCCTTTCCGCAGATCGGCCAGGTCACCGCCAGCATCGGCTACACCATGATCAAGCCCGACGACACCATTCCTGACATCGTCGGGCGGGCCGACGACGCGCTGTATGTCGCCAAGGAGAGCGGCCGCAACCAGCTCGCCAACTACGAGGCCCTGCTTGCCGAGGGCCGGATCGCAGTGCGCGAGCAGCCCTCCAGCGACATCGAGTTCTTCTGAGCGGGGCAGCAGGCCCGGCGCCGCAGCGCCCGGGCTTACCTGGCGGCCGCCTGGGCCGGCAGCTCCTTGAGCGCCTGCTTGCGCTCACCCTCGGCAGCGTAGATGCGGCCCTGCTGCTCGTCGGTGAGCGGCGCCTTCAGGTCGCGCTCAAGCGAATTGTAGATGCGCGGCAGGCGGTCGGTGAGGCGGCCCTTGGCGGGAATCGCCCGGAGCACCTGCTCGCGGCTCGCCCCGGTGATGAGCATCACCTTCTGCACGAAGGCCTCCTCGATGCGACGGGTCTCGGCCTTCAGGAAGGCCACCTGGATCGGCGTCAGGACGGGCGCCGGCGGCGACTGGGCCAGCCCCGGGCGGGGCGACAGACCGAGGGACAGGACAAGCAGTGCGGCCAGCAGGCCGCCACGGGAGATCAGGCTTTTCATGTTCACGGAATCAGTACGGTGGAGCCGGTGGTGCGCCGCGCCTCGAGGGCCGCATGGGCCAGGGCGGCATCCTCGAGGGGATAGCGCTGGTTGACCGAGATGCGCACCTGCCCCGAAGCGACCACGTCGAAGAGTTCGCCGGCCATCGCCAGCAGGTCGGCCCGGCGCGCGGTGTAGTGGAAGAGGGTCGGCCGGGTTAAAAAGAGGGAGCCCATCTTCGCCAGCAGCGCCGGTTCGAAGGCCGGCACCGGCCCGGAGGCGTTACCGAAGCTCACCATCATGCCGAGGGGCCGCAGGCAGGCCAGGGAATCCATGAAGGTGTCCCGGCCGACGGAGTCGTAAACAACCGGCACGCCTTCGCCGCCGGTGATCTCGCGCACCCGCGCCGAAACCTTCTCGCGACTGGTCACGATGAGGTGGTCGCAGCCGTGCTGGCGGGCGAGTTCGGCCTTTTCGTCGGAGCTCACGGTGCCGATCACGGTGGCGCCGAGGGCCTTCGCCCACTGGCAGACGACCAGGCCGACGCCGCCGGCCGCGGCGTGGATGAGGATGGTGTCGCCCGGCTGCACGCGATAGGTGCACCGCAGCAGGTACTGGGCGGTGAGGCCCTGCATCATGACCGCCGCGCCCTGCTCGAAGGACAGCGCGTCGGGCAGCTTCACGAGTTCGTGGGCGGCGATGTTGCGGGCTTCGGAATAGGCGCCCAGCGGCCCGCCCGCGTAGGCGACGCGGTCACCCGGGGCGAATTCGGTGACACCCTCGCCCACCGCCTCGACGATGCCGGCCGCCTCCTGGCCGAGGCCCGACGGGAGCGGCACCGGGTAGAGCCCGGAGCGGTGGTAGGTGTCGATGAAATTGACACCGACAGCCCGGTGGCGAACCTGCACCTCGCCGGCCGCTGGCGCGGCCAGGCCGGCCTCGACCCATTGCAGGACATCGGGGCCGCCGGTGCGATCGAAACGGATGAGACGGGGCATGCGTCACCTCAGGCAGATCTGTACGGCACGGATTGTACCGGACGAAGCGAGGCAGGCGCATGCACGCCGCCCCGCACTGCGGAGCGGCGTGCGCAAAGGCCTTAGACCGGCGATTCCTCGCGCTGCTCGCGGGCATCCACCACCGCCAGCGCGGTCATGTTGACCAGCCGGCGAACCGATGCCGACGGGGTGAGGATGTGCACCGCGCGGGCGCTGCCCAGCAGGATCGGGCCCACCGCCACGCCGTCGCCGTTGGCGACCTTGAGCAGGTTGAAGGCGATGTTGGCGGCGTCCAGGTTGGGCATCACCAGCAGGTTGGCCTCGCCGTGGAGGGTCGAGTCCGGGTGCAGGCGGTCGCGGATCTCCGGAGACAGGGCCGAGTCACCGTGCATCTCGCCGTCGCACTGCAGGTCGGGGGCCTTCAGGCGCAGGATGTCGCGGGCCGCGCGCATCTTCTGGGACGAGGTGCTGCGGGCGCTGCCGAAGTTGGAGTGGGACAGCAGGGCCACCTTCGGCTCGATGCCGAAACGGCGCATCTCCTCGGCCGCCATCAGGGCGATCTCGGCGGTTTCCTCGGCGTTGGGCATCTCGTTGACATAAGTGTCGGCGATCGCCAGCACGCGCTTGGGCAGCAGCAGGATGTTCATGGAGGCGAACAGGCTGGCACCGCGCTTCTGGCCGATGAGGTTCTCGACGTGGCGGAAGTGCTGGTCGTAGGAGCCGGTGGTGCCGCAGATCAGCGCGTCGGCGTCGCCCCGGCGCAGCAGCATGCAGCCGATCAGGGTGGAGTCGGCGCGCAGGGCCTCGCGGGCGGAATCCGGCGTGACGCCGTCGCGGCCCATCAGGCGGTAGTACTCCTGCCACAGCTCGCGGTAGCGGCTGTCGGACTCGATGTTGACCACGTCGAAGTCACGGCCCGACTTGAGGTTGAGGCCGAGCTTCTCGATGCGCATGTCGATCACCGCCGGGCGGCCGATGAGGATGGGGCGCGCCAGGTTTTCGTCGACCACCGCCCGCACCGCGCGCAGCACGCGCTCGCTCTCGCCTTCCGAGTAAAGCACGCGCTTGTTCTCGAGGGGCACGCTCTTGGCGCGGGTGAACACCGGCTTCATGACGATACCGGACTGGTACACGAACTCGTTGAGGCTCTGGACGTAGGCCTCCATGTCGATCTGACGCGTGGCGACGCCCGAGTCGATGGCGGCCTGGGCCACCGCCGGCGCGATCTTGACGATCAGGCGCGGGTCGAAGGGCTTCGGGATCAGGTAGTTGGGGCCGAAGTTGAGGTCGGCGTCGCGGTAGGCCTGGGCCACCACGTCGGACGACTCGGCCTCGGCCAGCTCGGCGATCGCCTTGACGCAGGCGAGCTTCATCTCTTCGGTGATCTTGGTGGCCGCAACGTCGAGGGCGCCCCGGAAGATGAAGGGAAAGCACAGCACGTTGTTGACCTGGTTCGGGTAGTCCGAACGGCCGGTGGCGATGATCGCG
Source organism: Zoogloea sp. (assembly GCA_016789125.1). Classification (GTDB taxonomy): domain Bacteria; phylum Pseudomonadota; class Gammaproteobacteria; order Burkholderiales; family Rhodocyclaceae; genus Zoogloea. The sequence goes on along the minus strand of JAEUNU010000106.1, from coordinate 6,220 downwards.
TCGGGGCGCACTTCCTTGGCCAGCTCGGGCATGATCTCCGGCGTCGGGTTGGCCAGCGCGAAGATCAGCGGCTTGTCGGCCATGCTCTTGACCATGTCCTGCTTGAGCACGCCGGCGGTGGACAGGCCGAGGAAGACATCGGCGCCGACCATGGCGTCGGCCAGGGTACGGAACGCGGTGTTCTGGGCGTAGCGGGCCTTGGTGGGCTCCATGTTTTCTTCGCGGCCCACGTAGATCACGCCCTTCGAGTCGCACACATAGACGTTCTCGCGGCGGATGCCGAGGCTGCACCACAGCTCGAGGCAGGCGATCGCCGCGGCGCCGGCGCCGGAGCACACCACCTTGACCTCCTCGATCTTCTTGCCGACCACCTTGAGGCCGTTGAGCATCGCCGCCGCCGAGATGATCGCGGTACCGTGCTGGTCGTCGTGGAAGACCGGAATGTTCATCCGCTCGCGCAGCTTCTGCTCGATGTAGAAGCACTCGGGCGCCTTGATGTCCTCGAGGTTGATGCCGCCGAGGGTGGGCTCGAGGGCGGCGATCATGTCGATGAGCTTGTCCGGGTCGTTCTCGGCCAGCTCGATGTCGAACACGTCGATGTTGGCGAACTTCTTGAACAGGCAGCCCTTGCCTTCCATCACCGGCTTGGCGGCCAGCGGGCCGATGTTGCCGAGGCCGAGCACCGCGGTGCCGTTGGTGACCACCGCCACCAGGTTGCCGCGGGAGGTGTATTCCTGCGCGTCGGCCGGATCGGCAACGATCGCGTCACAGGCAGCCGCCACGCCCGGCGAGTAGGCCAGCGCCAGGTCACGCTGGTTGGTCAGGCCCTTGGTGGGCACCACCGAGATCTTGCCGCGGGTCGGGCTGCGGTGGTAATCGAGGGCGGCGGCGATGAAATCCTTGTCCATGTATCTCTCTTCTTCTCGCTAGTTATCGTTCTGACGGCGTTGCGGCACAAACGCAGCGTCGACAGCGGAAAAACGGCCCTCACCCGCTGTTCGGTGATGAAGGCCGGGAGTCTTGAATCCTGGTTTTGCCCAGAAACGGGCAGTTACTCCACCGCGGCTCGCAGCGCGGGGCTGGCGGAGGGACGCACACGGGGGAAACGCTGCCGGCGCGGCAGCGGGCACTACCTCTTCTCAATCAATAAGAGTTTACCCGAGGAGGCGTGATTGCGCACCTTCGGTAAATACGGACAGACCCCGATTGCGTGGCACAATCGCGCGCATTCGAAAATATTTCGCACAAAGGGGAGAGAAGATGCGACGCGTGGTGTTCAACCAGAAGGGCGGCGTGGGCAAATCCACCATCACCTGCAACCTGGCCGCGATCAGCGCCCAGAACGGCCTGCGCACCCTGGTGGTCGACCTCGACCCGCAAGGCAACTCGACCCACTACCTGCTGGGCGACGCCGCCGACAGCGCCGAAGACACCGTGGCCGGCCTCTTCGAGCAGAGCCTGAACTTCAAGTTCAACCCCAAGAAGACCACCGACTTCATCCACGCCACGCCCTACCCCGGGCTGGCCATCATGCCCTCGCACCCTGACCTGGGCGACCTGCAGGGCAAGCTCGAATCCCGCTACAAGATCTTCAAGCTGCGCGAAGCCCTCGACGAGATCGCCGACGACTTCGACGCGGTCTTCATCGACACCCCGCCGGCGCTCAACTTCTACACCCGCTCGGCGCTGATCGCCACCCAGCGCTGCCTGATCCCCTTCGACTGCGACGACTTCTCGCGCCGGGCGCTCTACGCCCTGCTCGACAACGTCCAGGAGATCAAGGCCGACCACAACCGCGACCTGCAGGTAGAGGGCATTGTGGTGAACCAGTTCCAGCCCCGCGCCAGCCTGCCCCAGAAGCTGGTCCAGGAGCTCATCGCCGAAGGGCTGCCGCTCTTCAAGACCTATCTGTCCAGCTCGATCCGCATCCGCGAGAGCCACGAGCAGGCAAAGCCGATGATCCACCTCGACCCGAAGCACAAGCTCACCCAGGAATTCGTCGCCCTGCACGCCGAGCTGCAGGGCTGACCGCCCTTCCGCCAGCACCTGCGCCGGCGGACACACAGGTTCACCCCATGTCCGTGACGTTTTAGCCATCATGCGGCATGAGTGGCTCGAACGGGCCACGCCCGCCAAGTTAAACTCCGGCGCGTCATACCGACGTCGCCCGGCTCCACCTGCATGCTGTTCAACTCCTACGCTTTCCTGCTGGCCTACCTGCCGATCACGCTCATCGGCTTCTTCGCACTCGGCCGCCTCGGCAAGGGCGCCGGCGCAGCCTGGCTGGCTGGCAGCTCCCTGTTTTTTTACGCCTGGTGGGACTATCGCTACCTGGCGCTGCTGCTGGCCTCGATCTGCGCCAACTATGTGGCGGGCAGCCACATCGCACGGCGCGCCGGCACCCCGGAAGGGCGACGCCTCTTCGCGCTCGCCGTCGTCGTCAACCTGACGCTGCTGGCCTATTACAAGTACGCCGACTTCTTCCTGTCCAGCATCAACGCCACCCTGGGCACCGATTGGCCTCTGCTCGGGATCATCCTGCCGATCGGCATTTCCTTTTTCACCTTCACGCAGATCGCCTTCCTTGCCGACGCCTACGCCGGCAAGGTGAGCGAGTACCGCTTCATCTACTACGTGCTGTTCGTCACCTACTTCCCGCACCTCATCGCCGGGCCGGTACTGCACCACAGGGAAATGATGCCCCAGTTCGACGAGGACCGGAATTACCGCGTCAACTGGGCGAACCTTGCCATCGGCCTGACGATCTTCGCCATCGGTCTGGCCAAGAAAGTGCTGATCGCCGACAACCTCGCGGGCTACGCCGCGCTGGTATTCGCCTCCCAGGCCGAAGCCCCGTCCCTCTTCGTCGCCTGGGGCGGCGCGCTCGCCTACACCTTTCAGCTTTACTTCGACTTTTCCGGCTACTCCGACATGGCCATCGGGCTGTCACGGCTGTTCGGCGTGCGTCTGCCGCTCAACTTCAATTCACCCTACAAGTCACGCAACATCACCGAGTTCTGGCGGCGCTGGCACATGACCCTGTCGCGCTTTCTGCGTGACTACCTCTACATTCCCCTGGGCGGCAACCGCCGGGGCGCCCTCCGCCGCCACACAAACCTCCTTGCCACCATGGTCCTCGGCGGCCTGTGGCATGGCGCCGGCTGGAACTTCGTGATCTGGGGTGCCCTGCACGGCAGCTACCTCGTCATCAACCATGCCTGGCAGGGCATCATCCGAAAGCGCCCCCTGCGGCTGCCCGGCTGGCTGGGGCATGGCAGCGGGGTGCTCCTCACTTTCGTCTGCGTCGTCTTCGCCTGGGTGTATTTCCGCGCGGTGGATCTGGCCTCGGCCAACCGCATCATCGGGGGCATGCTCGGCCAGTCGGGCGCCGCCCTCCCCGATGCGATCACGGCGCGCCTCACAGCGCTCAAGCCGCTGCTGGATGCCCTCTCGATCCAGACCTACCTGGGCGGCGGATCCGTGTTCATCGAAACCTGGGCCTGGATAATCGTGGCGGCGCTCATCGCGTTTCTGGCCCCCAACACCCAGGAAATCATGGGTAGTTTCGAGCCTGCCCTTCCTGAAGAAGGCCAGCGCCCCCTGGTGCCGGCGCGGCATGCCTGGCACCCCACGCGACGCACGGCGCTTGCCGCCGGCCTGCTGTTCGGTGCCGGCTTCCTGGCCCTCAGCCGCCCCACCGAGTTTCTTTACTTCCAGTTTTGATGCCCCTCCCGACCCCCTCTGTCCCCTGGGCCACCTACCTGCGCTGGATGCTCGGCACGGCACTGGCCGTCGTTGCCGGCGTCGGCGCCTTCAACGTCGTCGTCGATCCGCTGGGGATCTTCTCCAGCCCGCGAGTCGCCGGCTTCAATGCCATCAAGCCCCTCCTGTCCCACCACCAGGAAGCCTCGCGCTGGGCGGCGGCGCGGCGCGCGTGCGCGGACACCGGCATCTTCGGCAACTCCCGGGCCGAGATCGGCCTTGATCCGGCCAACCCGACCCTTGCCAAGATGGGCCTGTCGGCTTTCAACAACGCCCTGCCCGGCACCACCATCGCCACGAGCCATCACCAGCTCGCCTGGCTGCAGTCGGCGGGCTGCATGCCCCGCACGCTCATCCTCGGGGTCGAATTCCTCGACTTCCTCGGCGACAGCGCCGCGCAGGTAGGTACGGCAGAGAGCACCCGCCCCGCGCCTTCCATCGACAGCCGGCTCCTGGCAGAAGCCGTGTTCTCCACCATCGGCCTGTTTGACTCGGCCAAGACGATTGCCATCCAGCACACCCGCTACCCCGCCACCATCACCGAGCGCGGCTTCAACCCCCTGCTCGAATACATCCCCGAAGCGGCCCTGGTTGGGCAGTACGTCATGTTCCGCCAGCGTGCCCAGGAAAACCTCCGCATCTGGTCGCTCAAGCCCAAGCGCTTGCGCCCCAACGCAGTACAGCCGTCCTCTGACGAAGTCCTGCTCGACGCCATCCTGACCCGCGCCGGCCGTGCCGGCAGCACCACCTACCTGGTGATCTACCCCTATCACGCGCAGGTGCGCATGATGTTCGAACGCCTGGAGCTGGGTGATCTGTTCGCCCAATGGAAGCGCATGGTGGTGGCCCAGGCCGCCCGCCACACGGCGGCCGGCCATAAGGTCGAGGTGTGGGACTTCAGCGGGATCTCACCCGAGACCCAGGAGGCGATCCCCTCCCGCGATGACCGCAAGACGCAGCTGGAGTACTACTGGGAAGGCGGGCACTTCAAGAAGGCCCTCGGCGACCGGATGCTGGCGAACATCTTCGGCCAGGAACAAAACTTCGGCCGGCGCCTAACCGAAAACACACTTGAAGCCTGGCTCGCCGACGACCGGCAGCAAGCCCGAGCTTTGCTTGCCAGCCCTTCGCCGCTGCGGGACGAGGTGGACGATCTGATGAAATAAGGCCGGACTAGCTGTTCGGCGACCATTCCGACCACCTCGACCACACCGACCAAAACCCGGGGCATCGAAGCAGGCTGTCAGCCCTTTAGGACTTCCGCGTGGCGCGGCGCACGGTAGAAAGCCAGGATGCGACGCACGTATTCCTGGGTCTCGGCAAAGGGCGGCACGCCCTTGTAACGCAGCACATTGCCCTCGCCGGCGTTGTAGGCTGCCGCTGCCAGCGCCACGTCGCCCTTGAATTGGCTGAGCAGCCAGCGCAGGTAGGCCAGGCCGCCGCGCACGTTCTGCTCGGGGTCGAGGGCGTCGCGCACGCCGAAGCGCTCGGCGGTGTCGGGGATCAGCTGCATCAGCCCGAGGGCGTTCCTGGGCGAACGGGCCGCGGCATCGAAGTTGGACTCGGTGCGCACGATCGCCAGCGCCAGGCGCGGGTCCACCCTGAAGCGCGGCGCCAGCTTCTGCACCAGCAGGGCGTGGCGACGCTTGTCGGCCGGCAGGGCTCTCACGAAACGCTCGACCACCTCGTGGGGTACCGCTTCGTTCGCATCGGCCGCGGCCATCACCGGCGCCGCGCCGGTGAGCAGGCAATCGGGCAGGCGCTCGCCCGCCTCCAGCGCGCCCACCAGGCTCGCAGCCTTCTCGTGGCCGCGCTGCGCGGCGATCGACAGCAGGGTGATCGCCACCTGGTTGTCCCGCGCCACGCCCTGCCCCATCAGGTAGAGGCGGCCCAGGCGATACTGCCCCTCCACGCTGCCATCCCGTGCCGCCGCGCAATACTGGACCGCCGCCACGCCGGGCTGGCGGCCGAGCTCCGCGCGGTAGCCACTCTCGAGCAAGCGCGCGATGGCCGGCGCCTCGTCGCTCCAGGCGGGAGGCTCCGGCTCCGCGCCGGCGGCCTGCGCCCCCAGGGCGGAGACGGTCAGCAGCAGCGCAGCGAGGAGGCGAGGCAGGCGGGAAGCGGTCATCGGGGTCCGGTGGGCTAGAGGGCAGGTGCGCATGATGGCGTAGTTGCCGCCAGCGCGCCGTGACGGCGTTCCGCCCGAAACCCGGATCGGCGCACAGCCGCGACGGGCGTCACACAAAGCTACACAACACCGCCGCAAACCGCAGCCGCCGCGGGCCTGTGCCAACCCGATCGCCGAAAAGCAAAAAGCCGGGCAAGCCCGTAATGCCGTTCAGTTAGCACTGAACGGCATTTTCATTTTTTACTAAGTTGTTGTAAACAATAAACAAGCCTGTTAACCTCGGACTCAATGCTATCGAGTCCGCTTCATGCTTTGTCGGAAGTTCTGCCG
>JAEUNU010000080.1 GCA_016789125.1 Zoogloea sp. | reverse complement strand
CTCAACATTGTTCGATGCCTTCCGCCAGCACGTCGGGCTGGCCCCGATGGCCTACCTCAAGAACTTCCGCCTCGAACAGGTCCGCCGCCAGCTCCTCGAAGACCGCTCCGGCCATAATGTCTCGGCCATCGCGATCGACTGGGGTTTCACCCACCTGGGGCGCTTTTCGGCGGATTACCGCAAGCGCTTCGGCGAGGCACCGTCGCAGACCGTCGCCCGCCGGCAGCGCTGAAGCCGGCGCAGGCCGCTGCGTTCGCCTCCCGAAACCAGCCGGGAGCGGTGGTAACATGCGGCCGCGTCAGCGCTGGACACCGCCCAGCCTTCAAGCCCGAACACACAACCGCCCGGAATCGCGACCCCATGCAACTCACCCAAGCACAAACCGAATTCGTCGAACTCCTCGAAGCCGCTTCCAGCCGGGTGGATCAATTCGTCGACAAGGTGCTTGGGCCGCTGGTGGAAGCCTACGGCACGGCCGGCCTGGCACCGTCGCGGCTGCCGCTGGACTACGTGCTCAACCTCGCCCAGCTTTACCTGCGCCTCGAGAGCGTGCGCCAGTGCGAGGCCTGCCGCACGGCGCTCGGGGTGTACCAGGACGGCCCGGTGCGTACCGCCACCGAAAAGGCGAGCCGCATCCTGACCCTGGCGGCGCTGCAATACAGCCGGCTCGAAGGCGCCGGCGGCAGCGTCTGGCTGCCGGAAGACCTGCGCCGCATCCTCGGCGTGGCCGAAGGCGAGCAGAACCGCAACCAGGCCCAGCTGATCTTCCAGGACGTGATCAACGAGGCGGCCTCGCGCTACCTGATCCGCACGGTCTTTGAAGCCGGCGTGCGCCTCTCGGAGCTGCACTACGAGCAGGCCAAGGCCTTTCCGGCACCCCTGCTCGGGCGTGGCGCGGCAGCGCTGGCCTATGCGCCCCTGCCCTACTCCGACGAACTGCAGCAGCAAATCACCCAGGCGCGGGAGATCGTCGCGGCCCACTTCGACGCACTGGCCGACGAGGCGATCGAGGACGGCGGCGCCGGCGCCAAGCGCGTGGGCCTGAGCCGGCACTATCACTGAGCGCCTCCCCCGGTTACATGCAGCAAGGCCGCCCCACGAGGCGGCCTTGCTGCTTTTCGAGCGCCGGGCTTGCGGCCTCAGCGTTCGTCGAAGCTCACCAGCAGGCGCTTGCTGGTGGCCCGCGCCTGGCAGCTGAGCACGAAGCCCTGGGCGACCTCGGGGGCTTCGAGGGTGAAGTTCTTGTCCATCACCACCGTACCGTCGAGCACCTTGGCGCGGCAGGTGCAGCACACGCCGGCCTTGCACGAGAACGGCAGGTCGAGGCCGGCGTTGAGGGCCGCGTCAAGCACGTGCTCGTCGGGGCCGATGGCGAGCTCGTGCTCCTTGCCGTCGAGCACCACCGTGAGGGCGATGTCCTTCTCGGCCTGGGCTGCGGCGGCGGCGCTGGCGCCGGCTCCCACCGGGTTGGCCCCCGGCGGCAGGCCGACGGTGAAGCGTTCGGTGCGGATGCGGTCAGCGGGCACGCCGGCCTGCACCAGGGCGTCTTCGGTGGCGCTGATCATGGCGTCGGGGCCGCAGATGAAGACCTCGTCCATGCTCGCCACGGGTAGCAGCGATTTGATGATCTCGCGCACCTTGTCACCGTCGATGCGCCCCTGGAGCAGGTCGACCTCCTGGGCCTGGCGGGAGAGCACGTGGATCAGCGTGAGGCGGTCGCGGTAGCGGTCCTTGAGGTCCTGCAGGGCCTCGTTGAACATCACCGACGACATGCGCCGGTTGCCATACACCAGGGTGAACTTGGACTCGGGCTGCTCCTCGAGGGTGCTCGCGGCGATCGACAGGATGGGCGTGATGCCCGACCCGGCGGCAAAGCCGACCCGGTGGATGGCACGCTTCTTCTTGACCACGAAGCGGCCATCCGGCGGCATCACCTGGATGGTGTCGCCGGCCTTGATGGATTGGGCGGCCCAGTTGGAGAACACGCCGTTCTCGACCGGGCGGATGCCGATCTCCAGCTCACCCTTGGCGGCCAGGCGGCTGCGCGGGCTGCTGATGGAATAGCTGCGGCGCACGTCCTGGCCGTTCACGGTGGCGCGCAGGGTGAGGAACTGGCCGGGCTCGAAGGCGAAGCTGTCCTTCGCCTCGTCGGGGATGGCCAGAGTGATCGCCACCGCGCCGGCCGCCTCGGGGCTGACGCGCTTGACGGTGAGGTCGTGGAATCGGAGAGCTGACATGGGGGGCTCCGGTAAGCCTAATAGGGCTTGAAGTAGTCGAAGGGCTCCTGGCAGTCGAGGCACTTGTACAGCGCCTTGCAGGCCGTCGAGCCGAACTGGGAGGTGACGACGGTGTGGCTTGAGCCGCAGTGGGGGCAGCTCACGACGTCGGCCACCGGGCGTTTGATGAAGCGCATCACCGACACATCGGCCGGCGGCCGGGTGTGGGGCGGCGCGATGCCGTAGGCGTGGAGCTTGGCCTTGGCCGCGTCGCTCATCCAGTCGGTGGTCCACGGCGGCGACAGGCGGGTGACGACCCGCGCTGCCACGCCCAGCTCGGCGAGTGTGGCGCGCACGTCGTCCTCGATCTGGCCCATCGCCGGACAGCCGCTGTAGGTGGGCGTGATGACCACCTCGAGGCCGTCCGGGGCGTCGTTCACCTCCCGCAGGATGCCGAGCTCACGCAGGGTGACCACCGGGATCTCCGGGTCGGTCAGGGCCTCGAGTGCGGCCCACACCCTTTCGGTGGCGGTGCTCATGCTGTCACCAGCGGCCGTCGGGGTGGGCGCGGGCGAGGCTCTGCATCTCGGCGAGCAGGAAACCCAGGTGCTCGGAATGCAGGCCGACCTTGCCCTCGGTGACGTAGCCATGGAAGTTCGGGCGACTCAGCGTGGCCTCGGCAAGGGCGTCGTTCACCAGCGCATCCCAGGCCGGGCGCAGGGCCCACACGTCGACCGCCACGTGGGCCGCCACCGCGGCGCCTTCGGCCGGGCTGATGGTCCAGAACTCCTCGGTGTAGGGCATCAGGTGATTGACCGCCGCCTGCACCCGGGCGTGGGATTCGTCGGTGCCGTCGCCCATCCGCACCAGCCAGTCGCGGGCGTGGTGGAGGTGGTAGCTGGCCTCCTTGATCGACTTGGCGGCGATGGCTGCCAGGCCGGCGTCGGAGGAGTTCTGCAGGCCGTCCCACACCAGCACCATCAGCGCGGAGTACAAAAAGTTGCGCACGATGGTGGTGGCGTAGTCTCGGTCGGCGGCCGCGTAGCCCACCAGCGGGCCGTGGTGCGGGAGCTCCAGCAGCGTGTAGTTGCGAAACTCATGGGCGTCGCGGAAGTAGGCGAGCTTGTCCTCGGTGGCGTCGCCGCCCTGCAGTTCGGCCACGCGCTGGTAGAGCAACCGGGCCTGGCCGATGAGGTCGAGGCTGACGTTGGCGAGCGCCAGGTCTTCTTCGAGGATGGGGCCGTGGCCACACCATTCGGCATTGCGCTGGCCCAGCACCACGGCGTTGTCGGCCAGGTGCAGCAGGTAGTCGATGGGGGTGCTCATCACATGTGCCCCACTTCTTCGGGGATTTCGTAGAAGGTCGGGTGGCGGTAGATCTTGTCGGCTGCCGGGTCGAACAGCTCGCCCTTGTCGTCGGGGTTGCTGGCGGTGATCGAGGCGGACGGCACGACCCAGATGCTCACGCCTTCCTGGCGGCGGGTGTAGACGTCACGCGCCATGTGCAGCGCCTGGGCCGCGTCGGCGGCGTGCAGGCTGCCGCAGTGCTTGTGCTCGAGGCCCTGCTTGCTGCGGACGAAGACTTCCCAGAGCGGCCATTCCTTGAGTGCGGGGGTGGTCATGCTGCCTCCTTTTGTGCGCGTTGTTGTTGCTTGCGGGTGTAGGCCAGGGCCGCGTCGCGCACCCACTGGCCGTCGTTGTGGGCCTTGACCCGGGTGGCGAGGCGCTCCCTGTTGCAGGGGCCGTTGCCTTCGACGGTATTCCAGAACTCGGCCCAGTCGATCTGGCCGTAGTCGTAGTGCTGGCGCGCCTCGTTCCACTTGAGATCGGGGTCGGGCAGCGTGACGCCGAGCACCTGGGCCTGGGGAACGGTGGCGTCGACGAACTTCTGGCGCAGGTCGTCGTTGCTGATGCGCTTGATACCCCAGCGCATGCCCTGGGCGCTGTTGGGGCTGTCGGCATCCGGCGGCCCGAACATGGCCAGGCACTTCCACCACCAGCGGTTCACCGCGTCCTGCACCATGGCCTTCTGGGCCTCGGTGCCCTGCATCATCACCAGCAGGGCTTCGTAGCCCTGGCGCTGGTGGAAGGATTCCTCCTTGCACACGCGCACCATGGCCCGGGCGTAGGGGCCGTAGGAGCAGCGGCACAGGGGGATCTGGTTCATGATCGCGGCGCCGTCCACCA
>JAEUNU010000229.1 GCA_016789125.1 Zoogloea sp. | reverse complement strand
TCAGCGTGATGTCCATCAAGCGCGCGGCCTTCTCGGCGTCCTCGAAGAACAGCTCGTAGAAGTCGCCCATGCGGTAGAAGAGGAGGGTGTCCGGGTGGTCTCGCTTGATGCGTAAATATTGCTGCATCATCGGGGTGTGCTGGCTGATCTCGTCGTCTTCGGCGGGCACGGCGGCTTGGGCGGATTTGGGCGGGCGCCCGCGGCGGGGGCTGGGGGTGGGGGTGGTCACGGCGGTGTGTCGAGGTCGGATGTCTTGCGGCAATGGCGCGGGGCGGGCCTTGCGGGCCGCGCCAGTGCCGTTCTGGAGAGGGCGGATTCTACCAGCAGCGCCCCTTCAGGCAGGCCCGGCGTTGCAGAGGCGCTTCAGCGGCCGGGACAGGGCCTCTCGGATGCGCGGTGCGTGCAGGCACACGCCCCCCGCCAGGCCCAGGGCACAGCCGAGCAGGGTGTCGATGAAGCGCGCCTCCATCAGCACGCCGGGGTCGATCAGCCCCACCTTGCCGGCCTCGGCGAGGAGCAGGGTGAGCGGCGTGATGAAGATGGCGGCAAAACCGTAGTGACGCACCACGGCGGTCTCGATGATGAAGGCCAGCGCGGTGATGATGACGGCGATGCTCCACGGGCCCAGCGGCAGCGACAGCAGCAGCCACGACACCCCGAGCCCGATGGCCGTGCCGAGCACGCGATGCACCTGCTTCTCCCACACCGCCCGCAGCGACATGCCCTGGATCACCGCCAGGCAGCTCACCGGCACCCAGTAGGCGTTCTCGAGCTGCAGCAGCTGCGCGGTGGCGAGGGACAGGCCCACCGCAAGCCCGATGACCAGCGAATCGAAGATCACGAAGTCGAAGCTGGCCGGGGGCAGCGGCTCCACCGGCCGGGGTGCCCGGCGGCTGAGGATGAACAGGCTGTAGAAGAAGGCGATGAGGCAGGCGAGCAGGCTGCCCATCGCGAGGAGGCCCACCTTGAGGGGGATCTGCATCACGTCGCCCGGTGTGTAGGCGCCGATGGCCGCCGTCATGATGAAGAACAGGCTGCCCGGCACGCCCACGCGGTAGAAGCGGCACACCATCGTGACGAGGATGGCGATGAAGGTGAGCACCGGGGTCATCAAGGCCGGCACCAGGTGGCTCATCACACCCAGCGCGTAGCAGGCGATCATCCCGAAGGCGGCGGCCATCAGCGACACCATGCGGTGGGCCATCGGCGTGTCGGGCAGGTAGAGGAAGGCCAGCCCGCCCAGCGACGAGATCAGCCCGTACTCGAGATGGCCGAAATACGCCCCCACGAAAAGCGGCAGGCCGTTGGCCAGGGCCGCCGCGAAGGGCATCTGCCAGGGGCGATCGGAAGGCTTGATGGTGACGAGCAGGCGCAGCTCGTCGCGGACGATGTCGATGGGGCGGCGGCGTGGAACCGGCGAGCTCATGGTGGGCACGGCAGTCGGGAAGGAAGGGAAGAGGGTAGCGCGCCTCGGGCGGCGGGTCACTCGATATGCCTCGCGGGGCGCGGCCAGGCGCCTGCCCGGACGCCCCGCCGCCAGGGCGCGCGCGACACGCGGCGAGGTCGTCGCGACCGCCCCGGCGGCCCGGCCGACAAGCGCCAGGGGCCAAGCGACCTCCGCCGAGGCCCAGGCGAGCGCCATCCCGGCCCAGACGCCCTGGCCGCGAGGGGCTCGCGAGCACGACCGAGGGACTCGCGAGCCGGAAAATTTCTCGCCTCGCCTGTCCCGCCGATAGACCCCGCCTGTCCGCCAAATACCCGGCCCCTGTCGCCGAAGCCCTCGCGAGCCCCTCGCCGACAGGGCCACCCACTTCACCCGACAGGCCACCGTCGCGCCGAAAGGCCCAGGCACGGGCTTCCGGGGGGCTCGGCCGGGCCTCCGGGCGGCTCCGGACCTCTTCGCGGACAGGCGGCACCCCTCTCCCGAACAGGCATGCACCCTCTCCCGGGGGGTCGGGGCACCCTCCGCGACAGGCGCCCACCCGCCCGCAGACCAACGCGAGGGCGCGGGAGCCCCACGGGACGCCCCCGCCGGCCGGGCAGATCGGCACCGCGGCCACCGAAGCGCTCGGATAGAATCGGCCGTCATCCTCACCGCCCGCCAAGGCCGCGCCCCGGAGACACGGCATGCCATTGCCCGACGGACTCTACGATCAGATCCTCACCCACACCCTGAGCGCGCTCGTCGCCGGCAGCACCGACGAGACCCACCGCAGCCTCCAGGCCCTCAGCCCCGCGGAGGCGCCGGCGCGACTCTCCGAGCTGCTGGCAGCCCAGTTGGCGCAAATGCTCGACGACCTGCACGGCGACGGGGATGACAAGCTGCGTCAGCAGCTGGAGCTGGTCAACTTCGTGCTGGTCAGCCTGCGCCGGCGCCTGGGGCCGGGTGCGGAGATGGCCGACCCGGTTGCCGAACCCGCACAGGTTCTGCAAGCCATCCACCGCCAGTCTGCGCCGCCGCTGCCGCCGGAGACGGGGCTGGCGGCGCCGTGGCTGTTTACGGCCGGCAAGGGCTCGCCCTCGCTGCTCGGCGAGCTGCGCCGGGAGCTCTCGGCCTGCGATCGCGTGGACATCCTGGTCAGCTTCATCACCCACTCCGGCGTGCGCAAGCTTCTCGACATCCTGCAGGCCGTTACGGCGGTGGGTGCCGATGGTCAGGCGCACACACGCATCCGTGTCCTCACCACCACCTACACCGGCGCCACCGAGGCCCGTGCGCTCGATACGCTCGCTCGGCTGCCGGGCTGCGAGATCCGCGTATCGCTTGACGGCCGGCGCACCCGCTTGCACGCCAAGGCCTGGCTGTTCCGGCGTCGCACCGGCTTCGGCAGCGCCTACGTGGGCAGTGCCAACCTCTCGGGGGCGGCGCTGGTGGGCGGACTGGAATGGACGACGAAGTTTACCGAGCGCGGCCAGCCCGAGCTCTTCGAGCGGGCCTGCGCTCACTTCGAAACCCTGTGGGCCGACAGCGAGTTCCAGCGCTACGACCCGGCCGACCCGGCCCATCGGCAGGCGCTGGCGGCGGCCCTCCGGCGCGAGGCGGGCGATTCAGGCAGCGATGTCCTGGCCCGCCCGACGTTTTTCGATCTCGCGCCCAAAGCCTACCAACAGGAAATGCTCGACCAACTGCAGCTTGAGCGCGACCACGGCCGCTGGCGCAACCTGGTTGTCGCCGCCACCGGCACGGGCAAGACGGTGGTGGCGGCCTTCGACTACCGGCGCCTGTGCCTCATCGAGGGCGGGCAGCCGCGCCTGCTGTTCGTGGCCCATCGGGAGGAGATCCTGAAGCAGGCCCTGCGCACCTTTCGCGAAATCCTGCGCGATCATGCCTTTGGTGAGCTACTGACGGGCGGCACTGAGCCGCAAAGCTTCGACCATCTCTTCGCCACCATCGACAGCGTGGCGAGCCGCGACCTGCTCGCCCGGCGTGGGGCCGACCATTGGTACGCAGTGGTGGTGGACGAGTGCCACCGCCTCGCCGCCCGGCGCTTTGACGCATTCGTGACCGGGATCCGCCCGCGTGTGCTGCTGGGCCTCACTGCGACCCCCGAGCGCAGCGACGGCAAGCCCATCCTCGGCTACTTCGACAACCGGCCCGACGGCACGCCCGCCGTCGAGCTGCGCCTGTGGCATGCCCTCGACCAGCAGCTGTTGTGCCCCTTCGAGTATTACGCCTGTGACGACGACACCGATTTCTCCGCCGTCCCCTGGGCGCAGCCGGGGGAGGTGACGGCCATCGACAAGCTGCTTACCGGCAATCACATCCGCGCCCGGCTGGTGCTGAACGAGTGGCGGCGCCTGGCGGGGGAACCGGCAGAGGGCCGGGCGTTGGTGTTCTGCGTGTCGGTGGCCCACGCCCAATTCATGACCGGCTGCTTCACGCAGGCCGGCATCAAGGCCCTGTGCGTGGTGGGCGACACCCCTGCCGACGAACGCCGGCGGGCCCCGGAGATGCTGGCCCGGGGCGAGGTGTCGGCTCTCGTCACCTGCGATCTCTATAACGAAGGGGTCGACCTGCCGATGGTTGACACCCTGCTGCTGCTCCGCCCCACCCAGAGCCCGGTGCTGTTCCAGCAACAGATTGGCCGCGGCCTGCGGCTCGCACCGGGCAAGGAGAGCTGCCTGATCCTCGATTTCGTCGGCCGCCACCGGGAGGACTTCCGCTTCGATCGCCTGCTGTCGGCGCTCAGCGGGCTCCCGCGTGGGCAGCTCGTCGAGGCGGTGAACAAGGGCTTCGGCAGCCTGCCGCCGGGCTGCCACATCCACCTGCAACGCCAGGCCCGCGAGCAGGTGCTGGGCAGCCTGCGCAAGCTTGTGCAGCACAACTGGCGGCGCCTGCGCACCGAGCTGCAAACCTACGCCGCCCTGCGCGGGCGCAGCACGGTCCGGCTGGCGAGCTTCCTGCGCGAACAGGCCATCGAACTCGATGACCTCTATCGCAGCAGCGGCAGCTCCGGGTGGACCAAGCTCAAGCGCGACGCCGGCCTCCTCGCGACACCACCAGGCGACGAGGACGATTACTTTGGCCGCCGATTTGGTGATCTGCTGCACTTCGACGATCCGGCACGCACCGACCTGCTGGTGAAGATCGCCGAGCCCGGGGACCGCCACGACGCGCCGCGAAGCAGCCAGGAGCAGCGCCTGCTGCAGATGCTCGCCTATCAGGTGGATGGCCAGACCCAGCAGAAGGGAAGTGGCGAAGGCTTTCTCCAGCGCTTGCGGGCGCACCCCGACCTGCTGGCCGAGATCGGTGAGATCGGCGAAGTCTTGCAGTCGTCAAGCCGCCTGCCGCGACGGGCCGTGCCGGGGCTGGAGGATGTGCCCCTGTGCCTCCACGCGGGCTACGGGATTCGCGAGATCCTTACCGCAGTGGGCTGGCTCAGCGCCGAGCGGCGCACGCCCTTCCAGGCCGGCGTGCTGGCCCTGCGCGAGCGCAAGGTGGAGCTGCTGTTCGTGACCCTCGACAAGCGCGAGGGCTACCACGAAAAAATCGCCTATCACGACTATGCGATCAGCGCCGAGCGCTTCCATTGGCAGTCCCAGAACGTCGCCGGCCCGGAGACACCGGCGGGCCGGCGCTATCTGGAGAGCCCTGCCAATGGATGGCGCTTCCAGCTCTTCGTGCGCACCGCCAAGGGCGCACCCTACCGGGCCTGCGGCCCGGTCACGCTGGAGCAGGCCGAGGGCAGCAAGCCAATGAGCATCCAGTGGCAGCTGGAGGTACCGCTGCCGGGACATTTGTTCCGCCAGTTCAGCATCCTGCGGGACGCTTGAGCGCGGGCGCCACCATGATCACCCTCATCTTCGCCGACGCCCTGCAGCCCTTCCTGCCGCCTGCCCGGCGCGGTGGAGCGTGGTCCCTGCCTGCGCCGCCCGATGCGAGCCTCAAGCACGTGATCGAGGCCTGCGGGGTGCCGCATACCGAGGTCGGCGCGATCCTGCTGAACGGGCAGCCGGCGGGGTTTGC
>JAEUNU010000210.1 GCA_016789125.1 Zoogloea sp. | reverse complement strand
CCAGCGGGGCGGCCCGCGGCGCGGGCCCGGCGTCCAGGCTGGCGGCTTCCTGCCGGCGGAGGAGGGGCGCGAGGGCGGCGTCGGTGTCGGTCTAGCCGGTCCACGCGCAGGGCACCGCCGGGGTGAGCTCGGGGCTGCCGGCTTCCCGCAGGATGGCCAGCAGGATGCGCCGCTCGGTGCTGTCGTCGGCGCGGGCGACCGCGCGCCAGGCCCCGTAGGGCGTGACCGTCAGGTAGTTGCCGGGAACAATCTCAAGCATCGATCAGTCCGGGGTTGAGGGTGTAGAGGAGCGCCTTGACCAGCATCGCTACGTCGTCGCGGCTGCGGGCGTCGACCCGGAACACGGCCGGCGGCGGTTGATGGCCTAGGCTGGCGAGGCGGGTGCGGTAGGCATCGAGATCGGGGGCTTCGGCCCGGTCCATGTGGGTCACGCCAATGGCCACCGCGGTCTTCGAGATGAAATCCTTGAAGGCGTGCAGGTAGCCCTGCAGGTCGGCGAGGGGGTCGGGGTTGGCATTGTTGATCAGCAGCACCAGCCCGATCCCGCCCTCGGAGAGGATCTCCCACATGAAGTTGAAGCGCTCCTGGCCGGGGGTGCCGTAGAGCATGACCTTCTCGCCACCGGGGAGGTTGAGGACGCCGTAGTCCATGGCCACGGTGGTGGTCTTCTTGATCAGGCCGGTCTCGTCGCTGGCGACGGCTTCGGTGGCGACCGGGGGGATGTCGCTGAGGGCAGCGATGGCGGTGCTCTTGCCGGCACCGACCGTCCCGGAAAAGATGATCTTGTTATGTCGGGCGCGTTCAGACCGCATTGAGGAGCTTCCTGAGAATTCTGGACAAAATCGACGGACGTTGCTGGGTTTGCTTGGTTTCCGGTTCGGGCGATGCCTTGCCGGCGGTCGGGGCCGTGGTGGCCGTCTGGATGGTGGGGTCTTCGGGGGCGCTGAACTGCCGTGCCGGGGCCGCGGGGGCGACCGGCCTGGGCGGGAGGCTGGTGTCGAGCAGCCCGGCGAAGCGCGCCGAGGCATACACCGAGAACACGTAGCGCTGGGCGATGCCCAGGCGGGCGGCGATCTCGACGGGGCTGGCCCAGGTGCGCGTCCACAACGCCGCGATGCGCATGGCGTGGGGCGACATGAAGACCTTGGTGCAGTTGGGCCAGGCGCGCAGGCGCACCGGGCGGTAGGGGTCGGCGCCGGCCGGCAGGCGCCCGCGGGCGGCCCAGGCGGCGACGTTCCAGAGCAGGTCTTCGGAGCTGTGTACGATCTCGTTGCCGGAGCCTTGCGGCAGGGTCGAGGCACTGACGATGCGGGCGGTGGTGAGGGGGAGCTGCGTCATCGACAGGGGCCGCAGCTGGTTGTCGCGGAAATCGGTGATGCAGGCCGGCACTGGCGTTGCACGCACGCCGATCAGGCGCGGCAGGCCGGCCACCAGGTGCGGACGGCCGGTGTTGGCCGCCTGCTCCACGGCCCGATGGATGTGGCCGATGATGTATTCGTCGGGGTTGAAGAAGAGCCGGTCGGGCAGCGGCTGGCCGGGGGTGGCGGGGAGGTCGTCCATGGCGCCGCACAGGTCGCGTTCGTCCTCGGTCTGCAGGCCGTGGCCGAGGGACGCCGGGCCTGGCTCTTCGACCACGACCGGCGCCGGGGGCGGCGCGACGAAGCGGGGCGGTGGCGCGGCGATCACGTGGGCCGCATCGGCGGCCGCCTTGGCGAGGATGGCCGGCAGTGCCTCGAGGTTGAGGGGCTTGCCGAGGATCACCCGGTTGGGGAAGCGCTGGGCGTGGTCCTTGGGGTGGAAGGCGTAGTACACGACGCCGGTGCGGGGGTATGCGGCGAGTTGCTCGACGGCGGCTTCGATGCCCGGGCGGTCACAGTCGACGAGGACAACTTCCGCCTGGTTGAGTGCACTCGCCAGCTTTACCTGATGTTTCCAGTGGCGCTCGGTCGAAAGCCCGATCAGGCGCGCGTCCATGCTGCCCACGTGGAGCAGGTAGAGGGCCGTCAGGGGCTGGCCCGGAGGATTGGAGTGGCGGGTCATGGAAAAATCGGAGGGCGAAGGGCTGCGCGGGATGGATGCGACTCGGGAGATGGCTGGAGGGTTGCAGGCATGGGGGCTTGGGCGGCGACGGTCAGGGGCGGCCGGCCGGCGACGGGGAGACTTCGCGCAGGAAGGCCCGGTTACCGGCAACCGGTCGGGTCAGCACGGTGTCGGGCAGGGCGATGCGCGGGTCGTGGCGATCGAGGCCGTGGTGCAGGCGTTCGCTCAGGTAGAGGCCGAGATCCAGCGTGTCGAGGGCGGTGTAATGCTTGCGGAGCATGCGGGTACGCAGCTCCTGCCCGAGCTTGCCCAGCACGATCCACAGATCGATCACCGCGGCGGCGGTGGCCGCCTCGTCGCCAAGCCCGTGCCAGAGGGCGATGCGCTGCAGGTGCAGGTGCAGGTTGGCGGGCTTGCGGCCGATTTCGCCGGCGAGCAGGGCCCCGGTGGCGGGCGAACACCAGCGGGAGGCGATGCTGAGGGTGCGCACCGGCAGCCCGAAGACGGCCGGTGGCGCAGGTGTCCGGATGCGTTCCGGACAGGTCTTGTCGGTGACGAAGGGCTTCACTGGTTCAAGGTCGAGATGATGTCGATCATGAATTCGACGTCCTCGTGCTGGACCGGCAGCCAGCGCCGGGCGCCGAGGGCTTCGAGGATACCGCGACCCTTGTCGCTTTCGTGCATCGACAGCAGCAGGGCCGTGAGTTCTTCACTGCGCTCGGCCAGGGCCGGCCCCACCAGGAAGACGTGGCGGATCACGTGCAGCTCGCTCGTCACGAGGGCCCGCAGGTCGCGCCGGATCAGAGGGGAGAAGCCCTCGAAGGCCTCCACGGGCAGGAAGCCGATGTCGGCCTCGCCGCGCAGGAGCTCCCGCGCGACCTGGATGTAGGTTTCGCGCCGGTGCTCGACGATGTTGTCGCCGCCGAGGTTGGCGGGCTCGAGGAGGATGCGGCCGACGGTGTTGACGCAGGGGTCGTCGCTGCAGGCCAGCCGCGTGCCGGGCTGCAGGTCGCGGATCTCCCGGGCCGGGCTGTCGGTGCCGGTGATGACGACCATCTCGTCGGGCGGCCCCTCCGGGCGGGCGATGGCGCGGAAACCTTTTTCACGCACCAGGAGCGAGGCGTCGAAGGGGTTGGCATAGATGAGGTCGACCTTGCCCTCGGCGATGGCGGCCCGCTGGGCGCCGAAGCTGTTGTAGAGCTCGAGGTGGATCGGCAGGGACAGGGCGCGCTGCAGCCAGGTGTTGAAGATGTACCAGTCTGAAATGCGCTCGTTGGGGAAGCTCGGGCTTACCGTGAAGTTGATGGTCATGATCCGCGCATCTCCTGGTACTGCGCCTCGGCAAGCGCGACCTTCTCGCGGGAAGGCTCCCGCCGGACGGATGTGAAGCCGACGATCTTGCCGTCACGGACGTTGGGGACGACCGTGGCGTATACCCAGTAGTGGCCGCCGTCCTTGCGCAGGTTCTTGACGTAGCCGTGCCACTGCTGGCCGGCCTGGACGGTTTTCCAGAGGTCACGGAAGGCGGCCGCGGGCATGTCGGGGTGGCGCAGGAGGCAGTGGGGCTGCCCGATGAGTTCAGCCTCGCAGTAGCCGGACATCTCGACAAAAGATGGGTTGCACTGGGTGATGATGCCTTGGGTGTCGGTGCGCGACACGATCAGCTTCCCGTGGGGGTAAGGTGTTTCGATGGGTGTGACATACACCCGGCGGGTGTGCCCGCCGGTGTAGGTGAGCACATGTTCTACCGCTTCGCCAGCGATGTCGGCGAGGTCCATGTCCTTCACTGCGATGGCTCCTTTCAGCCGAGAATCCTGCCGATGGCGTCGGCGGCGCGACGGACGTCGAGGAACACCAGGCCGAGCTTGGCGTTGGGCTTGGCCATCACGGTGAGCACGGCGTCGGCGCCGGCCTGGACCATCAGGACGTAACCCTTCTCGCCCTTGATCAGGACCTGGTCGAGGCTGCCGCGGGCGAGTTCGCGGGCGGTGCGGTCGCCCAGGGACAGCATGGCGGCACTCATGGCGCCGACGCGGTCTTCGTCGACGGTGTTGGGCAGCAGGGCAGCCATCATCAGGCCGTCGGATGAAATGATGGCCGAAGCCTCGATGTCTGCGGAGGTTCCGTTCAAGTCGTTGAGAACCGTTTGGAGCATGTTTGAGCGCATCGTGGAGTACCTCGAAATGTGGGTCAGGGTTGTTTGAAGGCCGGTTTTGACCTCTACCTTGGGGCAAAATGGCCCCCGCAGCAAAGGGTGTCGAACCGTTTATGACATGATTTTCGAGTTGTCATTATTTCACAAAGCCCTGAGCATTTTTTCTTGGAGTGTGTCCCGGCCGTGATCTATGTCGGGTTTTGGGGCTTGACGGAGTAAAATTGCGCCTCGAAGCCCCCCATCCCGAACTGGAGCAAAGCAATGGAATTCGACAAGGAAGTGGATGCCCGCGGACTCAACTGTCCGCTGCCCATTTTACGTGCCAAGAAAGCACTCGCCGAAATGCAGGCGGGGCAGGTTTTGCGGGTGGTCGCGACCGACCCGGGCTCGGTGAAGGACTTCGCGGCGTTTGCCCGGCAGACCGGCAACGAGCTTGCCGCTCAGAACGCTCTGCCCGACGAGTCCCACGAGTTCTTCCTGCGCCGCAAGTAAGCCGCGGCGGGCATCGCAAAAAAGAGGCCACGCAGATGCGTGGCCTCTTTGCTTTGGGGCGTGACGGGGTCAGGCGGCGGGCAGCCGCGCCAGCTGGGGCCTGAGCTTGTCCAGCGTGGCGCTGAAGCCGGCCAGGCGGTCTTTCTCCTGGGCGACGACGGCGGCCGGGGCGCGGGCCACGAAGCTCTCGTTGGCCAGCTTGGCGTTGGCCTTGACGATCTCGCCTTCGATGCGGGCGATCTCCTTGGTGATGCGCTCGCGCTCGGCGGCAATGTCGATCTCGACCTTCAGCATCAGGCGCTGTTCGCCGACGATGGCGATCGGGGCGAGCTCTTCACCGCCGATCTCGTCGACCACCTGCACCTCGGAGAGCTTGGCGAGGCCGGCGATGTAGGGGGCGAACCGGCGCAGCTGCTCGGCGTTACCGCTGGCGATGAGCGGCATGCGCTGGGCCGGCGAGATGCCCATTTCGCCCCGCAGGTTGCGGCAGGCGTAGATGAGGCCCTTGAGCTCGGCCACCGCGGCTTCGCTCTTCTCGTCGATGCGCGCCATGTCGGCCTGGGGGTAGCGGGCCAGGCACAGGCTGTCGACGTCCTTGCGGCCAGCCAGCGGGGCCACCGTCTGCCACAGCTCTTCGGTGACGAAGGGGATCAGCGGGTGGGCGAGGCGCAGGATGGTTTCCAGCACACGGATCAGCGTGCGGCGGGTGCCCTTCTGCTGGGCCTCGTTGCCGGTGTTGATCTGGACCTTGGCGAGCTCGAGGTACCAGTCGCAGTACTCGTCCCAGATGAACTCGTAGATGGTTTTGGAGACGAGGTCGAAGCGGTACTCGGCAAAGTGCTGTTCGACTTCCTTTTCGACGCGCTGCAGGCGGCTGACGATCCAGCGGTCGGCGAAGGAGAACTCCAGCGGGCCGCTGCCGCCGCAGGCCGGGCCGCCCTGCTGGTGCTTGAGGCCGAGGTCGTGGCCCTGGACGTTCATCAGCACGAAGCGGGTTGCGTTCCACAGCTTGTTGCAGAAGTTGCGATAGCCCTCGCAGCGGCTCATGTCGAACTTGATGTCGCGGCCCGGGCTGGCGAGGCTGGCGAAGGTGAAGCGCAGGGCGTCGGTGCCGAAGGCGGGGATGCCGTCGGGGAACTCCTTGCGGGTCTTCTTCTCGATGCTGGCGGCCTGCTTGGGGTTCATCAGGCCGGTGGTGCGCTTGGCCACCAGGGCATCGACGCCGATGCCGTCGATGAGGTCGATGGGGTCGAGCACGTTGCCCTTCGACTTGGACATCTTGGCGCCTTCGGCGTCGCGGATGAGGCCGTGCACGTAAACATGCTTGAAGGGGATCTTGCCGGTGATGTGCTTGGTCATCATGACCATGCGCGCCACCCAGAAGA
Organism: Zoogloea sp.; assembly: GCA_016789125.1. Taxonomy (GTDB): domain Bacteria; phylum Pseudomonadota; class Gammaproteobacteria; order Burkholderiales; family Rhodocyclaceae; genus Zoogloea. Next base: position 1,569 of record JAEUNU010000210.1, on the reverse strand, counting down.
AGATGATGTCGAAGCCGGTGACCAGCACCGTGGACGGCAGGTAGAGGTCCAGAGCGTCATTCGACTGGGCCGGGTAGTCGGGCGTCCAGTCGAGGGTCGAGAACGGCCACAGGGCGGAGGAGTACCAGGTGTCGAGGACGTCCGGGTCGCGGGTGAGCGGGCCGGGGTAGCCGGCCTTGTCGGCAAGCTGGCGGGCTTCTTCTTCGGAATGGGCGACGAAGCACTCGCCGTCGATGCCGTACCAGGCCGGGATCTGGTGACCCCACCACAGCTGGCGCGAGATGCACCAGTCCTGGATGTTGTTGAGCCACTGGTTATAGGTGTTCACCCAGTTGCCGGGGACGAACTGGATCTCGCCGGAGCTGACGACATCGAGCGCCTTCTGGGTGATCGACTTGCCATCTTCACCCGGCTTGGACATGGCGACGAACCACTGGTCGGTGAGCATCGGCTCGATGACCACGCCGGTACGGTCGCCGCGGGGCACCTGCAGCTTGTGGGGCTTGGTGTCGACCAGCACGCCGGCGGCTTCGAGGTCGGCCACGATGGCCTTGCGGGCGTCGAAGCGGTCGAGGCCCTGATACTTGGCCGGGGCGTGCTCGTTGATCTTGGCGTCCAGGGTAAGGATGCTGATCTGCGGAAGATTGTGGCGCTGGCCGACGGCGTAGTCATTGAAGTCGTGGGCCGGGGTGACCTTGACGACACCGGTGCCGAACTCGCGGTCGACGTAGTCGTCGGCGATGATCGGGATGTTGCGCTCGCAAAGCGGCAGGCTGACGCTCTTGCCGATGAGGTGGGCGTAGCGCTCGTCCTCGGGGTGCACCATCACCGCCACGTCGCCGAGCATGGTCTCGGGGCGGGTGGTGGCGACGGTGAGGCCAGCCAGGTCACCGATCGGGCCTTCGCTGAACGGGTAGTTGATGTGCCACATGAAGCCGTCTTCTTCTTCCTGGACGACTTCGAGGTCGGAGACGGCGGTGTGCAGCTTCGGGTCCCAGTTGACGAGGCGCTTGCCACGGTAGATCAGGCCTTCGTTGTAGAGGCGCACGAAGGTTTCGGTGACGATCTTGTTGAGGCCGGCATCCATCGTGAAGCGCTCGCGCGACCAGTCGGGGCTGGTGCCCATGCGGCGCATCTGGCGGGTGATGGTGCCGCCGGAGTATTCCTTCCACTCCCACACCTTCTCGAGGAACTTCTCGCGGCCGAGGTCGTGGCGGGAGATGCCCTGGGCGTCCAGTTGGCGTTCAACGACGATCTGGGTGGCGATGCCGGCGTGGTCGGTGCCCGGTTGCCAGAGGGTGTTCCAGCCGCGCATGCGATGGTAGCGGGTGAGCGCGTCCATGATCGTCTGGTTGAACCCGTGACCCATGTGCAGGGTGCCGGTGACGTTGGGCGGCGGCAGCAGGATGCAGAAGGATTGATCGGCGGGCTTGCTGCGGTCGAGGCCGGCGGCGAAGTAGCCGCTCGACTCCCAGTGCTCATACCAGCGGCGTTCAATTTCCGCCGGCTCGAAACTCTTGGCCAGTTCCATGGGGTCCGTTTGTGAAAGGCAAAGGCGGAATTATAGCG
>JAEUNU010000207.1 GCA_016789125.1 Zoogloea sp. | reverse complement strand
TCAACAAAAGCGAGGCCTAGGCTGCGCTCAGCGCTTTACCTGATTGCCGATCACGCCGCCTACCGCTGCACCACCGACGGTGCCGACGGCGCTGCCATTGGTGAGCACCGAACCGGCCACGCCACCGATGGCGGCACCGATTGCCGTGTTCTTCTGTTGGGCATTCATGTTGGCGCAGCCGGTGAAGGCAGTCAGGGCGATCACGGCCAGCAGGTGTTTGAGCAAGAGTTTCATGATGGTTCTCCGGGCTTGTTCCAGGTTGCCTGCCGTGATTCGGCAGGACGCATGGCGCAACTTTAGAACAGCCCGGTGCGAGCGCCTGTAAGGAGTCGTGTGGAAATGTAAGGCGTGCGTTGCACGCGGGGCGCGCGGGTGTTCCGGGGGAGACCTCGGTTGTAGGGCGTTCAGCTGTTGTGGTGGATCACATTGCCCGAGAGCCTGGGGCCTTGTGATCTCAGCGTAGTGCTGTTGAGGTGGATTGATGAGGGAGGTCTTGCCGAATTGGCAGGCCGCCGGGTCGGTGATGTGCTGCTGGAATTCAACGGACAGGCGATCCGTGATTCCGGGCTGCTGAGGCAGATGCTGGCAAGGCATAACCGACTGCAGGTTTTCCGCGTCCGCTATTTTCGGAGCGGGCTCTTCGGAGACGCCATCTTTACGGCGACGAGAGATGCATTGTGATGTATCTATGTGCTGTGGTGCTGGGCTTTGGTGTCCTGGGGTTGGAGGGCGTTTCAGGGTGCCGTCAGTCCGGCCCAGTTCAAGTACGAGCCACGCTCGTATGATGCGGCGATCAAGGGCCGAACCCTGATAGAGATGCCCCGGGCGGTGCAGGATGAACAATTCACCGGCCGGCCGAACAGCCTGACCGATGCCGCGACGAGCCTGCCATTGCCGATCGGAGAGATCACCCGGGAAGCGGCCACGCTGGCTTTCAAGGATGTCTTTTCCGAGGGCTGACGGTTGCCGAGTCGTCCTGTGGGCAGATGGGGTACGTGGCCGTCGTCCGCCCCTGGACCGGCCAGTTCAGCTACGACTATAAAACGCCCCCAAGAATGCGGGCTTCGCGATCAGGCCGATCGCCGCCGTCGGCCTCAGTGTGTCGTTGCTGAGCCGCGACATGAAACTCGTGTTTACCCGAAATTTTTCGTCCGGAGATGTCGAAGGGCCAACCTACCTGCTGAGTGGCAGCCCAGGGAACGAAGTCTCGAAAGCCGCCCACCAGGCCGTGATGAAGGTCATGCAGGAGGCCCCCGATGCCACACACCGGGAGCGGTGGGGCAAAAGATGACACCGCCATGTGATGGCGGTCCGGTGATATGACGCCCTGCCCCAGGAGGCTTGAACGCTGCCTACTTTCCGATGCAGAAGCGCGAAAAGATCACCCCGAGCAGGTCGTCGGGGGTGAACTCGCCGGTGATCTCGTTGACGGCCTCCTGGGCGAGGCGGAGTTCCTCGGCCATCAGCTCAAGGGCGTGGCGGGCTTCGAGGGCGGCATTGACGCGGGCGTGGGCTTCGCGCAGTGCGATGAGGTGGCGTTCTCGGGCGAGGATCACGTCTTCGCCGTGGCGGTGCCAGCCGGCCACGCGCAAAAGCTCGGCGCGCAGCAGCTCGACGCCCTGGCCGGCCTTGGCTGACAGATAGATGCCCACACCGCCGTCGGCCTCGATGCGCTCGGGCTGGCGGGCCTGCAGGTCGACCTTGTTGAAGACGGTGATGCGCTCGACACCGGCGGGCAGGCGGGCGTCGATGGCGGCGTCGGCGTCGGTGAGGCCGTCGCGCACGTCTACCAGGCGCACGATCACGTCGGCCCGAGCGATTTCCTGCCAGGTGCGGGCGATGCCGATCTTCTCGACTTCGTCGGTGGTTTCCCGCAGGCCGGCGGTGTCGGTGATGTGAAGCGGAATGCCTTCGATCTGGATGGTTTCGCGCAGCGCGTCGCGGGTGGTGCCGGCGATGTCGGTGACGATGGCGCGCTCCTCGCCAGCGAGGCGGTTGAGCAGGCTGGACTTGCCAACGTTGGGCTGGCCCACCAGCACCACGTGGAGGCCGTTGCGCAGCAGGCTGCCCTGGCGGGCGCGATCGAGGATCGCGGTGAGCTCAAGGGCGATGGCTTCGATGCGTTCGAAGGCCTTGGCTTCGATGAGGAAGTCGACGTCTTCGTCGGGGAAGTCGAGGGTGGCCTCGACCAGCATGCGCAGGTCGATGAGGCGGTCGCACAGGCCGCGCACTTCGGTGGAGAAGCTGCCGGTGAGGGAGCGCACCGCGGAGCGGGCGGCGGCGGCGGTGGAGGCTTCGATGAGGTCGGCGACGCTTTCGGCCTGGGCCAGGTCGAGCTTGCCGTTGAGGAAGGCGCGGCGGGTGAATTCACCCGGTTCGGCGAGGCGGGCGCCGAGTTCGAGGCAGCGGGCCAGCAGCATCTGCATGACCACCGGGCCGCCGTGGCCCTGGAGTTCGATGACGTCTTCGCCGGTGAAGGAGTGGGGTGCCGGGAAGTAGAGGAGCAGGCCTTCGTCGATCAGGCCGCCGGACGCGTCGTGGAAGCGTGCGAAATGGGCCAGCCGGGCCTGGGGCTCACGGCCACAGATGCGGGCCGCCAGCAGGGCGAGGTTCGGCCCGGAGAGCCGGACCACGCCAATGCCACCACGCCCGGGCGCGGTGGCAATGGCGGCGATCAGGTCACTCGGCGGGTTTGCCACCGGCTTCGATCATGCGGTTGATCTGCCATTGCTGGGCGATCGACAGGGTGTTGTTGACGACCCAGTACAGCACCAGACCCGCGGGGAACCACAGGAACATGAAGGTGAACAGGATCGGCATCATCATCATGACCTTGGCCTGGATCGGATCGGGCGGAGCCGGGTTGAGCTTGGTCTGGATGAAGCTGGTGGCGCCCATGATCAGCGGCAGGATGTAGTACGGGTCTTTCACCGACAGATCCTGGATCCAGCCCAGCCACGGCGCGCCACGCATCTCGACGACGCCCAGCAGCACCCAGTAGAGGGCGATGAACACCGGGATCTGGATCAGGATGGGCAGGCAGCCGCCAAGCGGATTGACCTTCTCACGCTTGTAGAGGTCCATCATGGCCTGCTGCATCTTCATCTTGTCGTCGCCGTACTGCTCTTTCATGCGCTGCAGGCGGGGGCCGAGGGTCTTCATCTTGGCCATCGACTTGTAGCTGGCGGCGGACAGCGGGAAGAACAGTGCCTTCAGGGCGATGGTGACCAGGATGATCGCCCAGCCCCAGTTGCCGGTGAGCTTGTGGAACCACTCCAGCACCCAGAACAGCGGCGCGGCGATGATGGTGAGCCAGCCGTAGTCCACCACCAGGTCGAAGCCCTTGGCGAAGGTTTCGAGGCGGGACTGCTCCTGCGGGCCGGCGTACAGCGGCACCGCGAGCTTGCCGACCTGGCCCGGGGCGATGGCGGCCACCGGCACGATCACGCCTGCCGAGTAGAGGTCGGAGCTGACCTGGTTGGCGAAGAATTCACGCTCGCCGCTGGTCGGCGCCCAGCCGGCCACGAAGTAGTGCTGCACCATCGCGGCCCAGCCGTCGGCCGACTTGGTGACGAACTTGGCCTTCTTGGCGGCGATGTCTTCGAAGGCAACCTTTTGATATTTCTCGGTTTCGGTGTAGAAGGCCGGGCCGGTGAAGGTCTGCACGCCGAAGCCGCCCGGCTGTTCGGCCGGCTGGCCGTCACGGGTGAACTGGAAGTAGGCGTGGGGCGCGATCGGAGCGCCGCTGCCGTTGGTGATCTCGTAGCTCACCTCGGCCTGATAGCTGCCGCGGTTGAAGGTGATCAGCTTGGCCACCTTGATGCCGTCGGCGGTGGGCGGCGCGTCGAGGCGCAGCGTGACGGCATTCTCGCCATCCTTCAGCGCGGCTTCGGTGGCGCCCAGCGTGAACAGCGTTTTGTGGTTGGGCAGGCCGTTGCCGATCAGGCCGGTCTGGGCCGCGTAGTTGTGCTTCTCGCCGTTGTCGAAGAGCACGTAGTTGCGGCTGCTGTCTTCGCTGGAGTGGTGCTTGGTGAGCTCGAGACGGACGATGTCGCCGCCCTGGGCCGAGACTTCGGCCACCAGCACGTCGGTGCGGATGATCGCCTTGGGGGCGGCGACCGGCGCCGGCGCCGCGGGCTGGCCCGGCACGGCGACGGCACCCGGGGCACCGGTCGTCGTCGGAGTCGGCACGCCGGCGGTGCCACCGGCGGCGGTCACGGTGGGCGCGACCTTGGGCTGGTTGTGCTTCTGCCATCCGTCCCACAGCATGACCAGCGAGAACGAGAAGACGAGGAGGAGGATCAGGCGACGGTTATCCATCGGAGTCAGTGTCTGGAAGTAGGTGGGGCGAGGTGGGAAGGCTCAGGGTACCGGATCGTAACCGCCACCGCTGAACGGATGGCAGCGGCAGACGCGCCGGGCCGCCAGCCAGCCACCCTTCAGGGCGCCATGGCGTTCGACGGCCTCGACGGCGTATTCGGAGCAGCTCGGCACGAAACGGCAGTTGCGCCCCAGCATCGGGCTGATGGCGTAGCGGTAAACGCGCAACAGGGCCAGCACGAAGCTTTTCATTTCTTCGGCAGGCGTCCGAGGAGACTGTTCATGTCTTCACGCATCATGCGCCGTGTCACGTTGTCGAGCTTGGCCGACAATCGTAACACCAGATCGTGGGCGGGCAGGTCGGCCTGCGTGTGGCGGAAGAGGTCGCGGCCGATCCGCTTCACCAGGTTGCGCTGTACCGCGCGCCTGGCGAGCTTCTTGGCCACGACGAGGCCGATACGGGCATGGCCGAGCGTGTTCGGGCTGTAGTGCAGGTTGAACCAGCGCCCGCGCAGCACACGCCTGAAAGCAAAAACGGATGAATACTCATCCGTTTTGTGCAGTCGCAAGGACGAGCCGAAGCCGAATCCTGCCGTATCTTCAACGCCAGCTGCCGCGCACTCGGGGGCGTCGGCAGTGGAGGCCGGAGCCTCGCAGGCGTCCTCAGCGCCCTTAGACGGCGAGACGATGACGGCCCTTGGCGCGGCGAGCGGCGATGACCTTGCGGCCGCCACGGGTGGCCATGCGAACCAGGAAGCCGTGGGTGCGCTTGCGACGGACGACGGACGGTTGGTAAGTACGCTTCATTTTCTAAGCCCGAAAAAGTTGAGTCAAACGCGCAATTTGATCTGTTAACCCTCTGTTTGTCAAGATTCTTTTGATCGCCGGAAAGGCGCTGGCCACCGGTCCGGGCTGTTTGTGCCCTTCCGCGACCGGTTTTCAGGGCGCCGAAGCTGTGGATAAGTCTGGTCTGGAAAGGTACAATGCTCGTTTGGCCAAACTGGCTCGTGTGCGCCTCCAGCCAGCTCCGCCGCCCGGCGCAAGCCCGGCCGCAAAGCCCCTGGCCGCGCACATTCCGCCGTTGAAACACGCCCACCCGAACATCGTGCCCGAAGCCTCCTCCATGCCCCAATGCGCTGCGTTCTGGACGCATTGCCTGAGCTGCCTTGAACAGGAGCTGCCCTCCCAGCAATTCAAGACCTGGATCGTCCCGCTGCGTGCCGAAGAGCCGAGCAGCGACGATGGGGCCGGACTGCGCCTGGTCGCGCCCTCCAACTTCCACCGCCAGTGGCTGCGCGACCGTTACCTGCGGCGCATCGAAGAGCTCGGCGAGGAATACTTCGGCGCCCCGCTGACGATCGAGGTCGGCCTGGCGCCGGCCGGTGGAATCCGCCGCCCGAGCGCCCCACCGCCGCCCGCCGCGCCGGCTGCGCAGGCCGCTGCCCCGGCGGCCGCGCCGCAGGCTGCGCCGGTGATGGCCCGCCCGGTGATGCCGGAGGCGCCGGTGTCGGCCGAGTCGGCCAACTACGACAAGTCGCGCCTCAACCCCGACTTCACCTTCGACACCCTGGTCACCGGCCGCGCCAACGACCTCGCCCGCGCCGCCGCCCTGCAGGTGGCCCAGAACCCCGGCGTCTCCTACAACCCGCTGTTCATCTATGGCGGCGTCGGCCTGGGCAAGACCCACCTCATCCACGCCCTCGGCAACTACGTCTTCAAGCACGACCCGCGCAAGGTGATCCGCTACGTGCACGCCGAGGACTACTACGCCGACGTCGTGCGCGCCTACCAGCAGAAATCCTTCGACGTCTTCAAGCGCTACTACCGCTCGCTCGACGTGCTGATCATCGACGACATCCAGTTCTTCAATAACAAGAACCGGACCCAGGAAGAGTTCTTCCACGCCTTCAACGCCCTCACCGAGGCCAAGAAGCAGATC
>JAEUNU010000159.1 GCA_016789125.1 Zoogloea sp. | reverse complement strand
AAGCGCAGGCACAACGGCTCGCCGTCGGGTTGTTCGAGCCGAATGGTGAGGCGACCGCCGGCGTGCTCTGCCGTTGCTGCCGACTCGAAACACACCCATTCCTGCTGCCTGAAGGTAACGGTGTCGAGGATGCGCGCAGAGCCGAAATGGAGCTCCCGCGTCACCCGACCTGCCGATTCCTGCCTGACGACACAGCGGTCGAGACCCGGCAGGAAGGCTACGGGCTCGTGCACCCGGTACATCAGCCCGGCCCACACCTGTTCTGGGCTCAGAACTACGGCAAGGGGGTCGGCGGGGTCGTTGATCTCGACGATGTGTTCGAAATACAAGGCTTGCTCCGGAAGTAAGCGGAACAGTGTATCGGTTCTTGCAGCCTGCCGTCAGCTCTTCAGGGGCCAGATTTCACGAGATTCCTGCAAAACAGACAAACGGCCACAGGAGCGGGCAGCGCACGACTTGCTGGCCTGTGGTTTGTTGTTCTTGTTTTTCTTTATATATATAAGACAACGTTAACTATGCTTTGCCCCTTTTTGTGGATAACTCAATAAATCACCTTTAAATCATTGGGTTGAAGCCTTCAAAAGGCTCTGGACAGAAGCCTCTTCAGGTACGGGACAATTTGGGGATGAAATTTTCGTTTCTCGTCAGAGAGCCCTTTGTCCACATTTTGTGCCTGCTCAATCCGGCATCTTGTGCACAGTTCGCTCAAAGCATGTGGGGAATCGGGTACTTCCGTGAGAAGTAGGCGTAGGCCTTGCGCAAGCTGCGTTCCTGCACGATTTCGCACGCCGCAGCCGCTTCGGCGATCTGGTCCTTGAACATTTCGTGAAGCAGATAGATGCCGCGGTGAGTACGCAGGAGCTCCGCAGCGATCGCGGCAGCTTCTTCGTCGGGCAGTCGGGTGGCCCTGTGCACAACCTGAACGGTTTCCCTGTCCAGATCGATGAAGTCAAGCAGGTCGGTGATCGAGAGCATCCAGGTTTCCTCCAGGTTTCCAGGCGTCAGGTGAGAGCGAGCAAACCGGGTTCAGGTTTGCATGGGGTTGTTACTGTTTTTTTATTTATATAAATAAAGTCTACGTTTACGCTCCGCAGGTTTCTGTGGATAACAGATAAAAATCCATTTTTATCAAAGGCTTGAATAACCAAAAAAGCTGTCGAGAAGTTAGCTGAGGACGTGTGCGGCCTTTGTTGATGAAATTCCGCCTCGCCTTGCCGGAGGGCTTTGTGCACAATCTACTCAGGCTTTTCTCCCGTGTTTGTCCCCAATCCTGATGGCGAGTTCGCGTTCCGTGTGCCCTGTTCCACCCCCATCGGGGCGCTGGGATCTGTTCTGCTCCGTTGTGGACAACTTCGGCGACATCGGTGTGTGTTGGCGTCTTGCGCGGCAACTGGCGGCGGAGCACGGGATCTCCGTGCGTCTGTGGGTGGACGACCTGCACAGCGCCGCACGCCTCGTGCCCTCGCTCGACACTGGGCAGGCCTCCCAGTGGGTTGACGGCGTGGAGTTGCGGCGCTGGGACGCGTCGTTCCCGGCGGTCGAGCCCGGGCATGTCGTGCTGGCTGCATTCGCCTGCCGGCTTCCGGAGGTCTTCGTCGAGGCCATGGCGCGTCGCTCGCCCAGGCCGGTGTGGATAAATCTCGAATACCTCAGCGCCGAAAGCTGGGTTGCCGACTGCCACGCGTTGCCTTCGCCCCACCCCCGGCTGCCGCTCGTGGAGCACTTCTTCTTTCCGGGCTTCGAGTCGCGGACGGGCGGCGTCCTGCGCGAGGCTGACTATGCCGCACGCCGTGCTGCGTTTCCGGTTAATGGGTTCCGCTCTGCCCTCGGGCTCCCGCCACCTGTGCAGGGCGAGCTGTGCGTATCCCTCTTTTCCTACGAGAACGCCGGGCTGGTGGGCTTGCTCGAGGCCTGGCGCCAGGCCTCGCGTCCGGTGACGTGCCTGGTTCCGGAAGGTCGGGTGGTGGCCAGCCTGGCGCCGGCTCTGGGGGCAGGCCGCCTGGAGGTGGGCGACCGGCTCCAGCGTGGCGCGCTGACGGTGCAGGTGCTGCCCTTCGTCGAACAGCGCCGCTACGACGAGTTGCTATGGGCCTGTGATCTCAACTTCGTGCGAGGGGAGGATTCATTTGTGCGGGCCCAGTGGGCCGCCAGGCCCTTCGTCTGGCACATCTATCCCCAGGACGAGGACGCCCACGTTGTGAAGCTCGACGCCTTTCTGGAGCGTTTCGGTGCCGGGCTCGATGGCGGCCCGCGCCGTGCGCTCGCCGACTTCTGGCACGCCTGGAACCGTGGGCAGGGAGCGGCGGAAGCGTGGCCGGCGTTCGAGGCTGCGTTGCCCGCATTGGCGGAGCACGGTGAGCGCTGGGTGGAACGGCTGGAGGCGGCCGGTGAGCTCGCCTCGAAGCTGGTGCAATTCTGCGAACTTAAGATAGAATAATAGGTTACGTATTCTCCGTGGCTCGTGCCGCGTAAACAACCGTTCAGCAGGAAACAGCATGAAAACCGCAATGGAACTCCGCTCCGGCAACGTGATCATGGTGGGCAGTGACGCCCTCGTGGTGCAGAAAGCCGAGTACAACAAGTCTGGTCGCAATGCCGCTGTCGTCAAGATGAAGCTCAAGAACCTGCTGACGGGCGCGCCGTCGGAGTCGGTTTACAAGGCTGACGACAAGTTCGAGATCGTCGTGCTCGATCGCAAGGAAGTGACCTACTCCTACTTCGCCGATCCGATGTATGTGTTCATGGACGCCGACTACGAGCAGTACGAAGTCGAAGCCGAGAACATGACCGACGCCCTCAAGTACCTGGTCGACGGCATGCCCTGCGAAGTGGTGTTCTACAATGGCAAGGCGATCTCCGTGGAGCTGCCCACCACCGTCGTCCGTGAAGTCGAATACACCGAGCCCGCCGTCAAGGGCGACACCTCCGGCAAGGTCCTGAAGCCCGCACGCATCGCCCCGAGCGGTTTCGAGCTGTCTGTCCCGGCCTTCGTGGAAATCGGCGACAAGATCGAGATCGACACCCGCAGCGACGAGTACCGCAACCGGGTCAAGTAAGCCCCCGCGCTGCAGGAAATCCGCAGAATCCCTGCCCTGGCTGCTTTGCCGGGCGGGGATTTTTCTTTTCCGGGGCGATGCTGCACAAGCAGGCGTGGCTTTTTTTCGGCCGCCGAGTCATCTTGCGGGCGAGTGGCTGCGTTAGGATGGCATGCACATGCTTCACGGACGCTTCCGGTCCGCCTGAGAACCCGTTTTCACTATCCTGCTGGAGATCTTCCGATGAATACCCGTTCCCTGCTCCTCGCCACCCTGATTGCCGTTGGTCTCGCCGCCTGTTCCAAGAAGGAAGAGCCGGCTCCCGCCCCGGCGCCCGCACCGGTCGTCGATGCCGCCAAGGAAGCCGCCCAAAAGGCTGAAGAGGCTGCCAAGCAGGCCGCCGAAGCCGCCAAGGATGCCGCAGGCGCTGCCAAGGAAGCTGGCAAGGACGCCGTCGACGCCACCAAGGAAGCCGGCAAGGAAGCGGTCGATGCGACCAAGGACGCCGCCAAGGATGCCGTGGCGGCCGCCAAGGAAGCAGCTGGCGCTGCCAAGGAAGCGGGCAAGGAGGCTGTCGCCGCCACCGCCGATGCGACCAAGGAAGCCGCTGACAAGGCCAAGGCCGCGGTCGGCAAGTAAGTTTCTCCGGTATTTGCTGCAAACCGGGCTGCGTGGCCCGGTTTTTCTTTTAGCGTTCCATCGCTGCCATGGCCCTCAAATCCACGATCTTCCGAGCCACCCTCAACGTGTCCGACCTGGACCGCGGGTATTTTGCCGAACACACGCTGACCCTGGCACGGCACCCGTCCGAGACCGACGAGCGGATGATGGTCCGGATCCTCGCCTTCGCCCTCCATGGTGACGAGCGCCTGCAGTTCGGGCGTGGCATCTCGACCGACGACGAACCGGCCCTGTGGCTGAAGGACGATTCCGGCCGTATTCTCCGCTGGATCGAGGTGGGTTTGCCCGATGAGCGCCTGCTTCGCCGCGCGTGCGGCAAGGCCGACGAAGTGATCGTGCTGGCCTACGGCGGCCGGGCCGTGGATGTGTGGTGGCAGAAGGATGCGGCCAGCCTGTCGCGCCTGCCGAAACTCCGCGTCCTCGCCCTGGCGCAGGAAGATTCCCGAGCCCTCGCCGGGCTGGCCGAACGGAACATGGAACTCAGCTGCACTGTCCAGGACGGGCAGATCTGGTTTTCGTCCGGCGATACCACTCTCAGCATCACGCTGCGCTCCGTCTTTCCCGACTGATGGACCTTGCAGTAGTCATTCAATGCCCACTCCGGGCACTCCAGCGCCCATTCCGGGCGGGTGGAAATCCATCACTGCCACATTGTGAATTGCGTCACAAGAGGAGCCGCTTTGAATAGCGGCTTTTCTTCGGGTATTTAGCATAATCTGACAATTCATATGTCAGATTATATTTCAGATATCTGACCCAAAACGGGTATGCGCGCTTTCGGTAATCGCGCGCTTATGTGTCATTCAGATGCGAGCCGGGATTTCCGATGACGACAGCAATTCTGTTCGTTACCAACGATGCCGCAATCGTTCCGCCAGGTCTGGCCAAGGTGGCCAAGGTGACCAATTCGGCGGACGAGGCCCTGAGCCTGTGTGCGGCGTTCAGGTATGGCGCGGTGTTTTGCGATGCGGCGCCGCTGGCCAATGGCGGCAGCGGGTTCCGACTGGGGCGCCAGATGCGCCGGCACGGGATCTCGACCCCACTCTTCCTGATGACGAGTTCGATCATGTCGGGCATGGAAGGCGTTGCGACAGCTTCCGGTGCGACGGCATCGATCAGCCGCACCGCGACGGCAATTCTGGATGCGCTCAAATCGGTCGGTAATGCGGTGACGAGCTCAGGGCTGCCAGGGCCGCTCGAGCGGCCGCTTCCAGAAATAGACATCGTCATCGAGCGGGCCCGGATCATATTGAAGAAATACGCCGGGCCGGTGGCCAGCATGATGATCGACGACGTGCTGGACGATCTCTATCCCAAATACCCCGCCGGTATTGCAGTGGATGTATTCACTCAGGCTGTGGCCTCCCACGTTAGCGGTGACAAAGCTCGCGCCGATTTCCTTGCCGAATTGCTGGTTTGATTCCAATTGCCATGAACGCCTTCAAGAAGCTCTCCCTTTCATTTCAATTCATCGTATTGCTGATTGGCCTGGCGTGCATTGCTGCCGTGGCCAGCTATCTGGTCGGATCGTCCGTCTATGTCAGTGAAACCCGCAACCAGGCGCGGACCGTGGCCGACATGGTGGATAACTTCGGGCAATGGGCGAGCCGCTACCGGGGCATCTGGGTGAAGGACGACCCCCGCGACCCGAAGCTAGAGGTCGGCAGCTTCCTCGAGCGGGAACTGTCGACGGCTTCAGGCGCAAACGACTCCACCACCGCGCCCAACGCGGCGGCCTTCCACCGCAAGAATCCGGCCCTGGTGCAGCGGGAACTGTCGGACATCACCATCGCCTCGCCGGCGAAGGCGAAGTTCCGTATGACGTCCGACCGCTACATGAACCCCAACAACGCGCCGAGCGAGTTCGACAAGGTCGCGATGAACGCGATCCGCGAATCGGGCGCGTCCGAATACAGCGAGGTGCGTGGCGGTCAGCTGCTGTATGCCCGCCGGCTGGTGGCCGACAAGGGTTGCATGCGCTGCCACGGCTCCCCCGCAGCGGCGCCGGCGGCCGTCACCGCGCTCTATCCCGGGCCCCAGGGCTACGGCTATGAGGAGGGCAAGCTGGCCGGTGTGATCAGCGTGGCGATCCCCCTGGAATTCAGCCTGGCCGATTTCGTGCAGCGCTTCGACAACCAGGTCTGGCTGGCCCTCGCCGCGATGGGCCTGGGGGTTGCCGGCCTGCTGGTGTTCATCCGCCAGCAGGTGATCGTGCCGGTACGCCGGGTGCGCGAGTTCGCGCTGGCGGCGGCCAATGCCGAACCGGGTGCGCAGGTCGAGAAGGTGGATTTCATCGAGGGCGAGCATGTGTCCCGCAATGAGATCCACGAGCTCAACACCGCCGTGAAGGCGATGCATACGTCCATCGACTATCTCTACCGCCGTCTGAACAAACGCTGAGGACCACCATGGAAAACCCCGACTTCCTTACCATTGTCAGGATGCTGGCAATCTACCTGCACGTACTCGCGCTGGCCATCGGCGCGGTGGCCGTGGCCTTTGGCGACTTCGCGATCTTTGCGCGGGATCGCATCGACATGAACATGCTGGGCAAGGCTGCCTCGGTGGCCACCATTGCCCTGCTTGTACTGTGGATCACCGGCTTGGCGGTGATCGGCATGGATACCGGCTTCGATACCGAACTGCTGGCCACCAAGCCCAAGCTGCTGGCCAAGCTGAGTGTGGTGACTGTCCTGACCATCAACAGTCTGGGCCTGCACCTGATTGCGTTCCCGCGGATGGCGACGCCCCAGGCCGACCCCCAGCAGGCCGCCCTGATGCCGGTCATCTTCGGTGCGATCAGCGCCACGTCCTGGCTCTATGCCGCCTTCGTCGGTATCGCCAAGCCGGTCGCCGCGATGCTGGGGTACGCGGGTTTCATGGGCTTGTTCCTAGGCCTGACGCTGGCCAGCATCGGTTTTGCGATGCTGACGGTGCGTCCGCGGCTCGCTGCGCGGCTCGAGCGTGCCGACGCTTCGCTCGGCGCCCTGAGCCCGGGCTGAACGGGGCCTACTTCCAGTCGCCTCGCAGCTCGGCAACCTGGAGCTGCAGGCCCGGCAGGCAGATGCGCTCCGGGGGCAGGGCCGGGCCGACGGACAGCTCGATCCGGCTGAACAGGCCGCGGCGCAGGGGGCGGCTCAGGGCCGGGCCGTCCTTGCGCGAGAACATGCTGCCCCACATCCCGCGCAGCGCCATTGGCACGACCGGCACCGGGTTGGCGTCCAGGATGCGCGTGATGCCCGGCCTGAAGGGCGAGATCTCGCCGTCGAAGGTGATCCGCCCCTCCGGAAACAGCCCGACCAGCTCGCCCGCCGCGAGGGCGCTGGAAACCTCGGCGAAGGCCGCCTCCATCATCGCCGCATCCTCCTTGGCGGGCGCAATCGGGATCGCGCGGCTGTGGCGGAACACGAAGGAGAGCACTGGCCAGCGGAAGATACGGTGGTCCATCACGAAGCGGATCGGCCGCCGGCAGGCCGCCGAGATCACCAGCGCGTCGACGAAGCTCACGTGGTTGCAGACCAGCACCGCCGGGCCATCCTCGGGGATGTGCTCGAGGCCGCGGGTGCGCAGGCGATACACGGTGTGGATCAGCATCCAGACGACGAAACGCAGCAGGAACTCCGGCACCAGCCGATAGATGTACACCGCCACCGCCGCGTTCATCACCGCCGCGACGCCGAACAGCGCCGGGATCGACAACCCGGCACTCAGCAGCCCACCTGCAGCCAGGGCGCCGGACACCATGAACAGGGCGTTCATGATGTTGTTGGCGGCGATTACCCGGGCCCGGTGGGCCGCTGCCGAGCGGCTCTGCATCATCGCGTAGAGCGGCACGATGAAGAAGCCGCCGAAGACCCCCAGCATCAGCAGCGCGAGCAGCACGCGGACGACGCCCGGCTGGGCGAGCACCTCGGCGACCGCCAGCGGCGCCCCCGCCGTCAGGCCGGCCGGTGACGCAAAGGCCAGGTCCAGCCCGAAGATCGTCAGGCCGATCGAGCCGAAGGGCACCAGGCCGATCTCGATCTGCCCGCCCGAGAGCTTCTCGCACAGCAGCGAGCCGAGGCCGATGCCCACCGTGAAGGTGGCGAGCAGCAGCGTCACCGTGCCCTCGCCGCCACCGATGACGCTTTTGGCATAGGCCGGGAACTGGGCCAGGAACAGCGCGCCGTAGAGCCAGAACCACGAGATGCCGAGGATCGCCAGGTAAACCGGCTGGTTCTCGCGGGCGAAGCCGATGTTGCGCCGGGTTTCGGTGAGCGGGTTGGGATTGACCTTGAGACCGGGTTCCGGCGCCGGGGCCGGCGGCACGCCGCGGCTCGTGAGATAGCCGGCGAGGGCCACCACCAGGCCGGCGGAGGCGATCCACAATTCGCCGTGCTCGGCCGCCGCGAGCATTCCGCCGGCCAGCGTGCCGAGGAGGATCGCCACGAAGGTGCCGGCTTCGACCAGCGCGTTGCCGCCCACCAGCTCGTCCTCGTGGAGATGCTGGGGCAGCAGCGCGTACTTGACCGGCCCGAACAGGGTCGAGTGGCAGCCCAGCAGGAACAGCGCCCCCAGGAGCACCGCCAGGCTGTGCAGCACGAAGCCTGCCAGTGCCACCAGCATGATGGCCACCTCCAGCACCTTCACGAGGCGGGTCAGGCGCGCCTTGTCGTATTTGTCGGCGAGCTGGCCGGCGGTGGCTGAGAACAGGAAGAAGGGCAGGATGAAGATGCCCGCCGCCAGATTGGCCAGCAGCGCCGGGGCGATCGTCGTCCAGCTCGCGGCCTGGAAGGTGAGCAGCACCACCAGCGCGTTCTTGAACAGGTTGTCGTTGAAGGCGCCCAGGAACTGGGTCAGGAAGAAGGGCCGGAAGCGTCGTTCGCGGAGGAGGCGGAATTGGCTCATGCGGGTTTCCGATCGAAGAAGCTGCGTGTCTCGAAGATGCTGGCGGCGAGGCGCTGGTGGCCGGCGCGGAGCTGGCGCTTGAGCACGAGGTCGAAGAGCAGGGGATTGTGTTCGCGCAATGTTTCGAGCACCGGCACCGCGGCCTCGGGCAGCATGTGTTCGGCGGCCAGCCGGCGCAGCGAGACCAGCGGCAGGATGCCCGGCAGCGGGTAATCGGTGCCGAACAGCAGGCGCGGGTGCCAGTCGTCCCGTTCAATCAGCTGGCGCAGGGTGGACAGCTGGCGGTTGCGCAGGGTGATCGCCGAGATGTCGCCAAACAGGCGGCCTTCGTAGCGGGCCTCGCCCATCAGGCGGGCGAACAGGCTGAAGCTGGACACCCGCGGGCCGTGTTGGCCGCGGTCCTCGTCTTGATCGTCACCGAGGCTGGCGCAGTGGGCGACCACCACTCGCACGCCGTGGTCGAGGGCCCGGCGCAGGCGCAGCGGGTTGCCCCAGCCGGCCTCGCCGGCACCGTGGACGGCCTTTTCTTCGCCGGCGTGGCTGATCAGCGGCAGGTCGAGGCGAGCCAGGGCGCGGTAGAAACGGTCGCAGGCCGGCGCGGCCGGGTCGATGCCCATCGCAGGTGGCAGCCATTTGACTGCCCGGGCGCCGTCGTGGGCGGCGTCTTCGAGGGCCTCGACGCAATCCTCGCGCAGCGGGTGGATCGAGCAGGCCCACACGAAGTAAGCCGGGTGGGCCCGCGCCACATCGCGGGCGTGGTGGTTGGGGACGTGGAAGGCGGTGAGCTCGGGGCGTGGCCGGCCGGTGCAGTCGTGGGTCTGTTCGAAGGCGAAGAGCAGCAGCTTGAAGCCCGGCTGCATGCCGTCGGCGAGGTTGTGCAGGCGTTCCAGGTAGCTCTGGTCCACCCGGCCCGGCGCCTGGTGGGCGCAGCCGGCGTTCAGGTAGAACAGTCGCTGCAGGTATTCGGTGGGGTGCAGCGGGCTCAACATGCGCGGGTTGATCCGGATGCCGCTGCCCCCGTCGCCGATGCCGGCCAGGTGGGCGTGGCAGTCCCACACCTGGGCTGCATCGATGCCGTCCCAGGCGGCGCGGACGATGTCGTGCCCGGCAATGGCAGGCGGCAGGGCTGCGTGGCAGGGGTTCCAAAGCTGCTGGCGGGCGAACACGCTGCCGCCGAGGCCAAGGATCGCGGCACCCGCAGCGCCCAGCAGGAGGCTACGGCGTTTCATCGCGGGCGCCTGTCCTGGATGCGAAAAGCCACGGCCAGCGCGGCGCCGATCAGCAGTCCGCCGAGATGCGCCGCCCAGGTGACGTCGATGCCGGCCGGCAGCAGCGCCGAACCGCTGCCGGTGGTGGCGTCGAAGACCAGCTTGCCGAGATAGGCGAGGCCGAGCAGACGGCCCGGCGTGCCGCCTTCGACCACGGCAGCGGCAACCAGGACGCCGACCAGCCCCGACAGCCCGCGGTAGCTCTCCAGCCCGGGTGCGGCGAGTAGCAGGAACAGCGACAGCAGCGGGGCAGCCAGCGGCAGCGCGGCCAGCCAGCGGCGGACGGGCCTGCCGGCGATCACGCCGATGGCCGCCGCGGCTGCCAGGTTGCCGGCCAGGTGCAGCCCCGACCAGTGGCAGAACTGGCCGGTCCACAGCCGCCAGAGTTCAAAGTGGCCGATGGCTCCGCGGCGCCATTCGACGGCTTCGCCAGGCAGCAGGTTGGCGGTGACAAGAAGCACGGCCAGCAAGCCCGGTAGCAGGCGTTCAGCCGACACGGCGCTTGCGCAGGGCGGCCAGCGCTGCCAGCGCGCCGAACAGGCCGAGGCTGGCGAGATCGGTTGCACCGCCGCCGCTGTAGCCGGGTTTGTTCACCACGTGGGCGACTTTTTCTTCCTTCACCCTGACCTTGAAATTTTCGAGCTCGGCGTCGAGCTGCGGGATCAGCGTGTCGATGGCCTGCCGGTAGCCTTCGCCGCGGGCCTCGCGGGAGGCTTCGCCGAACTTCACCAGCGGCGAGCTGCCCTTGATCTGGCTGGAACCAGGCGCGCGGAACAGCAGCTTGCGGCTCTTCACGTCGAACACCGAGGCGTCGACGAGGGTGTTCACGTCGTATTGGCTGCCGTTCACGAAATAGCCGCCGACGATGGTCCAGTAGAACACCGACAGCCGGTTGCTGTCGCTGAACTGCACCTGGTCGTAGGACAGCAGCGCCACCACATCCACGTTGAACATCTGCGCCGCCTGCTGGAGGTTGTCGAAACCGCCGCGGGCGCGCAGGTAGGTGGTGGGGATCACCTCGATGGCGGCGATGTAGGGCCGGCTGGCGAAGGCGTCCTTCACCTTGCGCAGGAGGCGCTCGCGCTCGGCCTCCGGCAGGTCGGACGTGCGCTCGCCGGGCACGAAGGCGATGCCAACCCGCAGCGGCAACTTCAGCTCGGGGATGCTCGGGGCGAGCGTCGGCTGCTCGCCCTTCGGGTAGAGGTAATCGACCACCGTGGCGCGCTGGGCCTGCCTGCCCTGGTCGAACCAGGTGGCACAGCCGGTGGCGATGACAGGAGCGAGCAGCAGCGTGGCGAGGGTTTTGCGGTTCATGGCGTGCCTCTGGGCTCAGGCCTTCTCGGCCATCTGTTTGAGGGTGACGTAGTCGATCTTGCCGGTGCCGAGCAGGGGCAGGGCGTCGACCTGGATGATCCGCCGCGGCACCGCGATCTCGGGCCAGCCGCCGTCGCGGGCGGCCGTCTGCAGGCGGTCGCGGGTGAGCTGCGGGTCGGTCGAGAAGAGCAGGATGGTTTCGCCGCGGCTGGCGTCGGGCTGCGTCGACGCTGCGTGGGCTGCGCCGGGCGAGGCGGCGGCGGCGAGCTTCTCGACGGCCTCCAAAGACACCATCTCGCCGGCCACCTTGGCGAAGCGCTTGACCCGGCCGACGATCTTCACGAAGCCGTCGGCATCCACGTCGACCACGTCGCCGGTCTCGTACCAACCCTCGCCAGTCGCCGACGCGGGGGTCTGCAGCACGCCGGGGTTCTCGAAGCGCAGGTAGCCGGACATCAGGTTGGGGCCCTTCACGTGGAGCATGCCACCCGTTGCGATGCCCGGCACCGGGAGCAGCCGATGCTGAAGGCCGGGGAGGAACTGCCCCACCGTGCCGCTGCGGAAGGCCATCGGGGTGTTCACCGCCAGCACCGGAGCCGTCTCGGTGGCGCCGTAGCCTTCGAAGATGCGGATCCCGAATTTCTCGAACCACAGCTCGCGCACCGGCGCGGCGAGCTTCTCGGCGCCGGCGATCACGTAGCGCAGGCGGTAGAAGTCGTAGGGATGGGCGAACTTGGCGTAGTTGCCGAGGAAGGTGCTGGTGCCCAGCAGCACCGTGCAGTTGCGGTCGTAGGCGAGCTCCGGGATCACCCGGTAATGCAGCGGCGACGGGTAGAGGAAGACCTTGGCACCGGTAAGCACCGGCAGCAGCCCGCCGGCGGTGAGGCCGAAGGAGTGGAACAGCGGCAGTGCGTTGAGGATCTTGTCGTCGATGGAAAAATCGACCACCGCCCGGATCTGCGCCACGTTGGACAGCAGCGCCCGGTGCGACAGCACGACGCCCTTCGGTTTGCCCTCGGAGCCCGACGTGAACAGCACCACCGCCGCGTCCTCCGGCGAGCCGGCCGGCAGCGCGGTACGCGGGAAGGGGCGCGCCCACAGCAGCAGCCACAGCTTGTCGGCCAGGCCCATGCCTGCGCGCAAATCTTCGAGGTAGATCAGCCGAACGCCCTCGAGGGCGGCCAGCTTGTCCCCGAGCTTGGCCTGATCCACGAAGGCCCGCGAGCTGACGATGGTCCGGATCTGTGCCGCGGTGCAGGCGGCCTGCATGCCATCGACCCCGGCGGTGTAGTTGAGCATCGCGGCCACCCGGCGCCGGGCGCCGAGGCCAAAGACCAGCGCCAGCGTCGGCGCGAGGTTGGGCAGCAGCAGGCCGATCCGCTCGCCGGGGACGCTTTCGCGGGCCACCAGGCGACCCAGGGCGAGGGCCATGCCGATCAGGTCACGGTAGCTGTACTCGATCTGCTTCAGGTCCTCGACCAGCCGGGTGCCGTGGCCGTGGATCGCCGCGGCGTCGAGCAGGGCTTCGAACAGGGTCTGCTGCGGGCAGCTGGCGAAGATCATCCCCTGCATCAGCCGGCGCATCGCGTCGCCAGCCTTGCGGCGCCGATCCCGCGCGGAGCCGGCCTCGGGCATCGCGATGCGCGTGGTCGGCTGCAGGAACAGGCCGATCTGCGGAAACAGCTTGCGCGGCATGTGGGCTGCGAGCCGCGAGAAGTAGGTGCGGGCGGCGCCGTCGATGCGCACCGGCAGGATGATGGCGCCGGTCTTGGCGGCGACGAAGGCCGGGCCGTCGTAGGTCTTCATGAGGCTGCCGGTGGTGGTGATGCGGCCTTCGGGGAAGATCACCACCGGGCGTCCGCCCTCGATCAGGCGGATTACCTTCTTCATCGCCATCGGGCTGGTGGGGTCCACCGCCAGGTAATCCACCAGGCCGAGCAGCAGCCGGAACACCGGATTGCGGACGACTCCGGTGTGTACCACGAACACCGGGTCGAGGGGCAGGAACAAGCCGAGCAGCAGGCCGTCGAGGAAGGATTCATGGTTGGCGACGACCAGCAGGCGCTGCGTCTCGGTGGGCAGGGCGCCGCTCATCCGGACGCGGAACAGCAGCGTGGCCAGCGCCCGCAGCAAGATCTTCAACAGATTTCTCATGATCGGTATCGCACCGGGCTCAGAGCCAGGTGTCCAGGTAGTGGCTGACTTGCCCGAAGGCCTGTTGCAGGTAGGCCTTGTTCACATGGAAATAGATCTCCTTGCCCTCGCGCTCCGCCACCAGCACGCCGGCTTCCCGCAGCACCTTGAGATGGTGGGATACCGTCGAGCGGGCGAGGGTGGACACTTCGGCGATCTGCCCGACGTTGAGCCTCTCATCCGGCTCGAAGGTGAGGAGAATGCGCTGCCGGTGTTCGTCACCGAGGGCCGCGAAGATCTGCGAAATGTCCTGCCACGCAGCAGGGATTGCGCGGGAGTAGTCCTTATTCATGTCGATAATGATCGATATGTTAAAGGGAAGTGTCAAGCGCGATGTGCCGGCTCGCTGCCTGCTGCAGGGATGCGGATATTTGGTGCTGCGCAGCAACAATTGACTTTGTCACGGTTAACCCCTACCATCCGCCTGTTTTTCGTACGGCGAACGGCGCAACACCCGGCGTGCCACGCAGAGAACCATGTTTAAAGCGGTATTCCTGCAGATAGGCGCGACGATCCTGGCAACATTGGTTGCAGGAGCGATCATGGGGGCGCGCGGTGCGTTGTCGGCGGCGTTGGGAGGCGCAGCCTGTGTTCTTCCCAATTTGTTGTTCGCCTTGCGCCTGCACGCGGTATCCAAGCGTCCGGCTGCGTCGTACCCGCTTGCGTTTTTTGTTGGCGAGTTCCTGAAGATCGCGTCAACCGTAGGATTGTTGGCGACCGTTAGACTCGTGTATCCAGACGTCCATTGGTTGGCGTTGTTTCTCGGGTTTGTCGTGGCGCTTAAGGCGAATTTGTTTGCATTTTTGGTGAAGACCTGACCATGAGCACTGGTACCGAAGCACACGCCCCGACAGCGGGTGAATACATCGTCCACCACCTGACGCACCTGAACTCCACCGGTCACGCGCAAACCGCGATCATCGACTGGAGTGTGTGGAACCTGGATACCCTCTTCTTCTCCATCGGCCTCGGCATCGTCACGCTGCTGCTGCTGATGAAGGCCGCCAGCAAGGCGACCTCGGGTGTTCCGGGCCGTTTCCAGGCTGCCGTCGAGATCCTCGTCGAGATGGTCGCCGATCAGGCCAAGGGCATCGTCCATAGCGCCGAATCCCGCAAGTTCGTCGCCCCGGTCGCCCTCACGGTGTTCTTCTGGATCTTCCTGATGAACTCCATGGACTTCCTGCCCGTCGATCTGCTGCCCCGCATCGGCGAAATGTTCGGCCTGCATTACATGCGCGTCGTCCCGACCGCCGACCTCAACGGCACCCTGGGCATGTCCATCGGCGTGCTGCTGATCTGTCTCTACTACAACATCAAGATCAAGGGCTTCGGCGGCTGGGTGCATGAACTCTTCACCGCGCCCTTCGGTTCCCACCCGCTTCTGTACCCGATCAACTTCCTGATGCAGATGATCGAGTTCCTGGCCAAGACCGTTTCCCACGGCATGCGACTGTTCGGCAACATGTACGCCGGCGAGCTGGTGTTCATGCTGATCGCGCTGATGGGCGGTACCGCCACTGTCTTCGGTTTCCTGGGTCACGTGGTTGCCGGCTCCATCTGGGCTGTCTTCCACATCCTGATTGTCGCCCTGCAGGCCTTCATCTTCATGATGCTGACCCTGGTGTATATCGGTCAGGCCCACGAAAGCCACTAAGTTTCAAGGTTCAAGCAGTCGTTTCGGTTTCAATTTAAATCATCTCAACTAAAGGAGTCGTCATGGAACACGTTCTTGGTTTTGTTGCTCTGGCCGCCGGTCTGATCATTGGTCTGGGTGCTATCGGTGCCTGTATCGGTATCGGCATCATG
The DNA here is from genome assembly GCA_016789125.1 of Zoogloea sp. Taxonomy (GTDB): domain Bacteria; phylum Pseudomonadota; class Gammaproteobacteria; order Burkholderiales; family Rhodocyclaceae; genus Zoogloea. Next base: position 248 of record JAEUNU010000159.1, on the reverse strand, counting down.
GGTAGCAAGTACCTCGAAGCTTCTGCCCGTCAGCCCGAACTGATGAACGCCCTGCAGACCAAGATGTTCCTGCTGGCCGGTCTGATCGACGCTGCGTTCCTGATCGGTGTCGGTATCGCCATGATGTTCGCGTTCGCCAACCCGTTCAAGATCTGAGTTTCGCGGTCCAACCTGACTAAAGGAAGACAACCGTGAATCTGAACGCAACCCTGGTAGCCCAGCTCGTTGTGTTCTTCATTCTGGCGTGG
>JAEUNU010000129.1 GCA_016789125.1 Zoogloea sp. | reverse complement strand
ATTGTTCCTGCACCCGCTTGAAGCTCCACGGGCGGGTGGCGGTGTCGACGAAGGGCGCGAGGTTCTTCTGGAAGAAGTCGTCGATCAGGCCGCCGGGGGCGAACAGGCGGGCGAAGTCTTCGCGGGTCACGTCGCGGTTGCTGCCGCGCACGAAGGGGTAGCGGCCGTCGGTGGCCAGGTGGCAGAACTGCCCGACCTGGGCGCCCACCGCCGACGACAGGCTCTCGCGGGTGGCGGCGAGGGTCTGGCTGGTGCCGGCGCTGGAGAGCTGCTGCAGCATCGAGCGGATCGGCTCGGGCAGCCGGGCGCTTTCGGCCTTGACCCGCGCGGCGGCGTCGCCCGGCGGCGGCGCGACCTTGTCCTTGATCGCCGTCTCGGTGGCCGATAGCTGCACGTAAACATCGTTGAGGAGCTGGGTGACGCCGTCGATCGGCGCGCTCTTGCCGTCGCCGGCGACCAGCTGGCGCAGCTGCACGAAGCGGTCGTCGACGATGGATTCGAGGCGTTCCCGCGGGGCGCTGGCAGCGGCGCTGCCGGCCACGTCGCCTGCGCCGAGGCCGAGCACCTTGCCGAGCTCCTGCTTGGCGCTGGCGAGCTTCTCGCCGGCCTGGTCGGCGATGGTCTTGGCGCCTTCGGGTGGGGTCAGGGTGGTCTCGCGGGAGATCGCCCGCATCAGCCTGGGCAGCGGCGAGTCGGCCCCCGACAGCACCCGCGCGACCTGGATGCTCTGGCTGAGGCCGGGCGCGCGCACCAGGCCGATGTCGGCCAGCAGGGCTTCCCACTGGCGGGCGTAGTCGGCGAGGTAGAGCCGCCGCACGTCCCGCGACACGGCGGCGGCGTCGACGCTGCGTTCGCGGCGGGTGCCGAGCACCCAGGTTTCTTCGTCGAGCAGCCGGGCGCTCACCGCGTCGACGGCCCTGGTGAAGCCCTTGTGGTAGCCGTCGTAGGTGTATAGCCCGGCGATGCCGCGGGTGAGCGGGGCGCCGCTCTTGCGGGTGAACACCAGCGTGGCGCTGGGGCCGGCGGCGCGTTCGATGGTGAATTCGGGGATCTCCGCGCCGACGCCCTGGCGCTTCAGGCGGCTGTAGATGCGGTCGGGCAGGGTGTAGCGCAGCAGCATCTCGCGGCTACGCGCCACCAGGGCGGCGTCCTGGACCACCGGCGAGGCGACCGGCCCGTCGGCGAAGAGCTGGTTGAGGTGGCCGGCGAGGGCGGCGCGCTGGTCGGCGCTCACGTCCCGCGGCAGGTTGCGGTCCCAGTCGAGGCTGATCCAGGCCTTCAGGGCCTCGGCGTCGAAGTGGGCCGGGTCGCCCAGCATGAGGTAGGCCTTGAGGGTTTCGTAGGCGAACTCGAGGTTGCTGCCGTCCTGGCTGCGCAGCTGGGCCTCGATGCGGCGGGCCAGGCGGGGCAGCAGGGCGTCGCGCAGCAGGCCGCGGTAGGCCTGGGCGGCGGCGGCGTCGAGCTTGTCGCCCTGGAACAGCCCGAGGCCCATGCCGGCGGGGGTTTCGCCCGGCGGGCGGGTGGCGGTGGCGGGGAGGCCGCTTACCGCTTCGAGCACGCCGAGGATGTCGAGGACTTCGCTGTCGGAGGCGGCGCCGGCCCTGGCGACGAGGGGCGCGGCGGCCTGGGTGGCGGCGTCGACCTCTTCCACATAGCTGCTGTTGCGGAGGTAGCTGAAGCTCCAGCCGATCAGCAGGCCGACGGCCAGCAGGCCCATGGCGGCCAGGGCGCCGGTGTGGACAAGGCTGCGGCGGCGTTCCCACTTGAGGTTGGCGCCGCCGACGCGCTGCTCGGCAAACACGACATCCTTGAGCAGGCGGGTCAGGAAGAAGCTCTTGCCGCTGCCATCGGGCGGCGGCAGCACGCGGCGCTCCAGCCCGAAGGCGCCGCCCAGGCTGGCCATCACCCGGTCGATGGGGTTGCCCTCCTGGGTGCCGCTGGTGAAATACACGCCACGTACCATCAGCGGGTGGTCGTAGCCGGAGCTGGCGAAGACCTTCTGCAGGAAGGCGTCGAGCAGCCGGCTGGCCAGCCCGAACTGCTGGTCGAAGGCGGCGATGAGGCCGCGCTTGGCGAGGTCGGGTTCTTCCTGCAGGCGGGGGATGAGCTGGCCGCTGATGCGCGCGTGGAGGGCGGCCAGCTGCGGCGGGAGGCCCTGCAGGGCGTCGGGGTTGTCGAGGTCGGCGAAGGTGACGCCCCAGACCTGGTCGCGCGCCTCCTTGCCCAGGTTGGCGAAGAATTCGTTGAAGCCGGCGATGAGGTCGGCCTTGGTGACCAGGATGTAGATGGGCAGCCGCACGCCGAGCTGGGCGTAGAGTTCCTGGACGCGGGCGCGCAGGGCGTCGGCGTGGCGGGTGGCTTCGGCTTCGGTCTGGGCCAGCAGGTCGCCCAGGCTGACGGTGAGCAGCACGCCGTTGAGGGGCTGGCGCGGCCGGTGCTTGCGCAGCAGGGCGAGGAAGCCCTGCCAGGCCTCGCGGTCGGCGGCGGCGTCGGAATCCTGGGTGGTGTAGCGGCCGGCGGTGTCGATCAGCACGGCCTCGTCGGCAAACCACCAGTCACAGTTGCGGGTGCCGCCGACGCCCTTGATCTGGTGGGTGCCGAGCTTCTCGGCGAGGGGGAAGCGCAGGCCCGAGTTGATCAGCGCGGTGGTCTTGCCCGAGCCGGGGGCGCCGATGAAGACATACCACGGCAGCTGGTAGAGGTAACGGCCCGAGCCGAGGGCGGCCAGCCGGGCCAGGCCGCCGCCGGTGCTGGCGCTGCGGCTGTGGCGCAGGATGGCGACCGCCTCGCCGAAGCGCTGGCGCAGGGTGGCGACTTCGGCGGATTCGGCGGGCTCTGGCGTGCCCTTGCCGAGCAGGCCGTCGAGGAGCCTGGCGTTGCTGGCGCGCGCCTTGAGGCGGGTGAGCAGCTCGCGCATCACGAAGGCCAGCACCAATGCGCCGATGACGGCCCAGCGGGCGGGCTCGGGCTCGAGGGGCGTCTTGCCGGCGATGGCCACCAGCGGGCCGACGTGCCAGACCACCAGCGCCAGGGCGACGAGCCCGGCGGCCTTCAGGAGCAGCGGATGAAGCAGCAGGGCGAGTAGCTTTTTCATCATTCGACCCTCGTACGTGGGGCTGCCGGAAACACGATGATCTCGACGCGGCGGTTCTGGGCCCGGCCGTCGGGGGTGTCGTTGCTCATCAGCGGTTCGCTGTCGGCGCTGCCCTCGGTCTTGATGTGGGCGCGGGCGCCCAGCTGCGGGGCGAGGGCGGCGGCCACGGCGTCGGCGCGGGCCTGGGAGAGGTGCCAGTTGGACGGGAAGCGCGCCGAGCGGATCGGCCGGTTGTCGGTGTGGCCGCGCACCAGCACGCTGCCCTCCACCTGGGCGACGGCCTGGCCGATGCGCTCCAGGAGCGCGGTGAAGGCGGGCGAGAGGGTGGCGCTGGCGGGCTCGAAGAGGCCGTCGCCGCGGGCAGTGACGATGCTGCGGTCGGGGAGGTCACGCACCGCGACGCGCCCGGCCTGGATCTCGTCGGCCAGGAAATGGGCCAGCCGGGCCGGTGCCGGCGCGGCGGGGGCGGCCACAGCCGGTGGTGGCGCGGCGCCGGCCTTGAGGGCCAGGATGGCGGCGAAGGTGGGGTCGGAGTGCCGGTTGAGGGCGAAGGAGGCGAACATGTACACCAGCGCCAGCAGCAGCGCGGTGAACGCCGCCACCGCCCACAGGGGCAGGCTTTCGCGCAGTGGGCGGGCCCGCAGGGCGGTTGTCTGCCAGGCGGGGGAGAGTTCGCGCTCGGGCTCTCCACGCTCCTTGACGAGCATCTGGGCGAGGCGTTCGCGCACCGTGGCGAGCTGGGCGCGGCCGTTCTGCTGCACCCGGTAGCGCCCCTCGAAGCCCAGCGACAGGATGAGGTAGAAGAGTTCGAGCAGGTTGCGGTGGGCGGCGGGGTTTTCGGCCAGCTTGCCGAGGAGCTGGAAGAACTTCTCGCCGCCCCAGGCTTCGTTGTGGAACTGTACCAGCAGGCTTCGCTGGGCCCATACCTTGTCGCCCCAGGGGGTGTTGGCGGCGGCTTCGTCGAGGAAAGTGCACAGGGCGTAGCGGGCGGCGATCAGGTGCTCGTGGGAGACGCCGTGGGCCTGGGCCTTTTGCTCGAACACGCCGAGGGCGCGGGCCAGGGTCTCGCGCAGGCCCTGCGGGTCGGGGTGGCGGGCCTGGCGGAACTGGGGCACCAGGTTGAGCAGGGGGTTGGCGGCGGCGACGAGGGGGTTGAGGCCGGAATCCCAGTCGAGGGCGGCGAGGTCGACCCGCTCGAAATACGCGGCCGCGGGCTGCGCACCCTGGGCCGCGGCCGCGCGGGCGGCCCGGGCGCCGGGCGAGGGGACGATCAGGGTCTTGTCGGACGGGGGCTGGGCGAAGGGGTCGTCGTGCGCCATGGTGCCGATCTCCGTTCAGGATGCGTGGGGGCGCTCAGGCCCTGATCGCCCACAGGGACAGTTCGAGGGCCGGGAAGTCTCCGGTCACGTAGATGCCCAGGCCGCCCGAGTTGTCGAGCTGCTTCCAGAGCTCGCCGCCGTTGTCGAGCTCGAAGTAGCTGAAGCCGGCATGGAAGGGGATCTGCCGCGGGGCGACCGGCAGCGGGCGCAGGGCGATGCCCGGCAGCTGCAGGTTGACCAGCTCGCGGATCTTTTCGACGGGCCCCAGCTTGGCCTGGGCCGGGAAGCGGGTGCGCAGGGTTTCGCTGGGCACCTGGGCGTTGACCGCCAGCACGAAGCCGGCGTGGCGCAGCAGGCTGCGGTCGCCGACGAGCCCGACGTAGCGGCCCTGCTTGTGGTCCTGCAGCTCGATCTGGATGGCGTTTTGCTCGAGTACCGTGGCGAGGGCGCGGCGGATCTCGCGGATCAGCGGCGCGAAGCAGGCTTCGAGGGCGTCGTGGTTGTAGGCCGGCAGCGGGGCAGGCCGCCGCTCGCTGCCGACGAGGGTGGCGAGCTCGCCGGAGAGGGCCAGAAGCTGGCTGAACAGGCGTTCGGGGTGGAGCTGGGTGAGCTCGGCGAGGTGGTCGAACACCGGCTGGTGGCGGTTGACGGTGAGCAGGAAGATGAAGTCGGCGATCTCGGCGACACCGCCGGCGCCAGGCTGGGCCAGCCGCGCGGCGAGGGCGTCGCCGCGCTGCCCGAGCAGGCCGCGGATCTCGCGCAGGAAGCCACCGAGCACCGGCGAGGCCCGGCAGGCGAGGACGGGCGGGATGTAGGCCTTGTCGACGAGCAGGTTGTTGTCGGGGCGCCGTTCGACGACGCGCAGCACGCCGACCCGCACGAAGGCGTCGGAGAGCTGGTCGGCGAGGGCCAGCACCAGGCGCGGGTGGGCGACCTCGATGGGTTCGCTGGCGCCGTCACTGCCGGCGGCATCGACGAGGTTCTCCTCAACCGGGATGTAGCGGGCCAGGTGGGCGGCCGGGTCGCCGTCGGGGGAGGCTTCGGGGCTCTGGGCCCGGCGCAGGGGCAGGGCCAGGTAGATGACGGCGTTACGGGTGTCGGCCGGGATGTCGAGGGCCGGCGGCGCGGGGTGGGTGGCGGGGAAGTCGAAGGGGGTGCCGTCGGGCAGCACGCCCCGCGCCGCCGCCAGGGCCACCTTGCCGGTGCCGAGGGCGGCCTCGTCGAGCTCGAGGTGGGTGAAGCCCCAGAACAGCCCGCCGGCGGCCCGGCTGCGCGCCTCGACATACCATTCGGCATGCCTGTCCTGCTGCTGGAAATGCTGGGGCCGCAGGAACAGCCCCTCCGACCACACGACTTTGCTGTACCAGGACATGGCGGCTTTCGGGATCAGGTTGATGGGAGGCCATCCGGCTCCGCGTTCAGGGCGGCGGTGGGCTGATGGTGATGCCCTGGGCGCCGATCCGCACGGTGTAGGCCGTGGTCTTATTCTGGGGGATGGGAGCCGTTGCCCGCCAGCGTATTTTATTGACATCCCGATAGGCGGCGAGGACGGCCAGGTGCCGGGCTTCGCCCTGGGGGCTGAGTTCGACCTTGAGCACCTGGCCGGGCTTCAGGGTGGTTTCCTCGCGGGCCAGCACGGCGGTGCCGAGCAGGGCTTCGTCGCGCTCGAACAGCGAGAAGAAGTCGGCGCTGTCGAAGGCGGCGGTGTTCTGCAGCACGTAGTAGCGGACCACCACCGGCGTGGCGCGGCCGCGGCTGTCGGCGTTCACCGTGGCGTCGGCGGCGAGCTGGAGGCGGACCACCGTAGGGTCGGGCTTGAAGATGGGGGGCAGGGCGATCGGCTTGGCGGCACAGCCGGCCAGGGCGAGCGTGGCCAGGGTCGCGAGGGTGGCAGCCAGGCGGCGGCGAGGGGACATGGTTGCGGGCCTTCCCGGGGAAAGGAGCTGCAGGGCGCTGCGGGGGCAGCGTCGGATTTCATACATCCTGATTATTGTGGACGATGCCCGCTTGCGCAACGCCCGTCGCCGGCGGCTCAGTTTTCTTCGAGCCGGTAGTTGCCGTCCTTGTCGAACTTGACGTTGGCGTCGAGGAAGTAGGCTTCGATGGGCAGCTTTTTCTCCTGGATCAGGTCGTAGGCATCGCCGCTGCGGGCGCCGCTGGTGCAGAAGAACACGATGGGCTTGCCCTTGGGCAGTTCGTCGAGGCTGTCTTCGAGGGCGTCGATGGGAATGTTGATCGCGCCCTTGATGGTGGCCGCGCGGAAGTGCTTCTCGGCGCGCACGTCGATCAGGTGGATGGTTTCGGGGGCGTCCCGGAGGATGCGCTCGAAGGAGGCGATGGTGATCGAGCCGGCCTCCTTGCCGCCCTGGATGGTGGGCTTGGCGGCAGCCATCTCGCCGGTGGGCCCGGGGCCGTAGAGCTTGGCCCACAGCGGGTAGCCCTCGGGCACCACCCTGACGTTGGTGTAGCCGAGCCGGACTGCCTTTGCGGCCGAGTCGGAGCTCAGGCTGCAGGCCAGGCCTTCGCAGTAGAAGTAGAGCTCCCGCGCCTTGTCGGTGGGCAGGCGGCTGAGCAGCTTGTCGAACTGGGCATCGGGCAGGCTGATCGCGCCCGGGATGTGGCCCTTGTCGTACTTGCGCTCCTTGGGGCGGGAGTCGATGACGGTGATCGGCGCGCCTTCGTCGAGCCGCTTCTTGAGGTAGGGCACCGACACCGCGCCCATGTGCCCCCTGGCGATCCAGTCGGGATAGCCCTCGGCATACACCTTGATGTTGGTGTAGCCGAGCTTCTCGGCCTTGAAGGCGGACTGGTGGCTGAGCATGCAGTCGACGCCCTCGCAGTAGAAGATCAGGAGCTGGTTCTTGTCCTTGGGCAGGAGGTCGGTGAGCTTGTCGAACTGGGTGTCGGGGATGTTGATCGCGGTGGGGATGTGGCCGCGGTCGTACTTGCGGGCGGCGGGGCGGGAATCGACGATCGTCACGTCTTCCGGCTTGGGCAGCACGGCGTAGCCGGCCACGAAGGCGGCATCGACGCGCTGGCTGTACCAGCCGTCCTTCGAGGCGGTGGCCGGGGTGTCGGCGGCGAAGGCGCTCGTCGTGGTGGCGTCGGGGTAGGCGCAGTGCAGTGCGGCGAGCAGAGCGGTGATCGCTGCGATGCGGGTCGGTTTCATGGTGATTCCCCTCTCCGGATGACGGTGGCAGTGGGAGAATTCTAGGCCGCCGTGGCGGGGTTCGCCTGATCCAGGTCAAGGGTGACGGCCTTGCCTGATGGCTGCAGCCCGGCTCATCTGACGATGGCGGTGATGATGTCCACGTCCCGCTCGACGGCCTGGCCCGCGGGCTCTGCGGCTGGCTTTGGCTGGGGCGCCGCCGCCGATCGCGCTGGCGACGCGTGATGGCGCGGCGTGGGGCGTGACGGTGGGGGGGCGACGTTTGCCTGGGGGCTGGGGGTGGCGTCGGGTGCCTGGATGCCGGGCTGTGGAGGCGCGGGCTCCCGGATGATCGCGCCTCCGCCTGCGACGGCAGGCACGGTGGCCAACGCCGGTGGGGCGCTGGGGATGCTGGCCGGGGCCGCCGCGGGCAAGGGCGGCGCGGGCGTCGGCCCGGGGGCCTGCCGGCCCAGCAGGAAGCCGCCGCCGACCAGCGCCAGCAGCACCGGGGGCAGTGCCCACTTCCATCTGGCGGGGCGGGGGGCGATGGTCGGCGAAAGCCGCACCCGGCCGGGGCTGAGGTCACTCAGGATGCTCACCGCCGGCCGCGGGGTGCCGGCGGCCCGGGGGGTGAGCTGGGGGGCTTGTCGAGGCTGCCCGTCCGGGCCGATGGCGTGCGTCATTACAATTCCGGATTACACATGAAATCCAATTGTATTAGACTTAAACGACATCGCCATAGGCCGTGGGGTTTTTTGGTTTATCTGGCCAGATCCGCCGATCGAGAGCTGCTTTCCTGATGTCATGACTGCGTATGCGAAAACCTGACCCCCGTTTCCCTGTCGTCGGTGCGCGCGGCCTGTGCGGCTGCGGCACGGCCACGCCCCGGGTGTGGGGCCGTTACGGGGCTGGCGCGGAGCGGACGTCATGATCGTGTATGGCGTTCTCGCCACCTTCCTGGCTGTGACGGGCGGCGCCTTGCTGTGTGTCTTCCCGGGGCAGCGGGCCCGCCTGGCAGCGGCATGGCGGGGTGTCGTGGTGACGGGCGGGGCGCCGGTGTCCCGGTTTTCGCGGCGGCTGGGCGGCGCGCTGGCGGCGCATCCGGTGCAGCTGGCAGGCGCCCTGCTGTTGCTCGTGGTGCCGACCCTGCTGGTGCTCGGGCTGCGTGGGCCGGCCATCTTCGATTTCGGTGACGAGCAGAGGGCGACCGACAGGCAGATCGCGGTCCTCCTCGAAGGCGAGCAGCTGGTGCCGCCGCCGCCCCTGCCGCCGGCGGTGTTCACGACGCGCGAGGTCGAGCAGGTCCGCCCCGGCATCGTGCATGCCAGCCGCAACTGGCGGCTGCTCGACGCCGAGTTCACCCAGCGCCTGCTGGTCGTCTTCAAGCTGATGGAGGAGCGCCACGGCTACCGGATGGCGCTGATCGAGGGCTACCGCAGCCCCGAGCGGCAGGCCCGGCTGTTCGAGCAGGGCAGCCACGTCACCCAGGCGCGGGCCAACATGAGCTACCACCAGCACGGCCTGGCCGCCGATCTGGCCTTCTTCCGCGACGGCAAGGTCGTGATCTCCGAGCGCGACCCCTGGGCGATGCGCGGCTACGAGCTCTACGGCGAGATCGCCGAGCAGGCCGGGCTCACCTGGGGCGGGCGCTGGAAGATGCGCGACCTCGGGCACGTCGAGCTGCGCCGCAAGGGCGTGCTGGGCCGGGCTGCGGCCACGCCGGAGCCACCCGCGGGCGATGCCCCCGGGGCCGACTGAGCCGGAGCGACGACATGGGGCCAACATTCCTGAATACCCTGGGTGGATGCCTGATGGCGACCGCCTTCGTGTGGGGGCTGGTGCTCGGCTGGTGGGATGTCAAGGGCCACGAGCCCACGGCCGTCGACCTCGCCCTTCACCTTGGCGCCTTGCCGCTGGCCCTGATCGGCGGGTATTTCCTGCTGCGTGGCTTCATCGATCATGTCCTTGCGCTGCAGCCGGTCGCCGTGCCTGCCGGGGCGGCGACGCTCGATGAAGACCCCGTCGCCTCAACCCGGAGGTACCGCGCGGTCGCCGAGTGCGGCCTCAGCCTGGGCCTGCTCGATGCCTGGATGGTCACGCCGGGCGGGCGTTCCGGTGCCGAGCTGTGGGCGGCGGTCGGGGCCGGCGAGCGTCCGCGGCCCAGTGCACGGCTGGTGGATGAGGCGGGCTTCCCGGTCTTCGTTGCCGAGGTCGAGGGGCTCGACGTGGAAGGCCTTGGCGAGCGCCTGCAGGTCGGCCTGCCCGCCCAGGAGGCCTGGCTCGCCAGCGACGAGGTGCTGCGCAGCCTGGCCTTGCTGGACGGCGTGCTGCGCGAGGCGCTCCAGCGCATTGCCGGCCTCGCCCCGCGGCCGGGGCTGCAACTGCGCTGCATTTGCCTATTGCCGGCCCACTGGGATGCGGCCCATTTTCCGTGGCTCCACAGCTGGCTGCAGCGCACCTACTTCGCGGGCTTCGCGCCCGGCCGCTGCGAGCTCTCGCTGGTGCCCGCGGCCGACGACGCGGCCGCCCTGCGGCAGGTGGACGACATCTGCGTGGCCCTGAACCGCGAGCCGGACGCCGAGCGCCTGGTGCTGCTGGCCTCGGCCGTGTCGGCCCTCGATGCGCGCGTCCTTGCCGGCTGGACGGCCCGGAGGCGCCTGGCCCCGGCCGGTCACCCCGAGCGGCGGGTGCCCGGCGAAGGCGGGGTGGCGCTGCTCCTCGCCAGCCCGGTGCAGGCGCTCCGGCTGGCGGGTGGCCCGCGGGCGCCGGTGCAGCTCGGCCGGCTGGCGATGGGCCGCCCCGGCCAGGCGACGGGGGCCGGCGGCCGTTCGCTCAATCCGCTGATCCGCGAAGTGCTGGCCGCCTGGCAGCTGGACGGGGCGCAGCTCATGGCCCTGGTGGGCGATGGCGGGCAGCACGCCAGCCAGGCCATTGAGGTGCTCGAAGCCCTCGCTGCGGCCGGCGCCCGCCTCGACCCGCTGGCGGACTGCCTCGCCACCGGGCGGGTCGTCGGCAGCGCAGCGCCGGCCGGTGGCCTGGTGGCGCTGGCCTGTGCCGCCAGCCGGGCTCGGGCCTGCGGTGGCCCGGTGCTGTGCCTCGGCAATCAAGATGACTCCCCGCGGGCGGCTTTGCTCGTCCGCCCCCTGGCCGTGCCGCCGCCCGGCCAGCCACCACGCCCCTGACCGCGAGACCCGTCCCATGTCCCGACTCCACCGCCTTCTTGCTGACTCCCGGGTGCTCTCCGCCATCGGCGTCGCAGCCCTTTGTGCCATCGTGCTGCTGGGCGCGCGGGCGCTGCAGCTGGCGATGGCCTGGGCCCTGGCGGCCTGCGGGCTGATCGTCGTCGCCTGGGCGGTGGTCTGGCTGGTGCGCCGGCGCCGGGCGCGGCGTGCCGGCGAGGCGATCGGCTCCCTGCTCGAGCGCCAGGGCGAGGCCGGGCCGGCCCCGGGCGACGCCGCGGCGGCCGAGGTCCAGGCCCTGCGCCAGCGCATGCAGGAGGCGGTCAGGACCATCAAGACCTCCCGCCTCGGCCAGCACTCGGGGGTCGAGGCGCTCTACGAGCTGCCCTGGTACATCACCATCGGCAACCCCGCCGCCGGCAAGAGCAGCGCCATCGTCAACAGCGGCCTGACCTTTCCCTTCGAGGACGGCGGCAACGCGGTGATCAAGGGCATCGGCGGCACCCGCAACTGCGACTGGTTCTTCACCACCGAGGGCATCCTGCTCGACACCGCCGGGCGCTACGCGATCCACGAGGAAGACCGCAGCGAATGGCTGGGTTTCCTCGGCCTGCTCAAGAAGCACCGCCCGCGGGCGCCGATCAACGGCGTCATCGTCACCGTCAGCATCGGTGAGCTGGTGGGCGGCGACCCGGGCTTCGCGATCCAGCTCGCCAGGAGCCTGCGCCAGCGGGTGCAGGAGCTCACCGAGCGGCTGGAAGTCTTTGCGCCGGTGTATGTGCTGTTCACCAAGGCCGACCTGATCCCCGGCTTCCACGCCTTCTTCCAGGATCTCGATGCCGCCGAGCGCGACCGGGTGTGGGGCGCCACCTTGCCCGGCAGTCCTTCCGGCGGCGACGACCTGCTGGCCGTCTTCGACCGCCACTTCGATGCGCTCTACGAGGGCCTGCGGGCGATCAGCGTGGCCCAGCTGTCGCGCCTCCAGGGCGAGGCCGCCGAGCCCGGGCTGCTCACCTTCCCGGCCGAGTTCGCGGCGATCCGGCCGGCTCTGAGGGCCTTCGTAGCGACGCTTTTCGAGGACAACCCCTTCCAGTTCAAGCCGGTGTTCCGCGGTTTCTACCTCAGCTCGGCGCTGCAGGGGGCCGACTTCGAGCCGGTCTCGAACCCGCACATCGTGCGCCGCTTCGGGCTCGTCGATGCGCCCGCGCCGCCGCCGACGACGGGCAACCACGGCTACTTCCTGCGCCAGCTGTTCTCGAAGGTCGTCTTCCCCGACCGCAACCTGGTGCGCCAGCACAGCTCCCGCCGCAAGACCCTGCTGCGCCAGGGCGCGGTGCTGGCCTCGCTGGCCGTGCTCGGGCTGGCGCTGGCTGGCTGGAGCGGGTCCTACCTCAACAACCGCAGCCTGCTCGACAACGTCGCGCAGGACCTCGCCAAGGCCGCCAAGGTGCAGGAAGGGCGCATCGACCTGCAGTCGCGCCTGCAGGCGCTCGAGATCCTGCAGGACCGCCTCGCCCAGCTCGAGCGCTTCAACGACGACCACCCGCTGTCGCTGGGCCTGGGCCTCTACCAGGGCCGCGAGATGGCCGACGCACTGCGCCGTGAATACTTCGCCGGGGTTTCCAGCGTGATGCTCACCCCGGTAAAGGAGGCCCTCGAAGCCTTTCTGGCCGAGGTGCACGCCCAGGGCGACACGCTCCAGGCCCGGGCCGACGACAAGCCCGCCCCGCGCCCGGCGGCCGGCCAGCCCTACCGCGCCGCCCGGCCCGGCGACGTGGACGACGCCTACAACGCCCTCAAGACCTACCTCATGCTGGCCAGCCACGAGCACCTCGACGCCGGCCACCTCTCCGACCAGATCACCCGCTTCTGGCGCGCCTGGCTGGAGGCCAACCGCGGCACCATGAGCCGCGAGGAGATGATCCGCTCGGCCGGCCGCATCCTGTCCTTCCACCTGGCCCACGCGGGCGCCGCGGACTGGCCGACGATTCACACCAACCTGTCGCTCGTCGACGACACCCGCGACACCCTGCGCCGGGTGGTGCGCGGCATGCCGGCGGCCGAGCGGGTGTATGCCGAGATCCGCGCGCGGGCGTCGACCCGCTTCACGCCGGTCAGCGTGGCCGGCATCGTGGGGCCCGACAACGCCGGGCTGGTCAGCGGCAGCCACGTGGTCTCCGGCGCCCTCACCGTCGAGGCCTGGCGCGACTACGTGCAGCCGGCCATCAAGGACGCCGCCACCAGCGCCCAGAAGAGCGTCGACTGGGTGCTCGAAACCAGCGCCAAGGACGACCTGACCCTCGAAGGCAGCCCCGAGCAGATCCAGAAAACCCTCGTCGAGATGTACAAGCGCGACTACGCCGACGCCTGGCGCCAGTTCGTGCTTGGCATCAGCGTGGCCACCTTCGAGAGCTTCCCCGAGGCCGTAACCGCGATGAACCGCCTCGGCGACGCCCAGGCCTCGCCGGTGGGCAAGCTGGTCAAGGCCATCGTCGAGCAGACCGCCTGGGACAACCCGTCGCTGGCCAACGTCGGCCTCGAGCGCGCCCAGCGGGGCTTCTTCGACTGGTTCAGGCAGTCGGTGCTGCAGATGTCGCCGGCCACCGTCAAGGTGGATGTCAACATGCCGACGAAGCCCGTCGAGATCCCGCTCGGGCCGATCGGCCGCGAGTTCGCCGGCTTCGGCCGCCTGGCCCTGCCGCGGGATGGCGGCGAGCCGCTGCTCGACACCTACCTCAAGCAGCTCTCGAAAGTCCGCACCCGCCTCAACGGGCTGCAGAACCAAGGCGACCCCGGCCCCGGCGCCCTCAAACTGATGCGCGAAACCCTCGACGGCGGCGGCTCCGAGCTGGCCGAGGGGCTGCGCTTCGTCGACGAGCAGATGCTCACCGGCATGCCCGACGCCCAGCGCGCGGTGCTCCGCCCGCTGCTCCTGCGGCCGCTGCTGCAGAGCTACGCGGCAGTCATCAAGCCGGCCTCCGAGGAACTCAACAAGACCTGGGAGGCCCAGGTTTACGAGCCCTTCAACCGCAAGCTCGCCCTCAAGTACCCCTTCGCCCCCAAGGCCGGCATCGAGGCCTCGCCGGCCGAGATCGCCCAGATGTTCGGGCCCGAGGGCGCCATTGCCAAGTACGTGGATGGCGCGATGGGCGCGCTGGTGGTGCGCCGCGGCAACACCGTCGCCCCGCGCACCTGGGGCGAGCTGGGGCTGGTGCTGCAGCCCGAGTTCGGCAACGGCTTTGCCCGCTGGGTGTCGCCCCTCGAAGGCGGCGCCGCGGCCGACGCGGGCGGCGGCGGAGGTGCCGGCCAGGCCCAGACGGTGTTCATGCTGCGCCCCCAGCCCGCCGCCGGCACTACCGGCTTCGTCGTCGAGATCGACGGGCAGAAGCTCGATTACCGCAATGGCCCCACCCAGTGGAACAACTTCGTGTGGCCCAGCGCCGCCGGTGCGCCGGGGGCGCGCATTGTCGCCACCACCTTCGACGGCCGCACGGTGGAGGTCATCAACGTGCCCGGCCGCTTCGGCCTCGAGAAGATGATCAACGCCGCCCGACGTACCCGCCAGGCCGACGGCAGCTTCCGGCTGGCGTGGGCCGGCGAGGGCGTCGAGGTGGGTGTCGACCTGCGCGTCGTCAGCAGCACCCAGGTGCAGGCGGCGGCCCCGTCGGCCCAGGGCGGTGGGGCCCGCGGCCTGGGCGGCCTGGTGCTGCCGGCCCGGGCCGTCGCGGTGGCCGGCAGCGCTGTCGCAACGCCCGCCGGCTCCGCGCCACCGGCGCCAGCGGCCGCCGCGTCCATCGCCCAGCTCGCGGCGGGGGGCGCGCGATGAGCCGGGCCGGCGAGGTGTCCGCCACCTTCTTCGGCAAGGTCCCCGGCCGCGGCGACTTCGTCAAGGGCGCCGGCCAGCACCCCCTGATCGGCATGCTCGACAGCTGGGTGTCGGGGGCGATGGAGCTGATCTCCACAGACCCGGGCTGGAAGGTCGCCTACGACGCGGCCTGCCCCGTCGATTTCGCCTTCGTCGGCGCCCGCAGCGGGGTGGCGGTGGTGGGCCACCTGCGGCCGAGCATCGACGCCTCCGGCCGGCGCTTCCCCTTCCTCGCCGCCGCGGCGGTGGAGCGGGGCGACACCCTGATGTTCCGCTGCGCGCCCTGCGGCCTCGTCGAGGCCTGGGCGCAGCTGGCCCGCTGTGCCCAGGCCGCGGTCGCCGGGGCCGCGCCAGCCGCCTGGCAGGGCGAGCTCGAAGCCGTCGATTGCGGCGCGCTTTTCGATGCCGCGATGCAGGGCGACCCCCTCGGCGCCTTCGTGCGCGGCTCCACCCTCGTGACCCTCGCCGACCTGCTGGGTGTGCGCCCCGAGGCCGTGGCGCGGGTGATCCTGGCGATCGGCCTGCTGATGCGCCCGGTCCTCGGCCAGCCCTCGAGCGGCATCGACAAGGATCTGATCCTGCCGCTGCCCGCCGAGCCGGCCGCGGCGCGCCAGGTGGCCGGGCTGTGGCTGTACCTGGTCAGCGCCTTCCTGCGGGGCACCGCGCTGGAGCTGCAGCTGCTTATCCCTTGCGGCGCGGTGCCGGCCCACTTCTTCATCGGCTTCCGCGGGGCGGCGGCCGACACCCTGGCCAACGCGCTGGTGCCGCCGGCCGCCACCCAGGCTGTCAGCCTGGTCGACCCCGAATGGATAGACGCCCAGCCGGCGCTCATCCGCGAGCACGGCGTCGCCCGGCTGGCGAGCTACCTCGCCCAGCCCGGCATCGGGCTCGAACTCGTCGTCAACAGTTTTCGCGAAGTCTTCCTGGGGGAATGAGCATGAAGATCCACGCCATCCTGGCCGCCCTGCTGCTGCACCTCGGCCTGCCCGCCGTGGCCCAGCCCCAGCCCGACGAAGCCGGCAAGCTGATCGCCGCCGGCACGGTGCCCGACGAGGCCGCCCGCGCCGCCATCCTCGGCAAGCTGCGGGCGCTCTACGGCGCTGCCAACGTGGTGGACCGGCTCGAAGTGGGGGGTGTCGTGCCGCCCCCCAACTGGGCCGACAACATGGCCCGCCTGCTCTCCGAGCGGCTCCGCCAGGTGCACGGCGGGCGCCTGCAGGTGAGCGGCACCCGGATCGCCCTCCAGGGCAATGTGGCCAACGAGGCCCTGCGCCAGCAGGTGGTCTCGGAGATGGCAACGGTGCTCAACCCCACCTACACCATCGACAACGGCCTGGTGGTGGCCGGTGGCGGGCAGGGGGTGCTCGACAAGACGCTGTCCAACCGGGTCGTCGAGTTCGAGACCGCCTCGGCCAGACTCACCCCGGCCGGCAGCCGCATCCTCGACGAGATGGCCGACGCGATCAAGCGCATCGGCACGCCCCGTCTGCAGCTCATCGGCCACACCGACAGCGCCGGCAAACGCGAGGCCAACGTTGAGCTCAGCCTGGCCCGCGCCAACAGCGTGCGCGCCTACCTGATCGACAAGGGCATCCCGCCAGCCTCGCTGACCACCTCCGGCGCCGGCCCCGACCGCCCCCTCGGCAGCAACGACACCGCCGAAGGGCGCGCCCGCAACCGGCGCATCGAGTTCCGCCTGAACGGCTGACCCTGCGCCGCCGGCCCCGGGAGCGCCTGCGTGGCGCTTGTGCCGCCTTTCACCGGCCCAGCGCTTGCATCCGGCCGTGAAGGCTTGCCATCCGCGCGCCCCGGAATGGTGGCCATCGTGACGGGCGAGTCATCCGCGCCTAGCCGGGCATCATTAATCCTGGGTTAAGGCTGGGTGTCGATAATCGGACGACGACATCCCCCAGCAAGAGCAACCCGGAATGCAAGGACTCCCCATGCAGAAGCTTTCAACGTGCGCCCGGCCCCCGTGGCCGCAACTTCTCGGCTGTGCCCTGGCCGTCACCCTGACCGCCTGCGGCGGTGGGGGCGGCGGCGGTGCCGACACCAGCAGCCCGGCCTCGGCCACCACCCTTTCCGGCACGGCCGTGGACGGCTACCTGCAAGGCGCGCGGGTGCTCCTCGACGTCAACGGCAACGGCCTGCCCGATGCGGGCGAACCCACCGCCACGACCGACGCCAACGGCCGCTACAGCCTCGACTACAGCCAGGTTTCCAGCCCGCTCGCCGGCCTGCGGGTGGTGGTCACGGGAGGCGTCGACACCGACACCGGCAATGCCTTCACCGGCATCCTCACGGCTCGCGCCGACGGGGCCCGCAGCGGCCAGCTGGTGTCACCGCTGACCAGCCTCGTGGATGCCCTCGTGGCCGAGGGGTTCAGCCTCGACGCCGCGCGGACCCGGGTGGCGTCGGCGCTGGGCCTGAGTGTGGCCGACCTGGCCACCGACCCGGTCGCGGCGCTCGCCAGCCAGCCCGCGCTGTACACCCGCCAGGTGGCCCTGCAGCGGGCCGTGCAGCTCCTGGCCAGTGCCGAACAGGGCAGCGACACCGCCCAGGCGGCCCAGGAAAAGGTGCTCCGCAAGCTCGCCTCCGTCATCGTTGCCCAGAACAGCCCCGCCACCGTGGGTGAGCTCGTCGTCCGTGCCAACCTGAGCCAGGCCAGCGCCGGCCGGGATCTGGCCGATGCCGTCGAAGACGCCCTTGAAGAGGCCCTCCGCAGCCAGGGCGGCCGCGCCAGCGCCAAGGCCAGCCTGAAGGCCATGGACCAGCTCCGCCTCGAGATGGAAAGCTCCCGCGACTACAGCCTCGGTCGGGCGGCCACCCGCCTCGACGAGCGCAACGGGGGCAGCGCCTACAGCGGCCTGGCCGGCGGCACCGGCAAGGCCGAGGCGATCAACACCTTCACGCGCCGGGCCGGCACCGCCACCACGGTCAGCCAGCCGGCCAGCACGGCGGGGCGCCTGCTGGCCTCCAACTGCTTCCAGTGCCACGGCACCGGCGGGGTCGGCGGCTTCGACCGCATTCGCGGCTCGGATGCCGCCGAGGTCCGGGACTACCTCCGCAAGCCCGCCCGCAACGACATCATGGCGGCCCACGCCCAGGGTTACACCAGCGCCCAGCTCGACGCGATCATCGCCTACCTCAAGCAGTAAGGACCGGAGACCTCCATGCCCATCAAGACCATTCCCTCCCGTCGCCGACTGCTGATGCTGGCCGGCGCCGCCCTCGGCACCAGCATGCTCGGTGGCCTCGGCCGCCTGGCCCTCGCCGACTCGGACGACGACGACAGCGACAACCACTACGAGGAGAGCGCCAACACCAGCTTCACCCCCGCCAACACCGGGCTCAGTGCCCGCATCGTGGTGGTGGGCGGCGGCATGGCCGGCGCGACGGCCGCCAAATACCTGCGCCTGTGGGGCGGCACCGGCCTGCAGGTGACCCTCGTCGAGCCGGCCGCCCGCTACACCTCCAACATCATGAGCAACCTGGTGCTCAACGGCAGCCGCAACATCGCCACCCTCGACTACGGCTACGACAGCCTGGCCGCCAAGTACGGCGTGGCGGTGAAGGCCGCACGGGTCGTCGGCATCGACACCGCTGCGCGCACGGTGGCCCTGTCCGACGGCAGCAGCCTGCCCTACGACCGGCTGGTCGTGGCGCCGGGGGTCGAGTTTGCCGACGCCTACGGCCTCACCCAGGCCGACTACGCCACCCGCACCCCGCACGCCTGGCAGGCCGGCCCCCAGACCAGCCTGCTGGCCAGCCAGCTCGCCACGATGCAGAACGGCATCTTCGTGATGACCATCCCCAAGGCGCCCTACCGCTGCCCGCCGGGGCCCTACGAGCGGGCCTGCCTGGTCGCCGACTACCTCAAGACCTATCGCGGCGCCGGCTCCCGCGTCATCGTCCTCGACGAGAACGCCACCATCCAGGCCGAGCGGGAGACCTTCACCCATGCCTTCGGTGTCACCCACGCCGGCGTCGTCCGCTACGAGGCCGGCGTGACCGGCATCCAGATCGACCCACTGACGCGGCGCGTGAGCTACCTCGATGCGGTGGGCAACCCGCAGGTGATCGACGCCCAGGCGGTCAACCCGATTCCGCCGCACCGCGCCACGGGTTCCAGCCCCGGCGGCTGGCTCGCCGCGGCCGGGCTCAACAACAGCGCCGACGGGCGCTGGTGCGTGGTGGATGTGCTGAGCTACGAATCCACCGCCCAGCCCGGCATCCACGTCATCGGCGACGCCTCCAGCTGCGGCCTGCCCAAAGCCGGCCACGTCGCCAACCAGGAGGCCAAGATCTGCGCCGACGCCATCGTCCGCCTGCTGGCCGGCCAGCAGCCCGACCCGTCGCCCGTCGCCAACTCGGCCTGCTACTCGCCGATCACCGCCGGCACCGCCTCGTGGCTCACCGCGGTGTATCAGTACGACGGCGCCAACCGCAAGATGGTGCTGGCCGCCAACGGCGGCAACACCGCAGGCGCCACGGCCATCGAATCGGCGAGCGTCAGCAGCGGCAACTTCCGCCAGATGACGACCTGGTTCAACACGCTGATGGGCGACAGCTTCGGCTGACCGGCAAACGTCCCCGGCACTGCAACAGCCCACGCCCTGCGGCCTGGGCTGTTGCGCTTTGGAGCCGCCTGTCCTGTGGGCTGCTTTGCAAATGTCCTGAATGCCCCGTTGTTTCAGCTTCCTTTCATGTGGGGGCGGCGAGAATGTCATCGACGTCTCGCCGAGGCGTTCCAACCCGAACCTGGAGATCCCCATGAAAGCCCTGTCCGCCCTGCTGCTCACCACCCTCTTCGCCGGCACCGCCGTGGCCGGCCCCACCTGCAACGTGCCCCCGGAAAAGTGGATGAAGGAGGCCGACCTCAAGGCCCGGCTCGAAGCCCAGGGCTACCAGATCAAGACCTTCAAGGTCAGCAAGGGCCAGTGCTACGAGATCTACGGCTTCGACAAGGATGGCCAGAAGGTCGAGATCTACTTCGACCCGCAGACCGGTGCCGTCGTGGCGTCCCGCTGACGCCCGCTTCGAGCGCGAGAGCCGATCATGAACCCGCTCCCCCCGACCGAGGCCGTCCGCGTGTGGGACCCCTTCGTGCGCATCTTC
This sequence comes from Zoogloea sp., assembly GCA_016789125.1. GTDB lineage: Bacteria > Pseudomonadota > Gammaproteobacteria > Burkholderiales > Rhodocyclaceae > Zoogloea. The sequence continues at coordinate 2,672 of JAEUNU010000129.1, read as the reverse complement.
CACTGGAGCCTGGTGGCCTGCGTGTTCCTCAACTTTCTCGTCGAGGAAGGCGAGACGCTGCACAAGGGGATAGGCTACGCCGCCAGCGCGCTGGTGGCGGCGCGCATCGTGTGGGGTTTCATCGGCAGCCGCCACGCGCGCTTTGCCGACTTCTTCCCGACGCCGGCGCGGCTGCGCCGGCACGTGGCCGCCCTGCTTGCCGGCAAACCTGAGCACCACGTGGGCCATAATCCCTTCGGCGCGCTGATGATGCTGGCCCTGATGGCCCTCGTGCTGTCCCTCGGCCTCACCGGCCACCTGCAGACGACCGACATGTTCTGGGGTGACGAATGGCTCGAGGAGCTGCACGAAGGGCTCGCCGAGACGCTGCTCGGGCTGGCAGGATTGCACGCGGCGGCGGCCATCGTGATGGGCCGCCTCGAGCGCACCAACCTGATCGGCGCCATGATCACCGGCATCAAGCTGCGCCGCGGACGTTAAACGATGCTGCTCGCCTTTGCCCTCTTCCGCAGCCCTGCGAGGATTGAAGCCATGAAACTCCTGCCCCACCTGTTCATCGTCGGCGGGCTCGCCTGCGCGGTGTCCTTCGCCCTCACCGCGGTGGCCGGCGAACGGCCCCGGGTCGAGGAGGTCCGGCAGCTGCGTGAAGCCGGCAAGATCCTGCCGGCCGAGGAGATCCTGATGCGCAGCCGCAAGGTGCAGCCCGGCCAGGTGGTCGGGCTGGAGCTGGAGCGCGAGCACGGCCGGCTGGTCTACGAGGTCAAGCTGATCGACAACGCCAACAAGATGCACAAGCTGGAGCTCGACGCGGCCACCGGCGACCTGCTGAACCGCCGGGAGAAGTGAGCGATGCGCCTGCTGATCGTGGAGGACGACGCCGCCCTCGGCCAGGGCCTGCGCAGCCACCTGGCGAGCCAGGGTTATGCCGTCGATCTGGCCACCGACGGCATCGACGGCGGCCACCTGGGCGCCACCGAGCCCTACGACGCGGTGATCCTCGACCTCGGCCTGCCCGGCAAGCCCGGCCTCGCCGTGCTGCGCGACTGGCGGGCGGCCGGCAACCGGGTGCCGGTGCTGGTGCTGACCGCCCGCGATGGCTGGGCCGAGCGGGTCGAGGGCCTGCAGGCCGGCGCCGACGACTACCTGGGCAAGCCCTTCCACATGGAAGAGCTGGTCGCCCGCATCCAGGCCCTGCTGCGCCGCGCCGCGCCGGCCCAGGCGCCCCAGCTGCAGGTCGGCAAATGGCGCCTCGACGAAGGTCGCCAGCGCCTGGTGGATGCCGACGGCGGTGAGCAGACGCTCACCGCCACCGAGTTCCGCCTGCTGCGCTACTTCATGCGCCACCCCGACGTGGTGCACTCCAAGAGCCACCTGGCCGAGCATGTTTACGACTTCGACGCCGAGCGTGACAGCAACGTGATCGAGGTTTACGTGTGCCGGCTGCGCATCCTGCTCGGCAACGCGCGCATCGAGACCCGCCGCGGCCAGGGCTATCTCTTCCGCAGCCAGGCGTGAGGCGGCCGGCGTGTGGGCGATGAATTCCCTGCGGCAGCGGCTGTCGGTCACCCTGGCGCTGGTGCTGCTCGCCGCCGGTGCGCTGCTGGCCGTCAGCCTGCAGGATTTTCCGCGTCGGCTGGTCGAGGACTACGTGCTGTCGCGCCTCCACCACGACGCCGACCTGCTCTACGTGCGCCTGTTCGACGCCGCAGCCGCCGCGCCGGGGCGCGACATCGACCCGGCCATGCTGGCCGGCGTGGGGCCGGTGTATGAGCTGCCGTTGTCGGGCCATTACTTCCTGATCAAGCGGGGCGAGCAGCTCATCCGCTCCCGCTCGCTGTGGGACGAGGACATCGCGATGCCCGAGCTGGGCGGCGCGGTGGAGCGCGTGCAGCGCGGCGACGGGCCGGCCGGGCAGGCGCTGCTGGTGTTCGCCGCGCGCTTCCCCGATGCCGGCGGCGGGCTGCCGGTGACCCTGGTAGTGGCCGAGGACGTCACTACCATCGACGCCGCCATCGCCGACTTTCGCATCAAGACCTTCGTCGCGCTGGCCCTGGCGCTCGGCCTGCTGCTGATCCTGCAGCGCCGGGTGCTGCTCCAGGGCCTGGCGCCCCTCGACGAGGCGGTGGCCGCCTGCCGGCGCCTGGAGCGCGGCGAGGTGGCCGCGATCGACGCCACCGCGCCGGCCGAAGTCCAGCCCATGCTCGACGCCGTCAGCCGGCTCGCCCACCACCACACCCAGCGCCTCACCCGCATCCGCCACGCGGTGGGCAACCTGTCCCATGCCCTCAAGACGCCGCTGGCCGTGCTCGCCCAGGATGCCGACGAGATCGGCCGCCGTGGCGACCCGGCGCTGGCGGCCCGGTTGCGCACCCAGCTCGACAGCATGCGCGAGACGATGGAGCGCGAGCTGCACCGGGCTCGGCTGTCGGGCGGCGGTCCGGTAGGGTCGAATTTCGAGGTGCGTAGCCAGCTGGCGGTGCTCGTCGATGTGCTGCAGCGGCTGCACGGCGATGGGCGCGTGGCGATCGAGCTGGAGGCGCCCGACACCGCCCTGCCGGTGGACCGCGAGGACATGCTCGAGCTCTTCGGCAACCTGCTCGACAACGCCTGCAAGTGGGCGCGGGGTCGGGTGCGGGTGCATGTCGAGCCGGCCGGCGCCGGCGGGCTGCTGG
>JAEUNU010000087.1 GCA_016789125.1 Zoogloea sp. | reverse complement strand
GAGAGAATTGGGTTCCATTCGAAATGGGGGGCGTTCGGGTCTGAACCTGGCCCGGGGGGCGCCGCCGATCCGGGGTGCCCGGTGCACCTCTACAGTGCGCGAGCCCTTGCCATCCCGGGGCCAGTGGAGCCACAACGATGATGGAGCTTGGTGTGAGGGAGGCGATCTGGGCGCTGGTCGGTGTGCTCTCCCTGTATCTGGTGGTCATTCTCTTCCGTCTCGCGCTCCCGCGCCGGGCCCGGGCCGTCGTCGAAGCCGCCCCCCAGACCCAGGTCGTCGATGCGCCGCCCGTGGCGGTGGCCGCGGCCGCAGAGCCCCGTCCTGCCCTGCCCGAAATTCCCCTCGCCGAGATGAACGAGCTCGAGATCCAGCAGCTGCGCCGTGACATCGGCCAGCTGCGTACCGAGCAGGATTTCCTGCGCAGCGAGCTGGTCGCGATGCGGCTCGACATGAACGAGATCCAGGGCACCCTGGCCCGGGCCGAGGTCCAGGCGCTGCAGCCCCAGGCGCCGCAGCAGTATGTGCGCCCGGTGTCGCCCCAGCATTCCGAGGCGATGCTGCTGGCCGGCCGGGGCGTGACGGCGGCGCAGATCGCCGATCACTGCGGGATCTCGGTGGCGGAGGCCGAACTGGTGTGCGCGCTGGCGCGGGCGGAGGATGGAGCATGAGCGAAGAGCGGAAAACCGCCGAAGCGGATGCCGTGGGGGAGGATGACACCCGCCGGCAGTTGTGGGTTCGGGCCGGCATGGCCGTGGGCCTGATCGGGCTGCTGCTGGGGGGGCTGGCCGTGTTCGACTACCAGTCGCGCCCGCCGGAGCCCGACGAGGAGGTGGCCCTGCCCACCAAGCCGATCGCGCCGGCCCAGGTTGCCCCCGAGCCCGGGCGCGACGCGCCGCCCGACGTGCTCCGCGCAGGGGCTGAGGCTGTGCCACGCCCCGTGGTGCCGGCCGAGGAGGCGCCGGCGCCGAGCCTGCCGCCTGACGCCAGGCCTGCCCGCGCCGAGCGGCTTGAACGCCCGGCAGGCGTCACCGAAGGGGGGCGCCCGCCGGCCCGGCCGGCCCAGGGTGTCATTGCCCCGGCGGTGCCGGCCCGCGTCGAAACCGTGAAAAAAACCGACCAGCCGGCAACGCCGACGGTCCCGCAGCAGGCCGTGGCGCCGGCCCCGAAGAGCGTGACGGCCTCCGTCGCCCCAGCGCCCGCCGTCGCTCAGGCCCCGGCTGCCGTGCAGGCTGCGGCGGCGCCAGCGCGGCCTTCCCCCGCGGCCCCGGCCCAGGTGGCCGCGGCGGCACCCACCCCGCGGGCGTCCGCTGAAGGCGCCTATTACCTGCCCCTCGGGGCCTTTCCGACTGCCGAGCAGGCCGAGGTGTTGAGGGCCCGGCTGTCGGCCGAGGGGGTGCCGTCCCACCTGGAGACCCGCGTCCTGGTCGGGCCCTTTGCAGACCGGCGCGACGCCCTGGCTGCCCAGGCGCGCCTGCGCGAAAAGGGTTTCACCCCCGGCGAGTTGCTGCCCTTCCGGCGCTGATCCGACTCGCCGCGCGGACCGGGCCGGCCGCCGCCTCAGGGCTCACCGGCCCAGCGGCGGCGCTGGCAGATCCGTGCCGGCGTTCCTGCTTCGCCCCGCCGGGGGGCTGCCCACGGGGGCAATTTCATCCCACACATTGCGCAGGCTCGCCAGCAGCAGCGGCGAATGCCTTTCGGCATGGGAGGCGAAGACGGCGATCACCGTGCCGTGGTCGAAGTCCACATACAGGCTCGTGCCGTAGGCGCCGATGATCACCATGTGATGGCCGCGTCCGCCCGGATGGGCGATGCGGTATTGCCAGCTGGCGTCGCTGGCAAGGCCCCGCAGCGCGGCCGGGGTTGTGGCGTCCGGATCGGCCGGGGTGGCGACCGTGTCCACGAAGCCGGCGGGCACCAGCCCCCGGCGCCCGGGCTGGTTGCGGGCGTCGAGCAAGGCCTGGCCGAGGTTGGCAAAGTCGCCGAGGCTGAGCGCGAGACCGTCGGCCAGCGCGGTGCCGGCCGGATCGCTGGCCCAGAAGGCCGGGTCGCGCGCCCGGATGCTTTTCTGCAAGCCGCACAGCAGGGCGGGCGCCGGCTGCTTCCAGGCGTTCTCGGTGGCCCACAGCAGGAGCTCCCCCTCCGGGCCGGCGAGGTCGAGGCCGTCCTCGCCCCGGCTGCGGGGCCACTGCTTGCGTGCATCCAGCCAGGCCCGCACGCCGGCTCCACTGCCGCCGGGCGTCCAGCCGGCTTCCTGCTGCCATTGGCGGCTGTCGGAGGCTGACCACTGCAGCCCGGTGCGGCCGTCAATGAGGCGTTGCAGGGACAGCTTTGCCAGCTCGCGGGTGTCGGCGAGCTTGGGGATCACCCGGCTGATGGATTTCTCCCGGGCGACGCGACCCTCGGCCGCCGCGCGGGCCAGCAGCATGGCGAGCACCGGGCGGGTCGCTTCGAGCAGCAGGCGGGGCTGGGCCGGGTCGAAGCCGCTGCGCCGGTAGTCGAGCACCAGCCGGCCGCGGTGAAGCACCTGCACGCCGTCGGCGTCGATTCGGTTGTCGAGCAGAAAGCGCAGGGGCTTGCGCGTGTCGTCGGCGGGGTCGATCGGCGTGACGCGGTCCAGGTCGATCTGGGTTGCCGCGGCGGCCCTGGCCGGGGCGGGCGTCGCGGGCTGCACGCGGACGCCGGGCATGAAGCGCGGCACCTGCGACAGCCCGAAACGCAGGTAGCCAGGGTTGAGCCAGTTGTCGGGGCTCACCCGTTGCTGCCCCGTGGCCGCAGGGGGCTGGCCCGGGGTGAGCAAACACGGCTCGGTGGCGAGGGCCGGCGCCGATGCGAACAGGGCGGAGAGGATCAGCGAACGGGTCTGCACGGGGGCGTCCTAGGTGGGTGAGCAGTAGGAGGAGGGGCGGGCGAACTGCTCGGCAGCGGTCCGGGTCAGGTCGTGGAGGTTGCCGGTGGCCCGGTAGGTCTGCCGCAGCCAGGCGGCGTCGCCCTGGTGGCTCCCGGCGAGCGCGCGCAGGCGGTCGAGCTGGCGCCGGCAGCCCAGGTCGTCGGCGTCGCCGGCGAGCTGATCGAGGAGTGCGGGCAGGGCCTCGGCGAGGGGCGACTTGCAGCGCCGCACCGGGTCGGCGAGCTCGGCCGCGAAGCCGAAGCGACAGGCCTGGAACTTGTTGTAACGCGCCACCAGGGCCTGCATCGCCGGCGCCAGTGGTGGCCGTTCGCGCAGCAGATAGCGGGCGAGGCACTGGGCGAAGGCGGCCAGTTCGGTGGCCCGGTCGATGGTGAGTGGAGTGTCGCAGACGCGGACTTCCACGGTGCCGTATTCGGGCTTGGGGCGCACGTCCCAGTACAGGTCCTTGATGCTCTCGGCGACGCCACAGGACTGGAGCAGCGCCATGTGGTCGAGGAAGCCGGCCCAGTCGGCCACGTCCGGGGCCTGGCCGGACAGCGGGAAGGCCGAAACGGCGTTGAGGCGGGCCGATTCGAAGCCGGTGTCGGTGGCGTCGACAAAGGGCGAGGCGGCCGACAGGGCCACGAAGTGAGGCACATGGAGGTTGAGGGCGTGGGTCAGCCAGATGGCGTCGTCGCCGGTGGGCACGCCGATGTGGATGTGCTGTCCGAACACCGTGAACTGCTTGCTGAGGTAGCCATAGCGCTCGTTGAGGAAGGCGAAGCGCTCGCCGGGGCTGATGCGCCGCTCGGGCCAGTGGTGGAAGGCGTGGGTGCCGCCGCCGCAGATCGCGATGTTGTTGCGCTGGCAGTGGTCCACCAGCACCTGGCGCAGGCCGTCGAGGTCGGCGGCGATGGCGGTGACGTCCTGCCGCGGGCGGGAGTTCACCTCGATCATGCTCTCGGTGATCTCCAGCTTGATCTCGCCGAAGCGGTCGTCGTAGCGCAGCCCGCTGAGCAGGTCGGTGGCGGCGCGGGTGAGGTCGTAGTCGCGCAGGGAGACGAGCTGCAGCTCCAGCTCGACCCCCAGGGTGAGGGGGCGGCTGGCGGTGAAGTGGAGGCGTGAGAGGTCGCTCATCGCTGTGCTCCGGGGGTCTGTTCGGTTTCACCGGCCTGCCTCAGTGCATGCCGGCACAGCTGGGGGCCGGCGAGCTCCATCAGGGCGGCGGCCAGCAGGGGCAGCAGCAGGGCATGGCCGCTGACTTCGGGGTAGATCGCGGCCAGCTCGGCGGCCATGAAGATGGCGGTGGCGGACAGGGGCTGGATGCCGATGCCCACCAGCCGGCGCTTGGCCCCCGGCAGGTCGTGGCGGCCGGTGGCCATCACGCCGGCAAACTTGGCCAGGCCGCGCACCACGAGGAGGCCGAGGGCCTGCAGCCCGGTGAGCCAGCCCAGGTCGTCGAGGGGCAGCATGGCGCCGGTCACCACGAACAGCACGATGGCCAGGATCCAGTGCCCCTCGGGCAGCCGGGTGTAGGCGAGCACCTTGCCCCGGTCGCTGAGGTTGAGGGCCGCGCCCATCATGAACAGGCTGAGGAACACCGGCACCGCCAGCATCCGCGCCACCCCGATGGCCAGCAGCGCCACGGCGACCAGGATGAACACCTGGGCCACCGAGCCCTTGGCCTGCCGCGCGGCGATCGCGAGGGCGAGCCGGGCGCACAGCAGCCCGATCCCGGCGCCGCCGCAGACCACCCACAGGGGATGCACGATGGCGTTGAGCCAGTTGCCGGCCTGCTCTGCATGGACGATGCCCAGCACCAGCGCGAAGACGACGAAGGACAGCGCGCAGCTGATCGCGGTGAGCAGCAGGGTGCGCTGGGTGACCTGGCCCTGGGCGCGGTTCTCCTCGGCGGTGAGCAGCACCACCGCCGGCGCCGAGGCCATCGTGATCGCCGCAGTGGCAGCGCTCCAGCCGGGGCTCAGGCCTACGGCCAGCAGGGCGAAGGCGAAGATCGTCACGAAGGCCAGCGCCGACTCGGCCAGCGCACTGGCCAGCAGGCTCCGGTTGGCGTCGAGCCAGCGGAGGTCGAGGTGCCGCCCGGTCTCGAGGAGCAGCAGGCCCAGGGCCGCGTCGGCCACCGGTTTGGCCAGGGCCACGGTTTCCCGGTCGAGCCAGCCCAGCCCGCCCGGCCCGGCCACAGCGCCGGCCAGCACGTAGCCGACGATGCGCGACAGGCCGAAGCTGCGGAACAGGGTTTCGCCGGCCAGCAGCCCCGCCACCAGCAGCAGGGCGAAGAGGGCCAGCGGGTCGAGCTGGTCGGGGAAGGGGGGCAGGAAGAAGAGCCTGTCCTGCAGCGCCTCCCAACCTTGGCGAAGCGGGATCATGGGCGCTGGGCTCCGGTGGCAGGGCGCGGCGGCCGGGTGCCGTCGGGGGCGCCGCGCAGCCGGCACGGGCCAGGACGGTGCAGGAGGGCGGCTTGCGGGGGAGGGCGGCGGAAGGGCATGGGAGTCAGCAGCGGACGCTTTTAAAAAAGCATTGGTACAAATATAATTTACGAAAATATATTTCGCAAACGCCAATCCCGATGACCCTCACTCCTCAAGCCCCTGCAGACCCCGTGGCGCTCGCTGTCCTGAAGCAGTTCCGGCTGATCTTCGGCTCGGTCCGCCAGCATTTCCGTGAAGTGGAGCAATGCTGCGGGGTGTCCGGCTCGCAGCTGTGGCTGCTCCACGAAATCGCCCACACGCCCGGCGTGGGGGTCTCGGAGCTGGCCGGCCGCCTGTCCATCCATCAGTCCACCTGCAGCCAGCTGGTCGACAAGCTCGAGGCCCGGGGCCTGATCTCCAAGACCCGTAAGGCCGAGGACCAGCGTCGCGTCGGCCTGCAGCTGACAGACCAGGCGGTCGAGGTGCTGGCGACGGCGCCGGGGCCGGTCGAGGGCATCCTGCCGCGGGCCCTGCAGGGCTTGCCGGACGAGACGCTGGAGCGGCTCCACCTGGGGCTGGCCGAGGTGATCGCGCAACTCCTCGTCAAGGACTCGCCCAGCGAGGGAAAGCCCTTGTCGGATATCTGACGACTTTAAGGGGGTCGAGATGGCACGCCACAAGACGATCCGGATCGGGCTTTCGGCCCGGCTCTTCCACCCGCGGGACGGTGCGATGGGCATCGAGTCGAAGACGCTCCAGGTGCTCGAACAGTCGATTGCCCAGTGGGTGATGTCGCGGGACGTGCTGGTGCTGATGGTGCCGTCCATCCTCAAGGACGGCCCCATTCACCGTAGCAACATCCGCCTCCGAGATTACGCCGATTACCTCGACGGGCTGGTGCTGCAGGGCGGCGCCGATGTGAGCCCCGAGGCCTATGGCGAGGCTCCGCTGAAGGACGAGTGGGCCGGCGACCGGGTGCGCGATGCCTACGAGATGGAGCTGCTCCATGAGTTCGTCGAGGCCGGCAAGCCCGTGCTGGGCATCTGCCGGGGCCTGCAGCTCATCAACGTGGCCTTCGGCGGTTCGCTCTACCAGGACATTCCCACCCAGTTCACCGGCCCGGCGCGGCACCAGGCCGATGCCTACGACGGGCACAGCCACGAGGTCCAGTTTGCCGAGGGCGGCCAGTTTGCGCGCTGGTTCGGCCCGGTGGCGGGCGGGCAGGTGGTGTCCATCCACCACCAGTGCGTGCGCAGCCTGGGGCGGGATCTGGTGGTGGAGGCGACCTCGACCGAGGACGGCATGATCGAGGCGATCCGCCACACCGGGCGGGGCTTCGTGGTCGGCGTGCAGTGGCACCCGGAGTTCCACACGCCGGGGCGCAGCAATCTGCTCGATTGCGCGCCGCTGCTGGACGCCTTCCACATGGCAGCGCGCAACAGCCGATAGGTGTGTTGCGCCTCTTGATGGCGGTGGCGCACGGGCTCCTTTTTCGAGGGCGAAGTTTTTTTCCGCATGGGTGTAATGGCTGGAGGCTGGCGCCGACTAATGGGCAGGCGTCGGATTTCCGGCGGTCCTGCCGGAGCCTCCGGCATCCCCACCCTGACAGGAGAAACATCATGAGTGCCATCACCACCAAGTCGATCTCGGCCGCCTCCCTCGCGCTGGCCGTGGGCGCCGCCCTCAGCCTTGCCGCTGCGCCGGCTGCCGCCCAGGACCGCATGGCCGACAAGGAGAAGTGCTTCGGCGTCGCCCTGAAGGGCAAGAACGACTGCAAGGCGGGGGCCGGCACCACCTGCGCCGGCACCTCGAAGGTGGATTACCAGGGCAACGCCTGGTCGCTGGTGCCGAAGGGCTCCTGCGAGAAGACGGCGTCGCCGAGCTCGCCCACCGGCCACGGCCAGCTGGCCGAGTTCAAGGAAAAGAAGGTCTGAGCCCCGGGTCCCGACGCGGAGCGCCCGCCATGCCGAAACCCGTCCACCCCGCATCACCGGCACGGGGCGCCGCTGCGCCGGGGCCTGCCTGCCTGCCGCCTCGCTGCGGGCTCGGCCTCAAGCCCGAGCACTTTCGTGCCATCCTCGAGACGCAGCCGGAGATCGGCTTCTTCGAGATCCACGCCGAGAACTACATGGTGGAGGGCGGGCCCCTCCACCATTACCTCACACAGATCCGCAGCCATTACCCCCTCTCCCTCCACGGCGTCGGCCTGTCTATCGGCGGCGATGGTGAGCTCGACGCGGTGCATCTCGATCGCCTTGCCGCCCTGATCGAGCGCTATGCGCCCGATTCGTTTTCCGAGCACCTGGCCTGGTCGAGCCATGGTGGCGTGTTCCTCGACGACCTCCTGCCGCTGCCCTACGACCGGTACAGCCTGATCCGGGTGTGCGCCCATATCGACCAGGTCCAGACGCGCCTGGGGCGGCGCATGCTCCTCGAGAACCCGGCCACTTATGTCGAGTTCGCTGCGTCGACCTTCAGCGAGGCGGAGTTTCTCGGCGAGGTCGTGGTGCGCACTGGCTGCGGGCTGCTGCTCGACGTGAGCAATGCCTATGTGTCGTGCGTCAATCATGGGCGCGACCCGTGGGCCTTCATCGAAGCCTTGCCCCTCGCGGCGGTGGGGCAGGTCCACCTGGCCGGCTTCGCCTGCGACACCGACGCGGCGGGCGACTCGCTCCTCATCGACACCCACGGCGCGCCGGTTTCCCAGGCCGTGTGGGCGCTCTATCGCCGGTTGCTCGGGCGGGTGGGGCCAATGCCGACGCTGATCGAGCGGGACAACGACATCCCGCCGCTGCCCGTGCTGCTGGCCGAGGCCCGCTGTGCCCAAGGCATGCTGCAGGAGCTGGCGCCATGAGCGCCCGGGACGACTTCGCCCGCGCCCTGCTCGACCCGGACCAGCCTTGTCCTGCGGGCCTCGTGGCCTGGAACGGCTCGGATCCGGCGCGGCGCTTTCAGGTTTATCGCAACAACGTGCTGGTCGCCCTCGTCGATGCCCTGGCGGACGGCTTTATGGTGACCCGTGAGCTGGTGGGCGATGCTTTCTTCCGGGCGATGGCGGCTGCCCATGCCCGCGCCCATCCACCCCGCTCGCCGGTGCTGGCCTGCTACGGTGCCGATTTCCCGGGCTTCATCGCCCGTTTTCCGCCCGCCGCGGGGTTGCCCTATCTGGCCGACGTGGCGCGCCTCGAATACCTGCGGGTCGTGGCCTGCCACGCCGCCGATGTGGCCCCGGTGAGCCAGGCCGCACTCGCCGCCCGGCTGGCCGACGAGGCGGGCCTGCCGGCGCTGGGCCTCGGGCTGCAGCCGTCGCTGGCCGTGCTGTCGTCGCGCTTTGCGGTGGTCTCCCTGTGGGCGGCACACCACGGGGTGGGCGATCTCGCGGCGGTGCTGCCGGAGGCGGCCGAGACGGCGCTGGTGCTGCGCCCCGGGCTGGAGGTGGAGGTCATCGGGATTCCACCCGCCAGTGGCGTCTTCATCGCGGCCCTCCAGTCCGGGCGGCCCCTCGGCCAGGCGGCTGACGAGGCGATGGCCCTCGGGGTGGGCTTCGACCTCGCCGCGACCCTCGGCCTGCTGCTGCAGAAGTCGGCCGTCACCGCACTGCATCCTTCAGGGAGCATTTCATGAACACGCCTCTCGGCACCCGGCAGGATCCACTGCCTTCTCCGGCGCTCCGCGCGCTCGACCGCATCACCCGTTGGTTGTCGGCGAGGCCCGACGGCTTGATCCTGCTGCTCGGGCGCTTCTCGATTGCGGCGGTGTTCTGGAAGTCGGGGCAGACCAAGATCGAAGGCCTGGCGATCGACCTGATCTCGGGCGAGTACCAGCTCGGCTGGCCGCGACTGGCCGAGTCGGCGCTGTTCCTGTTCGAGAACGAGTACCGACTGCCCCTCCTGCCGCCCATGCTGGCGGCGCTTCTGGCGGCACTGGCCGAGCATGTGTTTCCCGTCCTGCTGCTGCTCGGGCTGGCCACGCGCCTGTCGGCCCTCGCGCTGCTCGGCATGACCCTGACCATCCAGTTCTTCGTCTACCCCGATGCCTACCCGACCCATGGCGTGTGGGCCACGGTGCTGCTGGTGCTGATCGTCCGGGGCGCCGGGCCTTATTCGGCGGACCACTGGCTGGCGGGCCGCCTGGGTATGCGATGAGCTGCGGCGGGCCATCGCCGGCGGTGCGATGTCATCCCTGGCCTCGGCGGCGCGGGTGGTGCTGGATCGCATCTCGCGCTATAACGCAGGGATTCCATAGCGCGCCGGGAGGCACGCAGCATTCATGAGCCCGGACTCCAGCCCCCTGATGGACGACGTCTTCGTGACGGCGCTCCGCCACGATCTCCTCAAGTTTGCGCGGCTGCAGCTGCGCAACGACGCCCTCGCGGAGGACATGATCCAGGAGGCGCTGGCCGCCGCCCTCGCCGGCGCGCGACGTTTTGAAGGCCGCGCGGCGCTCAAGACCTGGATCTTCGCAATCCTGCGCAACAAGATCGTCGATCACTTCCGCGTGAGCGGCCGCGTCACCAACGTGTCGGCCCTGTCGCCCGAGGAGGCCGGGCTCGATCAGGCCTTTGAAGCGCTGTTCAAGGCCAACGAGCACTGGGCCCCGGACGCCCGGCCGTCCGCCTGGGGCGACCCGGAGGAGGCTCTCGTCCAGCAGCGCTTCTGGGCGGTGTTCGATGCCTGCCTCAATCACCTGCCGGCCGGCACCGCGCGCGTCTTCATGATGCGGGAGTTTCTCGAGCTCGAGACAGCAGAGATCTGCCGGGCCCTCGAGATCACCGCCGGCAACTGCAACGTCATTCTCCACCGGGCGCGCAACGGGCTGCGCCGGTGCCTCGACAAGAACTGGTTTTCCCCGGAGCCGACCCGATGCTGAGCTGCAGACAAGCCACCCGCCTCATGTCCGAGGCCCAGGACAGGAAGCTCGGTCTTGCCGAGAAAATGAGCCTGGAACTGCACCTGGCTATGTGCAAGGGGTGTACGAACTACCGTGCCCAGGTGTCCTTCCTGCGCGACGCCTGCCGGCGCTACCTGGCCGATGTCCGGGAGGGGCAGGAGTAGCGCCGGTGGCTGGCGCGGCTTACTCGCCGGCCTGGTGGGGGACGATGGACAGGGCGTGGCCGCTGCGGCAGTGCAGCGCGAAGCACGGGTTGCGCCCGCTTCCCGCCGGCGCGGCCCACAGGGCGGCTTCGTCGCCCAGGCTGCGGGCGATCTCGTAGCCCCGCTGCTTGAGCAGGCCCGGGTCGAGGTGCTCGGCGACGATGCGCGGGGCATCCGGGCGCGCGGGGTGGGCGAGGACGAGGCGAAAGACTCCCATGGCGGTCTCCTGCTGGATTGAGCGATGGAGGCAATCTAAGCGCCCTGTGTGACGCCTTCGCGACGTGACGAAGGCAGCCGGGCTACGCCGGCGGTCAGGCGTGGCCGGCGACGAGGCGGGAGGGGCGGAAGCCTTCGAGCAGCTGGCCGGCGGCGGTGGCATCGAGGGGGCGGGAGAACAGGAAGCCCTGCATTTCGTCGCAGCCCAGGCCTTCGAGGGCCGTGCGCTGCTCGCCGCGCTCGACGCCTTCGGCGGCCAGCCGGATGTCGAAGCCCCGGGCGATGCCGGCGATCGCGCTGATGACCGGCTGGCTGGCCGTGTTCTGGATGTCCTTGACGAAGCTGCGGTCGATCTTGAGGCGGCTGATGCCGTAGCGCTGCAGGCTGGCGAGGGACGAATAGCCGGTGCCGAAGTCGTCGAGGCTGATGCCGACGCCGAGCTCGCGCAGACCCCGGAGGCAGGGGGCGATGTGCTGGACATCGCTGCACAGCAGACTCTCGCTTACCTCGAGTTCGAGGCTGCCCGGGGGCAGGCCGTGGCGCCCGAGCACCCGCGAGACCGTGTCGGCCAGGTCGGGGTGTTCGAAATCGCGCGGGGAGAGGTTGGTGGTGAGGCGCAGTTCGGGGAACTGCCGGCGCCAGGCGGCCATCTGCGCGCAGCCGGTGTCCAGCACCCAGCGGCTGATCTCGTGGATGATGCCGGCTTCCTCGGCCGAATGGATGAAGCGCGACGGCGCCACCAGACCGTGGGTGGGGTGGCGCCAGCGCACCAGGGCCTCCATGCCGCTGATGCGGTCCTGCGACAGGCTGACCAGGGGCTGGTAATGCAGTTCGAGTTCGTTGCGGGCGACGGCCTGGCGCAGCTCCTTTTCGAGGGATGCCCGGGTGCGGTAGCTTGAATGCATCTCGGGGGAGAAGAAGCTGAACCCCCCGCCGTTGCCCTTGGCCTGGTGCATCGCCACGCTGGCGTGCTGGATGAGGTCGTCGGCGCTGTTGCCGTCCTGCGGGTGGATCGCGATACCCATGCTGAGGGACGCGACGAAGGGGTGCTCGCCGATCGGGAAGGGGGTGTGGAAGGCCTGCTGGATCTTCTCGGCGATGGCGCGGGCGTCTGGTTCGCTGCCGATGTCGGGCAGCAGGGCGATGAACTCGTCGCCGCGGTGGCGGGTCAGGGTGTCGCCGCGGCGCAGGCATTGCCTGAGTCGGAGCGCAATGGCGCGCAGCAGGGTGTCGCCGTCGCCGCGGCCGTGGGTTTCGTTGATCTGCCGGAAGCGGTCGATGCTGATGAGCATGACGCCGATGAGGCCCTTGCGGCGCTTGGCCTGGGTGATGGCCAGGTTGAGGCGGTCGTGGAAGAGCTCGCGGTTGGGCAGCTGGGTGAGCGGGTCGTGGTAGCCGTTGTGGAGCGCCGGGGTGTCGTCGTCGCGCCGGCGCAGGGCGGGCAGGTTGCGGGCGGCGCCGTAGGTGCCGACGAAGTGGGCCGGGGCGCGGGAGTCGGCCCGCCGGTAGATGCCCATCGCGTTGAGCACGATGTTCACCGGCCCGTCGTCGTCGCTGCCTTCGGGGCCGCAGGGGTTGCGGCTGAGGCGCAGCTCGACGTTGCTGGCGGCCCGCGGGCCGGTGCGCCGTTCGGCAAAGAAGAAACGCGCCCGGTCGACGTCCTCGGGGTGCACGATCTCGGAGAAGTGCTTGCCGATCAGGTCGTTTCGGGGGTGGCCGAGGAGTGATTCGACGCGCTGGTTGAGGTAGTTGAAGCGGCCCTCGGCATCGAGCGTGTAGATCAGGTCGAGGGAGTTCTCGACCATGTAGCGGTGCATCTGCTCGGAGGACTGCAGGCGCTGGTGGACGATCCGGTTGTTGCGCTCGACCTGACGCTTGAGCAGGGCGTTGGTGACGGCCCGGCGGAGCTGCTCGGGGCTGTAGGGCTTGAGCAGGAAGTCGTCGGCGCTGCGGCGCAGGGCGCCGATGGCGGCGTCCATCGATTCTTCGCCGCTTATCATGATGGCGGATTCACGCCGCTCGTGGCTGAGCAGCCAGTCCAGCACCGCCAGGCCGGAGGCGTCGGGCAGGCGATAGTCGATGATCAGCAGGTCGTAGGAGCGGGTGTTGAGGCGAGCGAGGGTTTCGGCGACGGAGCCGCAGTCTTCGATCAGGCGGTCCTTGCTCTGGAGCAGGGCCGCGACGGAGCGCGTCAGGGACGGTTCATCGTCGACGACAAGAATGCGGATGAGGGACTCGGCGGCTGCGCGCCGGCTCTCGTCGGTTGGGAAGAACGGACCTTCCCAGGGGATGACCATCGTGACTCCCGGACATGCTTTTTTACTTTGTGCCGCAATGATGCATCAAATCAGGGCATTGCTGCCAGCGGCACGAATATCTGGAAGAGCGTACCAGAACCGGGCTGGCTGCGGCACAGGATGGTCCCGCCGTAGGCGGTGACCAGGTCGCGCACCACCGGCAGGCCGATTCCGCTGCCACCCGGCTTGTCGTTGCTGCGCGCGTTGGGAGTGAACAGGGTGTCGATGCGCTCGGCGGGCAGGCCTGGGCCGTTGTCCACGACGCGGATCTCCATGCAGCGGCTGCCGTTGGCGTTGATGCCGGCGACCGCCGCGACGGTTAGCTTGCCGCCTTCGGGTATCGCCTCGGCGGCGTTCTTGAAGAGGTTGAGCAGCACCTGCTTGAGGGCGTCGGGCGGGATCGCGGCGGGCGGCAGGTTGGCCGGCGCGCGCAGCTCGAAATGGATGCCGCGGCGCGAGAACAGGGCCTCGCCGTAGAGGGCGCGGAGGTCGTGGAGGATCTCGGCGACGCCGCTGTGGGACGGGCCCGAGGGGGTGATCGAGCTGAAGTCGCTGGTGCGGCGGACGAGGGAGCCGACCCGGTCGAGCTCGTCGCTGAGCAGGGCGAATTGTTCCTTGAGGGCCGGGTCGTCCAGCTTCTCGTCGATCATCCCGAGGTAGGTCTTGATGACGGTGAGCGGGTTGCTGGCCTCGTGGGCGATGCGCCGGGCGTGGTCGACATAGCGGCGAGCGATGCTGTCCTCGAGGTCCTGGCGCATCCTCTCGTCGGCGCGGCGCTCGGACATGCGGGCGGTCGCGGCCTGGGTGACGGTGCGGCGCAGGCCGGGCTCGACGTCGTCGCCCGGGATCTCGTTGCTGGCGCAGGGGAAGACGGCGACGCCGGCTTCGTGGGGGTTGTTCCAGGGCACGCAGAGCAGGCCGTCGGACTCGAGCCAGCGGGCGAGCTGCCAGTCGGCCGTGCTCCGGCCGGGCGGGCGGGCGCCGTTCTGGAAGCGCAACTCGGTGTCGTCGCGGAAGGCTTGCGCCAGCGTGCTGTACTCGTCGGCGACGGGGATCTGGAGCTGCTCCAGCCCGGGGTGAACGGGGTTGGCGGCGCCGACGAGGAAGTCTTCGCTGAAGTTCCTGACGAACAGCACCGGCGCGTCGAGGCCGAGCAGCAGGCGGCTGGCGAGATCGAAACCCTGGCGGGCCATGCCGCCGTTGCTGAAGGCGCCGCGGGCGAAGGCGCCGAGGGCGGTGCGGGCGATGCTGGTGTCGACGGCCGGCTCGCTCTTGTCGGCCGAAATGGCCCAGGGCTGGGTAAGCATGGCCGGCTCGATGCTCATCTCGAGGCCCTTCAGCCGGTCCTGCAGGCTGCGCGCGGTGTCGGCGATCAGGCTGACCAGGAGGCTGCCCTCGATGCCTGTGAGGCGGCTGGCGCTCTCGAGGCTGGCGGCGGACTGGCTGCCGCGGTAGCCGGCGAGCTCTTCGGCTGCGGCGAGGATGCGCACCAGCGGGTGGGCGTTGAGGATGCCTTCCGGCTCGGCCTGATGGAGTGCGATGGCGTCGGCGACGCTGGGCGGGAAGCCGCAGCGGGCGGCGAGGTCGGCCGACAGCTCGGCGTGGTCGAAGCCGTAGCGCTCCCATTCGGCGGCAGCGAGGGCGCGCTCGTCGATGGCGTCGAGCTGGATCTGGCGGTAGTCGTCGCTGTATTCGCCCAGCCACAGCAGCCCGAGGTCGTGCATCAGGCCAGCGCAATAGGCCTCGTCGGGCCGCGGGTAGGTGGTCTCGAGGGCCAGGTGCAGGGACAGCTCGGCAACGAACTGGCTGTGCAGCGTGTGGTGGCGATGGGAGCGGGCACCGATGCGACGATGGGGGTGCTGGATGACGTGGCGCAGGGACCAGCCCTGCAGGAGGCCGGCGTCGATGCCGGCGACGCGGTTGGCGATGGCGTCGAGGAGCTTTTCGGGTTCGTTGCCGCCGAGGGGGGCGGTGAGCAGCAGCTCAAAGACCAGGACCGGGTCGAAGGAGATGCAGCGGGCGATGTCCTGCGTGCTCGGGTTGCCGTTGGAAAGAACCCGAAGCAGCGCCGTTGCGCTTTCGCGCAAAGCGGGCAGACGCGATGTCGGAACTGCTGAAGGACGTCGCATTTTGAATATTCGGGTCGTGGGCATAAAGACGAAGCACGGTTTTCATAAATTTAGTGCTTTGAATTCTAACCGTAGCCTCCCGCCTGCTGCCTGTGACTTATGCGTGCCCGAGGTCGGGCTTGGGCGAAAGAGTGTGACCCATTTCGCGCCGGGGGTCAGAGTCTGGACATGGAGGGGAGGGCGCTTCAGCCGAACTGCAGGCTGTCGGCAAAGGCCAGGGCTTCGAGGTGGGCCCGGTTCACTTCGTCGGGCGTGATGTGCAGGTCATGGGCGAGGGCGGCGAGCTGCTTTTCGTCAAAGCTTTCCAGGGCCCGCGCGAGTTTCAGGAAGGGCGCATAGACGCCGTCGCCGCTTACCAGTGCGTCATAGATGGGGGGCGGGAGGTGCATCTCCTCGAGGGCCGACTGCAGGCTTGCGCCGAGGAGCAGGTGGAGCATCGAGAAGGCGCCGGTGATGAAGAGGTTGTCGAGCTCACCCTTCTCGAAGAAGGCGCTGCCGATCTTCTCCATGAAGCGGCCACGGGCGATGGCGGTCTGCATGAGGGCCGGGGCGGAGGGGTCGCGACTGGCCGAAATGAGCAGTACGGAAAGCCATTTATGCAGTTTTTCGTAGCCCAGAATGGTGACTGCGTGGCGGAAGGACTGGATCTCGCACATCAGGCCGAAGCCGGCGGAGTTGATGTAGCGCAGCAGCTTGTAGGAGAGGGCCACGTCCTGCTTGAGGACGTTCTCGATGTCCTTCACCTCGGCGTTGCGACGCACCAGATTGAGCAGGCGGACGATCTGGGCGTGGGACGGGGCGAGCTTGCCGTCGGTCTTGACGCCGCGCAGGAAGAACCAGCCGGAGGCGCCGTCGTAGCCCTGGGCGATGGCGTCGCGAAAGTCGGGTACGTCGGCCAGCCCCCAGGCGATCGCCAGGCCTGGGGGGGCGGCGGGCAGCGGCTGGCGCTTGGCGTCGATGATCACGAAGCGCCACGGCACGTTGGGCGGCACCACCGTGTCGGGCTGGTACCAGGTGAGGTTGAGGCTGATGCCGGCCTCTTGAAGGCGGGGGATCAGCGAGAGCGTCAGCGGGTGGGCGATGGCCTGGGTGGGGATCTCGACCATCGCGTTGGGGGGGGCCGTCCATTCGAGCAGGTCGGGGGTGGGCACCAGCCGGTAGAGGCTGATGAACACCGGGTGGGTGGCCGGCCACACGTCGGCCAGGCCCTTCAGGCCTTCCACCGCCTGGGCGACCGTGGCCGCATGCACGATCAGCCGGGTGGCGGTGATCTGGTACTGTTTGTTGATGACCGGCTCGCGGGTGATCAGGGTGGCGTTGCTCATGGCGCAGGTATCCGGTGCCGGGCTCAGGCAGCCTTGGTGTCGTTCGAGAAGCTGAAGGCGTCGGCGAAGAAGGCATCCGCCGGCAGGCCGCAGGTGCCGATCAGATCGGCGC
>JAEUNU010000057.1 GCA_016789125.1 Zoogloea sp. | reverse complement strand
TGAAACGGCCATCCGGGGTGGTGAGGCCGGTGATGCCCTCGGGCGAACCGTTCGGGTTGAACGGGTAGCGGACAGCCACGGCGCCGGTGTTATCCACGTAGCGCAGCGCGACCTTAGCGTTGTCCTGGGCGTCGATGCCCTGGAACACCGCGCGACCTTCGCCGTGGGACACCACGATCGGCATCCGGCTGCCAGCCATGCCGGCGAGCAGGATGGACGGGCTCTCCTGCACCTCGACCATCACGAAACGCGCCTCGAACTGCTCGCTGCGGTTGCGCTGGAAGCGCGGCCAGCAGTCGGCCCCCGGGATGATCTCGGCCAGGTTGGACATCATCTGGCAGCCGTTGCAGACGCCCAGCGCGAAGGTGTCGGCGCGCTGGAAGAAGGTTTCGAACTGCTCGCGCAGCATGGGGTTGAACAGGATCGACTTGGCCCAGCCCTGCCCCGCACCCAGCACGTCGCCGTAGGAGAAGCCGCCGCAGGCCGCGAGGCCCGTGAAGTCGGCCAGGTGCACGCGGCCGGCCTGCAGGTCGGACATATGCACGTCGAAGGGCGCGAAGCCGGCCCGCTCGAAAGCCGCCGCCATCTCGGCCTGGGAGTTCACGCCCTGCTCGCGCAGGATCGCGATCTTCGGCCGCGCACCGCTGGCGATGAAGGGCGCCGCGATGTCTTCAGCCGCGTCGAAGCTGAGTGCCACCGACAGGCCCGGATTGGCCACGTCGGCGAGGGCCTCGAACTCTTCCTTCGCGCACTCGGCGTCGTCCCGCAGGCGGGCGATCTGGTAGCTGGTCTCGGACCAGGTCTGCAGCAGCTCGGCCCGCGGGGCGCTGAACACCAGCTTGGCGTTGCGCCAGAAACGGAGCTCGTCGCGGTCATTGGGCTCGCCGACGAAGTGATAGCTGAGGCGCGCGGCGCGGAGCTGCTCGGTGAAGCGGCTGCGGTCGGCGCGGCGGATCTGGATGACGGCGCCGAGCTCTTCGGAGAACAGGGCCTTGAAGAGCATGTCGTTGAAACGACCCTTCAGGGAGTCCGGCCGCTTGTCGAGGCCGTCAACATCGTTCATGTACGGATCGTAGGCCACGGTGTCGAGCATCACCGACAGGCCGCACTTCGAAGCGAAGGCCATCTCGCACAGGGTGGCGAAGAGGCCGCCGTCGGCGCGGTCGTGGTAGGCGAGGATCAAGCCCTCGCTGCGCCACTGCTGGATCAGCCCGAAGAAGGCGGCGAGCGACTGGGCATCGACGTCCGGCGCGTGCTCCGCCACCGAGTTGTAGGCCTGGGCCAGCACCGAACCGCCGAGGCGGTTGGCGTTGTTGCCCAGGTCGATCAGCAGCAGCTCGGTCTCGACGCCATCGATCAGCTGCAGCTGCGGCGTGAGGGTGCGGCGCACGTCCTGCACCGGCGCAAAGGCGGTGACGATCAGCGACAGCGGCGAGACGACCTGCTTGCTCTCGCCTTCATCGCTCCAGGCGGTGCGCATCGACAGGGAGTCCTTGCCCACCGGAATGGAGATGCCGGCCTGCTGGCAGAACTGCGAAACCGCCTCGACGGTCTTGTAGAGCTTGACGTCCTCGCCCCGGTGGCCGGCGGCTGCCATCCAGTTGGCGGAGAGCTTCACGTCGCCAAGGCTGCGGATGTCGGCGGCGGCGATGTTGGTGATCGCCTCGCCGATGGCCATGCGGCCGGAGGCCGGCGCGTCGAGGGTAGCCAGCGGGGTGCGCTCGCCCATCGCAAAGGCTTCGCCCAGGTAGCCGTGGAAGCTCATGGTGGTGACGGCCACGTCGGCCACCGGCACCTGCCACGGGCCCACCATCTGGTCGCGGGCGGTCATGCCGCCCACCGAGCGGTCACCGATGGTGATCAGGAAGTTCTTGCTGGCCACCGCCGGCATCGACAACACGCGCTTGCAGGCGTCGGCCAGCTCGATGTCGGTGACGTCGAAGGGCGGCACGAAAACCTGGCGGCTGGAGACATTGCGGGTCATCTTCGGCGGCTTGCCGAGGAGAACCTGCATTTCCATGTCGACGGCCTTGTTGCCGAAATGGCGGTCGGACACCACCAGCCGGCCGTCGCTAGAAGCCGTGCCGACCACCGCGAAGGGGCAGCGCTCGCGCTCGCAGATGGCGCGGAAGACCTCGAGGTTCTCGGGCGCGATCGCCAGGACGTAGCGCTCCTGGGATTCGTTGGACCAGATCTCCCGCGGGCTCATGCCCGGCTCTTCGATGTGCACCTCGCGCAGCTCGAAGTGGGCGCCCAGCTCGGCGGAATCGGCCAGCTCGGGGAAGGCGTTGGAGAGGCCGCCGGCGCCCACGTCGTGGATCGCCAGGATGGGGTTGGCGGCGCCCTTCTGCCAGCAGGCGTCGATGACCTCCTGGCAGCGGCGTTCGATCTCGGGGTTGCCGCGCTGGACCGACGCGAAGTCGAGGTCGGCGGTGTTGGTGCCGGTCGCCATCGACGAGGCAGCACCGCCGCCCAGGCCGATCAGCATGCCGGGGCCACCGAGCTGGATCATCAGGGTGCCGGGACCGAACTTGGTCTTGAAGGACTGTTCGGCCTGGATGCTGCCGAGGCCGCCGGCGATCATGATCGGCTTGTGGTAGCCGCGCACCTCGTCCTGCACGCTCTGCTCGAAGCTGCGGAAGTAGCCGGCCAGATTGGGGCGGCCGAACTCGTTGTTGAAGGCGGCGGCACCCAGCGGGCCTTCGATCATGATGTCGAGGGCCGAGGCGATGCGCTCGGGCTTGCCGTAGTGCTTCTCCCAGGGCTGCTCGAAGCCGGGGATCTCGAGGTTGGACACCGAGAATCCGGCCAGGCCCGCCTTGGGCTTGGAGCCGCGGCCGGTGGCGCCCTCGTCGCGGATCTCGCCGCCGGAGCCGGTGGAGGCGCCCGGGAAGGGGGAGATCGCGGTGGGGTGGTTGTGGGTCTCGACCTTGGCGAGGATATGGGTGAGCTCGTTGCGGAACTGCCAGGCACCATTGGCGTCCGGGTAGAGCTTGTCCACCGCCGCGCCCTCGATCACCGAGGCGTTGTCGGAGTAAGCCACCACGGTGCCCTCCGGGTGGGCCTTGTGGGTCTCGCGGATCATCCCGAACAGGGTTTTATCCATCGGCCGACCGTCGATGATCCAGTCGGCGTTGAAGATCTTGTGGCGGCAGTGCTCGGAGTTCGCCTGGGCGAACATCATCAGCTCCACGTCCGTGGGGTTGCGGCCCATGCGCTTGAAGTTATCGACCAGGTAGTCGATCTCGTCTTCCGACAGGGCCAGACCCAG
>JAEUNU010000024.1 GCA_016789125.1 Zoogloea sp. | reverse complement strand
GGCAGTAGCGCTGCTCGGGGGCGTCGTACCTGGCCAGGTTGATGCTGATGGGCACCGAGGCATCCTTCAGCTGCAGGTGGCAGGGCTCGTCTTCCTCGTGGTTGGTGTTGGAGAGGAAGACCGAGGACAGGCGGTCGAAGGTGAGCTTGCCGTCGGGCTTGGGGTAGCTGATCGGGCTGCACTCGGCGGCCGGCCGCAGCGTGGTGTGGTCGGCGCTGTTGTGGAGGGTCCAGGGTACGTTGCCGCCGAAGAGCTTCTGCTCGGCGCCGAACAGGAAGGAACCCAGCCACAGGCCCTTTTTCATATAGGGCTTGAAGTTGCGGGTCTTGTGCAGCTCGGCGTGCAGCCAGCTGGCCTTGAAGGCTTCCGGATAGCTGGCGAGCTCGTCCTGGCTGCGCTCGGCGACGAGGGCCTCGAAGGCGGCTTCGGCGGCCAGCATGCCGGACTTCATCGCGGCGTGGGTGCCCTTGATGCGGGCCGCGTTGAGGAAGCCGGCGTCATCGCCGATCAGCGCACCGCCCGGGAAGACGAGCTTGGGCTGGCTCTGCAGGCCGCCGGCAGCAATCGCCCGGGCGCCGTAGGCGAGGCGCTTGCCACCCTCCAGGAACTTGCGGATCTCCGGGTGGGTCTTGTAGCGCTGGAACTCTTCAAAGGGCGACAGGAAGGGGTTGGTGTAGTTGAGGCCGACCACGAAGCCCACCGCCACCAGGTTGTCCTCCAGGTGATAGCAGAAGCCGCCGCCGTAGGTTGCCGTATCCATTGGCCAGCCGGCGGTGTGCACCACCAGGCCCTGCTTGTGCTGGTCGGCGGGGATCTCCCACAGCTCCTTGATGCCGATGCCGTAGGTTTGCGGGTCGACGCCGTCACGCAGCTTGAAGCGGGCTTCGAGCTGCTTGCCCAGGTGGCCGCGGCAGCCTTCGGCGAACAGGGTGTATTTGGCGCGCAGCTCCATGCCGGGCTGGAAGTTGGGGCCTTCGCTGCCGTCCTTGAGGAGGCCCATGTCGCCGGTGATCACGCCGGCCACGGCACCCTTGTCGTCGAACAGCAGCTGGGCGCCGGAGAAGCCCGGGTAGACCTCGATGCCCATCGCCTCGGCCTGCTCGCCCAGCCACTTGGCCAGGTTGCCGAGGCGGACGATGTAGTTGCCGTCGTTGTGGAAGGCGTCGGGAAGCAGGCCGTTGGGCACCTGCCGTCCGCCGGTTTCGGAGAGGAAGATCACCCGGTCTTCGGTGACAGGGGTGTTGAGCGGGGCGCCCAGCGCCTTCCAGTCGGGGAAGAGCTCGTTGAGGGCGCGGGGGTCGACGACCGCGCCGGAGAGGATGTGGGCGCCGATCTCGGCGGCTTTCTCGATGAGGCAGATGGAGAAATCCTGCCCCTTTTCGGCTGCGAGTTGCTTGAGCCTGATCGCTGCAGCGAGTCCCGCAGGGCCGCCGCCGACGATCAGGACGTCGAATTCCATGGACTCCCGTTCCATCTGTGTCTCCTCGAGTATGGCGTATTGGTTTTTTTGGCTAGGAGCGAAGGGTAACCCCGGCTCGGCACGAGGGCAATCGGCGCGCCGGCGCTGGCTCCCATACGGTGGCGTATGTTACCTTGCTCCCGTCCGGCGGTACAGCTCTCCAGCCTGACAAATTTGCGCCCACATACAACAGGAATTCCCCGAGGAGACAACACGATGGCCGAACACTCCCCGATGCTGGCGGCGGGCCGCCGCCTGCTGATCACGTCCCGCATGCCCGTCCGCTGGGGCGACATGGATGCCTACGGGCACGTCAATAACACCGTGTATTTCCGCTACCTGGAGCAGACCCGGGTCGAATGGCTCGAGCAGATGGGCTCGGCGGTGAGCCCGGACAATGCCGAGGCGCCGGTGATCATCAACGCAGCGTGTACCTTCATGCTCCCGGTCAACTACCCGGCAACGGTGATCGTGCGCATGTACGGCGGCGAGCCCGGGCGCAGCAGCCTGATGACCTGGTACGAGCTGCTCGTCGAGGGCGACGAGCGCATCTACGCGGAGGGCAGCTCCAAGGTGGTGTGGATGAATCCGCAGACCGGCAAGTCGGTGCCGCTCCCCGAGGCGGTGCGCGCCGCGGTAAGCTAGGCGGCTGTTATCGAAGCGATGTCGCCGGCGTGGGTCGGCGCAGGAATCAGGAGAAGCGTGATGACTTACCCCGTTGCCGAGCGCCCGCTGTGGGTGCCTGACGGCGATCGTATTGCGGCTGCCAACATGACTGCCTTTGCCCGAGAGGCCGAAGGTCGCTGGGGCTGGGCGCTGCCCGATTACACGGCCTTGCATGCCTGGTCCGTGGAGCGGCCCCAGGAGTTCTGGGCCTCGGTCTGGGCGCTCGGCGAGGTGCGTGGCCAGATGGGCACCGTGGTGCTCGAGGATGGGCAGCGGATGCCCGGCGCTCGCTGGTTTCCCGAGGCCCGGCTGAACTTTGCCGAGAACCTGCTGCGCAGCCGCGACGACAGCGATGCCCTGGTCTTCTGGGGCGAGGACCGGGTCAAGAACCGCCTGAGCCACGGCGACCTGTACCGCCAGGTGGCCCACTTCGCGGCGGCGCTGCTGGAGATGGGGGTTGAGCCCGGCGACCGGGTCGCGGCGTGGATGCCCAATGTGCCGGACACCATCGTCGTGATGCTGGCGGCGGTGAGCGTCGGGGCGATCTTCTCGTCGGCTTCGCCGGATTTCGGTGTGCAGGGCGTGCTCGACCGCTTCGGGCAGATCGAGCCCAAGGTTCTGGTGGCGGTCGATGGTTACTACTACAACGACAAGATCGTCGATTGCATGGAGCGCCTGGCGGCCATCACCGACGGCCTGCCTTCGGTTAAGCGGGTGGTGGTGGTGCCCTATGTGCACGCCCATCACGACATCTCCCATGTGCATCACGCGCGCATGCTGGCGGATTTCGTCCGGCCTTTCCTTGACCAGACCGAGATCCCGTTTGCCCGGCTGCCCTTCGATCATCCGCTTTACATCATGTACTCGTCGGGGACCACGGGGGTGCCCAAGTGCATCGTCCATGGCGCCGGCGGGGTGCTGCTTCAGCACATCAAGGAGCACCGCCTGCATGGCGACGTGAAGCCCGGCGACAAGCTGTTCTACTTCACCACCTGTGGCTGGATGATGTGGAACTGGCTGGTGTCGGGCCTGGCGTCCGGGGCGACGCTGCTGCTCTACGACGGCTCGCCGATGATCGGCGACGGCGCGATCCTCTTCGATTACGCCCAGGCCGAGGGCATGACCCATTTCGGCACCTCGGCCAAGTTCATCGACGGCATCGCCAAGGCCGGCCTGCGGCCGCGGGCGACCCACGATCTTTCCGCGCTGCGGGCGATGTTCTCCACCGGCAGCCCGCTGGTGCCCGAGGGCTTCGAGTACGTTTACCGCGAGATCAAGGCCGACTTGTGCCTGTCGTCGATCTCGGGCGGCACCGACATCGTCTCGTGCTTCGTGCTCGGCAACCCGACCCTGCCCGTGTGGCCCGGCGAGATCCAGTGCAAGGGGCTCGGCATGGCGGTGGATGTGTTTGACGAGGCCGGCCGTCCGGTGCGCGGCGAGAAAGGCGAGCTGGTGTGCACGCGCCCCTTCCCGGTGATGCCGGTCGGCTTCTGGAACGACCCGGATGGCGCCAGGTACCGCGCGGCGTATTTTGGGCGCTTCGACAATGTATGGTGCCACGGCGATTACTCCGAGATCACTGCTCACGACGGCATCATCATTTATGGCCGCTCCGATGCGACCCTCAATCCGGGGGGCGTGCGCATAGGCACGGCCGAGATCTACCGTCAGGTCGAGCGGCTGGAGGAGGTGGTGGAGTCGCTGGTGATCGGCCAGCAGTGGCCGCCGGGGGAGGGGGCCGACGTGCGCGTGGTGCTATTCGTCAAGCTGCGCGAGGGGCTCACCCTTGACGACACCCTGATCGCTCGCATCCGCGACACCATCCGCGCCAGCACCACGCCGCGCCACGTGCCGGCGCGGGTTGTGCAGGTGGCCGACATCCCGCGCACCAAGAGCGGCAAGATCGTCGAACTGGCGGTGCGCGCAGTGGTGCATGGCGAGCCGGTCAAGAACGTCGAGGCGCTGGCCAACCCGGCCGCCCTCGAACATTTCCGGGCGCGGCCCGAACTGCAGTCCTGATCTGGAGGCATCGAACCCATGCTGATGAATCGCGAGACGTCCAGCCTGCTGGTGGTTGATGTGCAGGAGCGCCTGTTGCCGTCCATCGCCGACGGCGAGGCCGTGCTTGCCAACTGCGACTGGCTGGTCGGCGTGGCCCGGCGGATGGGGGTGCCGGTGGTGGTGTCCGAGCAGTATCCCGAAGGGCTCGGGCCGACCGCCGCCTCGCTGCGGGCGACTGCCGGCGATGCGCCGCTGGTCACCAAGACCCACTTCTCCTGCGTCGCCGACGGCTGCCTTGCCGGCACCGCCGTCGAGCAGCGCCGGCAGGTGGTCGTGGTGGGCACCGAGGCCCACGTCTGCGTGATGCAGACGGTGCTCGACCTGCGCTGGCAGGGCAAGGAGGTTTTTGTGGTGGCTGATGCCGTCGGCTCCCGCAAGCCGGTCGACAAGGAGGCGGCGCTGGCGCGCATGCGCAGCCACGGCGTCGAGATCGTGACCCGCGAGATGGTGGCTTTCGAATGGCTGCACGACAGCGCGGGGCCGATGTTCCGCGAGATCAACCGGGATTTCATCCGCGACAACTAGGCGTTTTCCCGCGTTAGCGCGGGTTTGCGGCGGGGTGGGCCCGGCCTTGGGCCCCGGAGCGGGCAGCTTTGCCGCTCTCGACCGTTGAAGAGAGGGGGGTGGATCGGCTATCATTCCCCTTTCCAGAAGTCCCCCGTGTCATGACCAAATACGTCTTCGTTACCGGTGGTGTCGTGTCCTCCCTGGGCAAGGGCATCGCCGCCGCCTCCCTCGGGGCGATTCTTGAATCCCGCGGAATCAAGGTTACCCACCTCAAGCTCGATCCCTACATCAACGTCGACCCCGGCACGATGAGCCCCTTCCAGCACGGGGAAGTCTTCGTGACCGAAGACGGTGCCGAGACCGACCTCGACCTCGGCCACTACGAGCGCTTCACCAGCGCCAAGATGAGCAAGCGCAACAACTTCACCACCGGCCAGATCTACGAGGCGGTGATCAAGAAGGAGCGGCGCGGCGAATATCTCGGCAAGACCGTCCAGGTCATCCCCCACATCACCGACGAGATCAAGACCTACGTCAAGCGTGGCGCTGAAGGTGCCGACGTGGCGATCGTAGAAGTCGGCGGCACCGTGGGCGACATCGAATCGCTGCCCTTCCTCGAGGCCATCCGCCAGATGGGCATCGAAGAAGGCCGCCAGGGCACCTGCTTTATCCACCTCACGCTGCTGCCCTACATCCCGACCGCCGGCGAGCTGAAGACCAAGCCCACCCAGCATTCGGTCAAAGAGCTGCGCGAGATCGGCATCCAGCCCGACATCCTGCTGTGCCGCGCCGATCGTTCGGTTCCGGCCGATGAGCGCCGCAAGATCGCGCTGTTCTGCAACGTGATGCCCGAGGCCGTCATCGAGTGTCTCGACGCCGACTCCATCTACCGCATCCCGGGCATGCTCCACGACCAGATGCTCGACGAGATCGTCTGCCACAAGCTGGGCATCCTGGCCCGCGCGGCTGACCTGTCGATCTGGGAGCGTCTCATCGACGCGCTGCAGAACCCGCAGAACACCCTCAACATCGCCTTCGTCGGCAAATACGTCGACCTGACCGAGTCCTACAAGTCGCTGATCGAAGCCCTCAATCACGCCGGGATGCACACCCGCAGCAAGGTCAACATCCACTACCTGGATTCCGAGGACATCGAAAAGAACGGCTGCGGCGCGCTCAAGTCCATGGATGCCATCCTTGTCCCCGGCGGCTTCGGCCGGCGCGGCACCGAGGGCAAGATCGCCGCGATCCGCTATGCCCGCGAAAACAAGGTGCCTTACCTCGGCATCTGCCTCGGCATGCAGCTGGCGGTCGTCGAGTTCGCCCGCGACGTGGCCGGCATGAACGGCGCCCACAGCACCGAGTTCGACCGTCACACCGACTACCCCGTCATCGGCCTGATCACCGAGTGGCACGACGCCTCCGGCAAGGTCGAGAAGCGCGGCGAAGACTCCGACCTTGGCGGCACCATGCGCCTGGGCGGCCAGGTCTGCAAGCTCACCGAAGGCTCCCTGGCCCGCGAGGTCTACGGCAACGCCGAGATCACCGAGCGTCACCGCCATCGCTACGAGGTCAACAACACCCTGCTGTCCCAGCTCGAGGCCCAGGGCCTGCGGGTTTCCGGGCGCGCACCGGGCACCGATCTGTGCGAGATGATCGAGCTGCCGCCCGAGGTCCATCCGTGGTTCGTCGGCTGCCAGTTCCATCCGGAGTTCACCTCCAACCCGCGCAACGGCCATCCGCTCTTCACCGCCTTCGTCAAGGCTGCTCTCGCCCACCAGCAGGGCAACTGAAAGGAATCCCCATGAAACTCTGCGGTTTCGATGTTGGTCTGGACAAACCCTTCTTCCTGATCGCCGGGCCCTGCGTCATCGAGTCCCGGGAAATGGCCCTCGAAACCGCGGCGGCGCTCAAGGACATCTGTGCCGAGCTGGCGATTCCCTTCATCTACAAGTCAAGCTACGACAAGGCCAACCGGAGCTCCGGCCAGTCCTTCCGCGGCATGGGCATGGAGAAGGGCCTCGAGATCCTCGCCGAGGTGCGTGAGCGGGTCGGCGTGCCGGTCCTCACCGACGTGCACACCGAAGCCGAGGTGCCCCACGTGGCGGCGGTCGTCGACGTGCTGCAGACGCCGGCCTTCCTGTGCCGGCAGACCGACTTCATCCACGCTGTCGCCTCCTGCGGCAAGCCGGTCAACATCAAGAAGGGCCAGTTCCTCGCGCCGGGCGACATGAAGAACGTCGTCGACAAGGCCCGCGAGGTGAATGGCGGCGCCGACAACATCATGGTCTGCGAGCGCGGCGTTTCGTTTGGCTACAACAACCTGGTTTCCGACATGCGCTCCCTGGCGATCATGCGCGAGACCGGCTGCCCGGTGGTCTTCGATGCCACCCACTCGGTGCAACTGCCGGGCGGGCAGGGCACTTCGTCGGGCGGCCAGCGGGAGTTCGTGCCTGTGCTGGCCCGCGCCGCAGTGGCGGTCGGCATCTCCGGCCTGTTCATGGAGACCCATCCCGATCCGGCCAAGGCCTTCTCCGATGGCCCCAACGCGTGGCCGCTGCCGCGCCTCAAGTCCCTGCTCGCGACCCTCAAGGCCATCGACGCCCTGGTCAAGGCCGAGGGCTTCGAGGAGAGCCGCTAAGGCGCTGTTTGTCAGATTTGAAGTTCAAGGTGGCGGGATCGTCGCCGGTTTAAATTCAGAAGAGAGAGGAAGTTCATGAGCGCCATTGTTGATGTCATTGCCCGCGAGATTCTCGATTCCCGCGGCAACCCCACCGTTGAAGCCGATGTGCTGCTGGAATCCGGCGTGATGGGTCGTGCGGCGGTGCCGTCCGGCGCCTCCACCGGCTCCCGCGAGGCCATCGAGCTGCGTGACGGCGACGCCGCCCGCTACCTGGGCAAGGGTGTCCTGCAGGCTGTCGAAAACGTCAACACCGAGATCTCCGAGGCGCTCATCGGCCTCGACGCCGAAGACCAGGCCTTCATCGACCGCACCCTGATCGAGCTCGACGGCACCGACAACAAGTCGCGCCTGGGTGCCAACGCGATGCTGGCCGTCTCGATGGCCGTTGCCAAGGCCGCCGCCGAAGAGGCCGGCCTGCCCCTGTACCGCTACTTCGGTGGCTCCGGCCGCATGGCCATGCCGGTGCCGATGATGAACGTCATCAACGGCGGCGCCCACGCCAACAACTCCCTGGACATCCAGGAATGCATGATCATGCCGATCGGCGCCAAGAGCTTCCGCGAAGCCCTGCGCTGTGGCGCCGAGATCTTCCATCACCTCAAGAAGCTCACCGACAAGAAGGGTTACCCCACCACCGTCGGCGACGAAGGCGGCTTCGCCCCCAACGTGTCGGGCACCGACGAAGCCCTCAACCTGATTCTCGAGGCCATTTCCAACGCCGGCTACGAAGCCGGCCGCGACGTGGTGCTGGCCCTCGACTGCGCGGCTTCCGAGTTCTACAAGAACGGCATGTACGAGCTGGAAGGCGAAGGCCTGTCCCTCACCGCCGCCGGTTTCGTGGACTACCTCGCCACGCTGGTCGACAAGTTCCCGATCATCTCCATCGAAGACGGCATGGCCGAAGGCGACTGGGAAGGCTGGAAGCTGCTCACCGACCGCCTCGGCAAGCGCGTCCAGATCGTCGGCGACGACCTCTTCGTCACCAACACCAAGATCCTGAAGGAAGGCATCGAGAAGGGCATCGCCAACTCCATCCTCATCAAGATCAACCAGATCGGCACCCTGACCGAAACCTTCGAGGCCGTCGAGCTGGCCAAGCGCTTCGGCTACACCGCGGTGATCTCCCACCGTTCCGGCGAAACCGAAGACTCCACCATCGCCGACATCTCGGTGGGCCTCAACGCGATGCAGATCAAGACGGGTTCGCTGTCCCGCTCCGACCGCATCTCCAAGTACAACCAGTTGCTGCGCATCGAGGAAGATCTCGGCGATACCGCCGTCTACCCGGGCCTGTCGGCTTTCTACAACCTGCGCAAGATCTGATCGCAGGCAGGGCAGCCGGCAACTGCCGGCTGCCCCGAAACGCTTATTTTCCTGACCCATGCGCTGGCCCAGCATCGTTCTCGCCCTCCTTGTTGTCGCCTTGCAGTATCCCTTGTGGATCGGCAAGGGCGGCTGGCTGCGCGTGTGGGAGGTCGAGAAGCAGTTGTCTGCTTCTAAAGAGGCCAATCGCCGTCTCGAGCAGCGCAACAGCAGCCTCGAAGCCGAAGTCCGCGACCTGAAGACCGGCTATGAGGCGGTTGAGGAGCGGGCCCGTTTCGAGCTGGGCCTCACCAGGCCCGACGAAGTCTTCGTCCAGACGCCGCAGGTACGATAAGGCAGGCTTGCCCTGCATCCGTAGCGGATGTTTCGATAAAAAACCGCCCCTGCCGCAAGCGCAGTCGGGGCGGTTTTTTTATGCTTGCCCTTGCAATGGGTCTCGGTGCCGCAGCTGTGCGCCCTGTGCGTGCAGCCCAACGGGCGAGGTCGTCAGTTGCGTCGGTAAAGTCTGAAGACCTCGGCCTTGCGGCCTCCTCCCAGGCGACGTTCCCAGATGAGGGTGCCGGGTTCCTTGAGTTTCCTGGCGTTGGCGCCGATCGCATAGCTCAGGTGCAGCGGGCAGTTGTCAGCGGCCTCCGACTTGTCGCTGATGGTGCGGATTTCCGCGAAGTAGTCGAGGGCTGCCCGCTGGGTGTCTGCCAGGCCCTGGCGGCTGATGCAGCCTGCCGGCTGTGCGGAGAGAACCTTGCGCAGCTCTCCTGCCACCGGCTGATAGTTCTTGGTGTGGGCAAACCAGGGCTGCCACAGCACGACCGCCAGGCACCACAGCAACGTCATGCCGAGGGCCCAGTTGGTGGCCCCCCGCCAGGGTGTGCGTTGGGTGAGCTGGGGCAGCACCAGCAGCGCGATGCTGACGAGTGCGCCGATGGACGCGGCCAGACCGACGCTGCTGCTCGCGAAGTTGGGTGCCGTCTTCGCGAGCTGGCGTGCAAGCCCGGGGGGCCAGCCGAAACTGAGTGCGCTCCAGCCGAGCCAGACCAGGATCGCGAAGAAGGTGAAGGCCACCACGCTAAACCAGTCGAAGGCATTTGCAGCGCCCCGCCGCAGGCTGGAGGCGCCGAGCGTGGCCAGCAGGCAGAAGGCCGGGAGGACGGGCAGCACGCTGGCCGGCCGCAGGGGGCCGGTCGTCGTCACGAGCAGGATCGCCAGCACGCAGGCCATGATCGGCAGTGCCAGAGGCGGAGTGGTGAGCACGTGGCGGTTGCGCCAGATGGCCCAGCCGGCGATCGGCCACAGGGGCCAGGCGAACCAGCCGAGGAGCTGCAGCAGGCGGCTGAAGTTGCCCAGGTGATCGGCGTGGGGCAGCACGGAGGCGATCTCGCTGGCCCACCAGCGCGAGGCTTCGCCCGGCTGTAGCACGGCCACGGCGGCAAGCCAGCCAGCAGGGATGAGGATCGCCACGGCGGCGCTGGCGGCGACACCGCCGATGGCTTGCCGGGAGCGGCAGGCGCTGCACAGCAGGGGCGCGACGAGCATCACCGGCAGGGTGAGCGCCAGGGCCGGGAGGCCGCCCGCGAGAAACGCGAGGCCCGCCCCCAGGCCGGCTTCGAGGCCGCCCGCAAGCGGGCGCGTGGAGAGCTGGCCGAGGCCGGCGTAGCACAGGGCCATGCCGGCCAATTGGGCCAGCACGGGCTGGGTTTCGTGGGCGTGCACCACCAGCCCGAGGGAGCTCACGCCCAGCAGGATTGCCGGGGCGAAGGCTGTGGCGCCGTACAGCCGCCGGGCGGCGACGCCGATCCAGTAGAGGAAGGCCGCGGTGAACAGGCTGCTGGCAAGGCGTGCCGCGTCATGGATGGGCAGAAGCCAGCCGAGTGCCTTGGCAAGGAGGGCGCCGACCCAGTAGTAGAGCGGCGGAAAGTCGCGGAAGGTTTCCCCGGCGAGCTCGGGAACGAGCCAGCTGCCCCGGGTCAGGATCGAATGGATGGGCCCGAGATAGGTCAGGTCGTCGCCCCGCCAGGGCAGGTGGCCCGTGGTGCCGACGACGAGATAGACGGCGAGCAGCAGGCCGAGTTGCCAGGCCTGGAGCGGTGCCGGCAGGGTGAGGCTGAAGCGGGGAGCAGCGTTCTGCATGGGCGGCTAGGGTGCAGTCGGATTGGCGTTATCGAGGTGCGCACAAAGTAAAAAAGGCAGCCGAGGCTGCCTTTTTTGACGACTCCGGCAACTGTGTTGCGGATCAGCCCAGACGCTGAACGGAACCGTACTTCTGACGGAAGCGCTCGACGCGGCCAGCGGTATCGACGATCTTTTGCTTGCCGGTGTAGAACGGGTGGCAGGCGGAGCACACTTCCACGTGGTATTGCTGCTTGCCCATGGTGGAGCGGGTCACGAAGGTATGACCGCAGGAGCAGGTGACCTGGACTTCCTTGTAATTCGGATGGGTATCGGCTTTCATCGCTTTATCCTTTGGGGTACGTACATGTGGGTGGTGAATTTGGCCACCCGGAAACGCAACATTTTGAACTGTTCCAGCGCCTTGCGCAAGGTTATTGGCGTATTTTGGACCGGTATCAGATGAAACGTGCCACAAAAGCGCCAACGCTTTCGGGCGGGAGGGGCAGCCATACCCGATGGTCGCTGCCGGGCACGCGGGCAATCTCGTCGCCGCCGGGGGTGACAAGGCGTTCCACCTGGAGCTCGCTGTTGCCGGCGGGGTGGACCAGCTCGAGGCGGTCGCCTACCGAGAAGGCGTTCTTGGTGGCGACCTCGGCCAGGCCGCGGGCGGCGTCGTAGGCGACAACGTCGCCCACATACAGGCTGCGCCCGGATTCGGAGTGGCCGCGCAGGTAGTTCTGGGTTTCGTGGGGCGTGTGGCGCTGGTAGAAGCCGTCGGTGTAGCCGCGGTTGGCGAGGCCTTCGAGCTGGCCGAGCAGGGCCGGGTCGAGGCTGCGCCCGGCGACCGCGTCGTCGATGGCCTGGCGGTAGGCCTGGCAGGTGCGGGCGACGTAGTAGGGGCTCTTGGTGCGGCCTTCGATCTTGAAGGAGTCGATGCCGATCTCGGTGAGCCGCTGCACGTGTTCGATGGCGCGCAGGTCTTTTGAGTTGAGGATGTAGGTGCCGTGCTCGTCTTCCTCGATGGGCATGTATTCGCCGGGGCGCTTGTGGGGCTCTTCAAGGAGGTGCACGTCGCCGCTGCCGCAGGTCTTGGCTTCGTGGGTCTT
This sequence comes from Zoogloea sp., assembly GCA_016789125.1. Taxonomy (GTDB): domain Bacteria; phylum Pseudomonadota; class Gammaproteobacteria; order Burkholderiales; family Rhodocyclaceae; genus Zoogloea. The sequence continues at coordinate 4,755 of JAEUNU010000024.1, read as the reverse complement.
GAAGTCCCAGCGGCACGAATTGGTGCAGCTGCCCTGGTTGGGGTCGCGGTGGTTGAAGTAGCCCGACAGCAGGCAGCGCCCCGAGTAGGCGATGCACAAGGCGCCGTGGATGAAGACTTCGAGCTCGGTGTCGGGGCAGTCCTGGCGGATGCTGGCGATCTCGTCGAGCGACAGCTCGCGGGACAGGATCACCCGCGAGATGCCGGCCAGCTTCCAGAAGCGCACGGCGGCGGCATTGACGGTGTTGGCCTGCACCGAGAGGTGGATGGGCATCTCGGGGAAGTTCTCGCGGACCATCATGATGAGGCCCGGGTCGGACATGATGAGGGCGTCGGGCCCGAGCGCGATGACCGGGGCGATGTCCTTGATGAAGGTCTTGATCTTGGCGCCGTGGGGGTAGATGTTGGCGACTACGTAAAAGTGCTTGCCCTGGGCGTGAGCCCGGGAAATGCCGTCGGCCAGCACCGGCAGGTCGCCGAAGTCGTTGTTGCGCACGCGCAGGGAGTAGCGCGGCTGGCCGGCGTAGATGGCGCTGGCGCCGAAGGCGAAGGCGGTGTCGAGCATGGCCAGGGAGCCGGCCGGTGCGAGGAGTTCGGGTGTCTTGCGGGGCATGGATCGGTTCGGGTTGGGGCGTGCGCGGGCTGCGCACGGGGCTCAGCGGTGTGCGTCTAGCAGGTTGTTCCAGGCGGCGAGGGCCGGGCTCTGGCTGGCGAGCTGGTGCTGCAGGACTTGTTCTGCCATTTCGAGCATGGCTTTTTGTTCCTTGCTGAGGAATGCGGGGTGCTGGGGCGCCAGGTGCACCACCAGGTCGCCGGCCTTGCGGCGCCCGCGGGCCGGGAATCCGGCTTCGGGCACCCGGATCTCGGCGCTCGTGGCGGCTTCCGGCAGCAGGACTTCGCGCAGGCCGTCGAGGGTAGGGACTTCGATGGCGCCGCCGGCGAGCATGCGGAAGATGCTCACCGGCACCGCCACGTGGAGGTCGTGGTGCTGCAGCCGGAAGAGCGGGTGGGGGCGTGTGCGCAGGGTGAGGTAGAGGTCGCCCGGCTCGCCGCCGTCCGGTGCCGGGCCGCCCTGGCCGGCGATACGGAGCTCTTCGCCGGGCAGCAGCGCGGGGGGCACCGTGACGACGAGCTGGCGGTCGGCGGGTTGCCAGCCGCGCCCCTGACAGGACGGACAGCTGTTGTCGGTGGTGAAGCCCTTGCCGCCGCAGTCGCCGCAGGTTTCGAGCTTGCCGTTTCTGCGCAGGCGGCCGCTGCCGTGGCAGCTGCCGCACATGTTGGTGCGGCCGTAGCTGCGCTGGCCGCTGCCGTCGCAGTCGTCGCAGGGTTCACGCCCTTCGATGGTGACCGTGACGGTGGTGCCGCGGGCGGCCTCGGTGAGGTCGACGGTGACGTCCTGGCGGTGGTCGGGGCCGCGGGGGCGGCTTTGGCGCGGCTTGTGGGGCGGCGACGCTTCGGCGGCGTTGTCGGTGGCTTCGTCCTCGGCGGGCTGGGTGAGGCGTTCGAAGGCCTCCCGCACGCGCCGGAACTGGTCGTGGGCCTGGGGGTCGGGGTTGCGGTCGGGGTGCCAGCGCATCGCCAGGCGCTTGTAGGCGCGCTTGATCTCGGCGGCGCTGGCATCGGGCGTGACACCCAGGATCTGATGGAAATCGGCGGCAGACATCCGCACATTTTAATCGTCGCCACGCCGTGGCGGGCGACGAAGTGACGGGCGGGGGCTGCAGATGGGGTGGTTCAGGCCTGCGGCGCGTCGTGTTTTCTGCGCTCGCGCCGGCATTCGTGCAGGCAGGAGACGCTGCCGTCTTCGTTGGCGACTTCCAGCCGGACGGCGAAGCCCCACAGGTGTGCGACGTGCTTGAGTACTTCCTCGCTGTCGCCGGAGAGCGGCCGGCGCAGGTAGGCCTGGTGGCGCAGGGTGAGGGAGCGGTCGCCGCGCACGTCCACGTCCCACACCTGCAGGTTGGGCTCGCGGCTGCCGAGGTTGTAGTTGTCGGAGAGGATCTCGCGGACGCGGCGGTAGCCGGCCTCGTCGTGGATGGCGGAGACCTTGAGCCTGGCCTCCTTGTCGTCGTCGAGGATGGCGAACAGGCGGAAATCGCGCATCACCTTGGGCGACAGGAACTGGGCGACGAAGCTTTCGTCCTTGAAGTTGCGCATCGCAAAGTCGAAGGTCTCGCGCCAGTCGCTGCCGGCGATGTCGGGGAACCACTGGCGGTCTTCGTCGGTGGGGGCTTCGCAGATACGGCGGATGTCCTGCCACATGGCAAAGCCGAGGGCGTAGGGGTTGATGCCGCGGTACCAGGGCTCGTCGTAGCCGGGTTGGTAAACCACGTTGGTGTGGGAGTGCAGGAACTCCATCATGAAGCTGTCGGTGAGCAGGCCTTCGTCGTAGAGGGTGTTGAGCAGGGTGTAGTGCCAGTAGGTGGCCCAGCCTTCGTTCATGACCTGGGTCTGCCGCTGGGGGAAGAAGTACTGGCTGATCTTGCGGACGATGCGCACCACTTCGCGCTGCCAGGGTTCGAGGAGCGGGGCGTTTTTTTCGATGAAGTAGAGCAGGTTCTCCTGGGGCTCGGGCGGGAAGCGCCGTGCCTCGACGGCGTGGGTACGGCTGGCCTGGGCGGGCAGGGTGCGCCAGAGGTCGTTCACCTGGCTTTGCAGGTATTCGGAGCGCTCGCGCTGGCGGGTGAGCTCCTTGGTGAGGGATAGCTTGGCCGGGCGCTTGTAGCGGTCGACGCCGACGTTCATCAGGGCATGGCAGGAGTCGAGGAGCAGCTCGACTTCTTCTTCGCCGTAGCGCTCCTCGCATTCGGTGAGGTAGTTTCGGGCGAAGATGAGGTAGTCGATGATCGCGTCGGGGTTGGTCCACTGGCGGAACAGGTAGTTGCCCTTGAAGAAGCTGTTGTGGCCATAGGCCGCATGGGCGATCACCAGGGCCTGCATCGTCATGGTGTTTTCTTCCATGAGGTAGGCGATGCAGGGGTTGGAGTTGATGACGATCTCGTAGGCGAGGCCCATCTGGCCACGGCGATAGCCTTTTTCGGTCTGCAGGAAGCTCTTGCCGAAGGACCAGTGGTGGTAGTTGACGGGCATCCCGACCGACGAGTAGGCGTCCATCATCTGCTCGGAGGTGATCAGTTCCACCTGGATCGGGTAGGTGTCGAGCCCGAACTCGCGGGCGACCCGGTCGATCTCGGCGTGGTAGGCCTCGATGAGTTCGAAGGTCCATTCGCCCGGGGCGGGGAGGGGCTTCCTGCGTTTGGCTTTTGGGGGGCTCATACGAGTTTCTTCTTGAAGAGTTCACGGAAGACCGGATAGATGTCCGGCAGGCCTTCGATGTGCTGCATCGCGAAGTTGCGGTGGGCGGCGCCGAGCTTTTCGTATTCCCGCCACAGGTTCTGGGGGTCACCGGGGGTGATCTCGATGTAGGCGAAGTACTGCACGAAGGGCAGGATGCGCTCGGCGAGGAGCTCCCGGCAGTGGGGTGAGTCGTTCTCCCAGTTGTCGCCATCGGAGGCCTGGGCACCGTAGATGTTCCAGGCGCCGCTGGCATAGCGGGCATGGAGGATGTCCTTCATCAGCTCGAGGGCGCTCGACACCACCGTGCCGCCGGACTCCCGGGAGTGGAAGAAGTCTTCCTCGTTAACCTCCTTGGCCACGGTGTGGTGGCGGATGAAGACCAGCTCGATGTGCTCGTAGGTGCGGGTGAGGAACAGGTAGAGCAGCATGAAGAAGCGCTTGGCGGTGGCCTTCTTGCCTTCGTCCATCGATCCCGAGACGTCCATGATGCAGAACATCACGGCCTGGGTGGTCGGCTTGGGCACCTTGATGCGGTTGTTGTAGCGCAGGTCGAAGGTGTCGATGAAGGGGATGGCCTCGAGCTTGGCCCGCAGGATGGCGATCTCGTCCTTGAGGCGCAGCACCTCCGGGTCGTCGTCGGGGTGCGTCTCGAGGCGTTCGTCGAGGGCCCGTTGGAGCTCTCGCAGCTTGCCGTGGAAGGGGGCGCCGAGGGCCAGCCGGCGGCCCAGCGCGCCACGCAGGGAGCGCACCACGTTGATGTTGGCGGGCGTGCCGTCGTTGCTGAAGCCGGCGCGCTGGCTCTTGTATTCGTGGATGCGGGCGAGCTGGGTCTTGACCAGGTCGGGAAGGGCCAGGTCGTCGAAGAAGACGTCCAGGAACTCCTCGCGCGAGAGGTTGAAGACGAAGTCGTCCTCGCCTTCGCCGTCCTTGCTGGCCTTGCCCTTGCCCGAGCCGCCGCCAGCTCCGCCCTGGGGGCGGTTGATCTGGTCACCCGACGAGAACTGGTCGTTGCCGGTGAAGATGGTTTCCCATACGCCGCCGCGGCCGTGGTGGAACTGGGGCTCGGACAGGTCGCGGGCGGGGATGGAGACATTCTCTCCATTGTCCAGATCCTTGATCGAGCGGCCGTCGATGGCATCGGCCACGGCCTTGCGGATCTGGCCCTTGAAGCGGCGCATGAAGCGCTGACGATTGACGGCGCTCTTGTTCTTGCTGTCGAACCTGCGATCGATGATGCGGACCATGGGGCCTCCCGGGGCTCATGCGGATCGGCCGCGCCACGGCGGGCGCGGCGGCAGGCGTCACGACGACTTGCGGACGCGCAGGTACCACTCGCACAGGAGGCGGACCTGCTTCTCGGTATAGCCCTTCTCTATCATGCGGTTCACGAAGTTCTGGTGCTTCTTCTGGTCGTCGCCGCTGGCCTTGGCGTTGAAGCTGATCACCGGCAGCAGGTCTT
>JAEUNU010000072.1 GCA_016789125.1 Zoogloea sp. | reverse complement strand
CGCGATCCGCAACCGGAAGCCCTGAACGCCCCTGCCGGCCCGACCACGGACCTGTCAGTGTCCGGTGCTCGATGAAGCACCGCAGCAGCCTGATCGCGTGGCCGGCCCGTCCGGCGCCGACACGGTGAAGCGGGCCGGGATATACCCACGGGATGCGCGGCCGGGGTAAGCTTCCCCATCAACTACCCGGGGAGAAAAGCGGTGAAGCGACGAATCAATGCTGTGTGGGGCGCGCTGCTGGCGCTGGTGGTGGTGGCAGCGGCGCCGGAAGCCACGGCCGCCAGCGTGATCCGCGAGAAGGCGGTGCGCTTTGCGCCGGGCGCCGAATGGGCGATCGTGCGGGGGCGGCTGCACGGGCGCGATACGATCGATCACCTCGTCCCGGCCCGGGCGGGCCAGGCGCTCACGATGTTCTTCAAGGCCGGCAACGGGGCCGCCTACTTCAACGTCCTGCCGCCCGAGGGCGACGAGGCGCTCTTCGTCGGCTCCGGCGCCGCCCGGCCCAGCCACTTCCGGGCCCAGCTCGCCAATGGCGGCGATTACCGCATCCGCGTCTATCTGATGCGCAGCGCCGCGCGGCGCCACGAATCGACCGACTACACCCTCAAGATCAAGCTCGCCGACGGCGCGCCCGAGGCGGCGCTGGACGCACCGGGCTTTCCGACCCGCCTCACCCGCCGCGGCCCGCTCGACGAGACCCTGAGCCTCGCCGGCATCCGCTTCCATGTCACGTGCAGCGATGCGGGCACCACCAACACCCTGCGTATCACGCCCACCGGGCTGGCCATGAACAACGATCCGGTCACCCACACGATAAACGGGCGCTGCACCGGCGCCGAGGTAGCCGATCTCGACGGCGACCGCTCGCCGGAGGTGTATGTGTACGTCAATTCGAGCGACGCCGACGCCCAGGGCACGCTGCTGGCCTACGCCGCCAACCGGCGCAAGTCCCTCAGCGAGATCCACCTGCCGCCGCTGGCCGAACAGGCGGACGCGGATCGCGGCTACCGGGGCCACGACGAATTCGCCGTGCTCGAAGGTCGCCTCGGCCGCCGCTTCCCGGTGTATCGGGAGGGCGACGTCGCGGGGCACGCATCAGGCGGGATGCGCCAGCTCCAGTACAAGCTGGTCGCGGGCGAAGCCGGCTGGCGGCTGAAGCTGGACCGGGTGGTCGACTACTGAGCGCCCCCCGGGCCGGGCTTCGCCCCGCCCGCCGGGGTTAAAGGAAACCTGGAGCGGCCCTGCGTTTCCTCGAGAGCCGCTGCACCCGGCCCTCCGCACGACAGCGCCAGCCGCTAGCGGGCGTTCACCCGCTCCATCATCCGCACCAGGTCGGGCAGCGAGCGCACCTTCATCTTCTGCATGATGTTGTGGCGGTGCACCTTGACCGTCATCTCCGAGACGCCGAGCTCCGCGGCGGCCTGCTTGTTGAGCATCCCCTTCACCATGAAGACGATGACCTCCCGCTCGCGCCCGGTGAGGGTCGCGTAGCGGCTCCGCAGCTCGCCCAGCTCGGCGGCCTCGCTGCGGCTGGCCCGGTCCTGGGCCAGCGCATTGCGGATCGCCGCCAGCAGGTCGTCGTCGCGGAAGGGCTTGGCGAGAAACTCCACGGCGCCGGCCTTGATCGCCCGCACCGCCATCGGGATGTCGCCGTGGCCGGTGATGAAGATGATCGGGATCGGGTCGCCCGACTTCGCGAACTCGCCCTGCAGGTCGAGCCCCGACAGGCCCGGCATGCGCACGTCCAGCACCAGGCAGGAGACGCATGCGGGGCGCGGGGATTTCAGGAAGTCGACGGCGGAGGCAAAGGTGTGCACCTGATAGCCGACCGAGCGGATCAGGCTGGAGAGGGCTTCGCGCACCGACAGGTCGTCATCGACGACGAAGACGGTTTCGGTGCCTGTGTTCAATGGTTCTGTCATCGTCATCGGTGTCAACGCATCAAGCAAGCGCCAGCGCTCAGATCGACGGAATGTTGAAGACGAAGCGGGCGCCCGCCGCCGCGGAAGCATCGAGCCCCAGGCGCCCGCCGTGATTTTCGACGATGGTCCGGCTGATCGCCAGCCCCATGCCCAGCCCGTCCGGCTTGGTCGAGAAGAAGGCGTCGAACAGCTTGTCGCGGGCTTCGGGCGGAATGCCAGGGCCCGAGTCGTGCACCGCAAACACCGCGCCGTCGGCCGCGTCCTGCCGCAGCTCCAGCGTGAGGCGCCGCTCGCCCGGCCACTCCCGCAGCGCATCGACGGCGTTGATGACCAGGTTGAGGATCACCTGCTGCAGCTGCACGGGGTCGGCGAAGATCCGCGGCAGATCCGGCGGGATGCGCACATCCACCTGCACCCCGGCCTCCAGCAGCAGCGCGTTGAGCATCCGCAGCAGCTCGTCGAGCAGCTTCGGCACGGCGATCCATTCCTGCCGGATCTCCCCCGCCCGCAGGAACCTGCGGATGCGGGCGATCACCTCACCGGCCAGGGTGGCGTCGCGGCTCACCCGCCGCAGCGCGGCCACCACCTCGTCGTGGTTGGGCTGCTCCAGCGCCAGCCAGCGCAGCGCGGCAGCGCTGTTGGTGATGACGGCGGCCAGCGGCTGGTTGACCTCGTGGGCGATCGAGGCAACCAGCTCGCCCATCGCGGTGAAGCGCGACACCCGCGCCAGCTCGGCGCGGGTCGCGGCGAGGGACTGCTCGCCCTCCTTCTTCGCGGTGATGTCTTCGACGATCACCGCCAGCATCGGGCCGTCCTGGTCCACCGCCGGGATCCGCGATGCGCTGACGTTGGCCCACAGGTAGCCGCCGCCCTTCTTCTCGTAGCGTTTCTGGACCTGGTAGGCCGGCAGCGCGCCGTCGAAGAGGCCCTGCACGTTCCGCCCGGTCAGCGGGCGCTGGGATGGCTCGGTGATGTCCACCAGCGAGACGCCCACGATCTCGCCCTTGTCGTAGCCGAGCATGCGCTGCAGTGCCGGGTTGGCGCTCAGGATGCGGCCGTCTCGGTCGGCCAGCGCGATGCCCACCGCGGTGTTGTCGTACAGGCCCAGCCAGCGGCGGTCGGACACCTGCAGGGCGAGCAGGCTCTTCTGCAGCGACTTGCGGCTCTCGACGAGGCCGGCGGTCAGCTCGCCGATGTCCGAGGCCTGGGAGTTGAGCTCCTTCTGCAGGATGTCCACGGTGCGCTTGACCGCCACCAGGTTGCGCACCCGGGCCCGCAGCTCCTGGGGCGAGAAGGGCTTGGTCACGTAGTCCTGGACCAGCGCCTCGAGCAGGGTCTCGCGCAGCACGTCGTCGACCCGCGCCGACAGCACCAGCACCGGCACGTGGGGGAAGTCCGGCGTGGCGCGCAGGGCCCGCACGAAGCGCTCGCCGTCGAAGTGCGGCATCATCAGGTCGGTGATGATCAGGTCCGGCGGGTCGGCCAGCGCGGCGGCCAGGGCCGATTCGCCGTTGCCCTCCAGCGACACGTCGTACTCGTCGATCAGCACGTCGTAGAGAAACAGGCGCAGGTCGGGGTTGTCCTCGGCCACCAGCACCCGCGGCCGGCCCGTGCGGCGCGCGGGCGCGGGCATCTCCGGCACGCTCGGCGCCGCGTCGCCGAAGCCCGCCGGCAGCGCGGCCGGGGCGCCGCCCTCGCGCACGAAGGCGCCGTCGGGGGCCCGCACCGGCAGCTCCACCTGGAACACCGCGCCACCGCCCGGCGCATCCACCACCACCACGGTGCCGCCGTGGAGCTCGACGAACTCCCTGACGATGTTGAGCCCCAGCCCGCTGCCCACCGCGCCCTGGCCGGCCTCGCCCTGGGTGAAGCGGTCGAAGATCTGCTGCTTCATCGCGTCGGGCACGCCGGGGCCGTTGTCCTGCACGCTGAGCAGGAAGCGCCCGCCCGGCACCTGTTCGAGGGTGCAGCTGATGCGCCCGCCGGCGGGGGTGAACTTGAAGGCATTGGAGACCAGGTTCACCAGGATGCGGGCAAACTTCACCCGGTCCACGTCGGCATACAGCTCATCCTCGCCGCGCACGCAGAGGGTGATCGCGCGCTCCTCGGCGATCGCCGCAAAGCCCGCCGCGATGTCCTGGGCCATCGCCGTGACGTTGGCGCAGAGGTAGGCCAGCGGCATCCGGCCGGAGTCGATGCGGGCCAGGTCGAGGAGATCATTCACCTGCTGCAGGAGCGATTGCGCGTTGCGCTTGATGGTCGTCAGGCGGAACTTCTCGCGCTCGCCGAGGGCCGACGCCTCCTTGAGGAGCTGGTCCACCGGGCCGAGGATCAAGGCCAGCGGGGTGCGCAGCTCGTGGCTCACGTTGGCGAAGAAGGTGGTCTTGAAGCCGTCGATCTCCTTGAGCTTCTCGAGGGCGTTCTGCAGCTCGCCGTTCTTGCGCGTCAGCTCGGCGCTGATGGCGATCTTCTCGGAGATGTTGCGCCCCTCGGGCAGCAGGAAGGCCACGCCACCCTGGTCGTCGAGGATGGGGGTGAGCGAAAAGTCGATCACGATGGTCTTGTGGCCCTGCAGCTCGCCGAACACCTCGAAGTCGCAGCGCACGAAGCGGCCGCTGCGCGCCTCGGCGATCATCTCGCGGACGCGGCGCTGCACCTCCTCCGACACCGCCCACCAGCGCGCCTGCCAGAAGGGCTTGCCGAGCACCTGCTCCAGGCACAGGCCGGCGCCGTCGAGGGCGGCGCGGTTGATTTCCAGCACCGTGCCCTCGACATCGAGCAGCCCGAGGAACTGGTACATCGAATCGAGGATGATCCGCGCCATCTTCTGCCGGCGCACGTCGGCGCTGTCGCCAGCATTGAGGGCGATACCCTTCACCGGGCCGGGGCTGAGTGTTTTCGGCTTTGTCATCGTTGTCCGTGGAAATGCGCCAAGCCGACGATACCAGCACTTCACCCGGGCGGCGTCCCGCGCGACGCCTCAGAAGAAGCGGTCGAAGTGGATCTGCTCGAAGGGCACCCGGTGCCCCACCATCAGCATCTCCTGCAGGGCCTGGGTCATGGGCGGCGGGCCGGCGAAGTAGAACTCGAAGCCGGCCAGGCTGCCCGGCAGACTGCGGGCGACGGCGTCGTGCACGTAGCCGGTCTCGCCCTGCCATTCACCTTCACCACCGGGCAGCGACACCACGGGCAGGTAGATGATGCGCTCGCCGAAGCCGTCGAGCTGGGCCAGCATCTCCGCGCCGCATACATCCCGCGGCGTGCGGGCGCCGTAGAAGAAGTACAGCTTGCGGTCCTTCAGCATGCCGGCCGCGGCGGCGCCACGGGCGATCGACACCATCGGCGCGAGGCCCGAGCCACCCGCCACACACACAATGTCCCGCGGCGCCCCGGTGCGCAGCCAGGCGACGCCGTAGGGGCCGTCGAGGCCGATCTCGTCGCCGACGCCGAGCCTGTCGAAGAGCACGTGGGTGCCCTGGCCGTGGGGCACCCGGCGCACCTGGAAGTGCCACTCGCCGTCGTCGTTGGCGGTGTTGGACATCGAATAGGCACGGGCGCTGGCTAGCCCCGGCAGGTCGAGCATCGCAAACTGGCCGGGCAGGAAGCTGGCGCCGGCGGCGCTGCGGAAGCGGAACTCGCGCAGGTCGTGGGTGATGTCGGTGCTGCCGACGAGGCGCGCCGTCTGGCGCTGGGGCAGCACCTTCGGCGCGTACTCCGCGCCGGTGGCGGCCTTGATGCTGACCGGCCCGCGGGCGCGGCACTGGCAGGCCAGGTGGCGGCCACGGCGCTTGTCCTTGTCGGAGAGGCCGGGGGCGTCGGGCCACAGGGTATCGACCTCGCCCTCCAGCAGCTCGAACTTGCAGCCGCCACAGCCCCCCGAGTTGCACTCGTAGGACAGGCCGACCCCGGCCCGCAGGGCGGCGCGGAGGATGGTGTCGCCCTCCCGCTGCGCGAAGCGCGAGCCGTCTTTCTGGTTGTGGATGATGGGATTGCTCATGGGTGCTCGCCTCCAGGTCAGGCTCCGCCCGTCATCGGCGGGCGGAGCGGGTTTGACTGGCCTTACAGGCCCAGGCTGCGGCGGAACGCGCGGGTGGCGGCCTTGGCGCTGGCGGCGGCGTCGGCGACGTCGGGCAGCGCGCTGCAGTAGGCGTCGATGGCCTTGTCGGCGAGGGGCTCCCACTTGGCGACCCAGCCCTGGATGAGTTCCAGGTTGCCCGGGGTTTCGCTGGCCATCCTGACCAGCGCGGCGAGCCAGCGGCGGTGGCGGGCGGCGTCGATCAGCTGGGCGTCGGTGAGGAGGCCCAGCAGCGTGTCGCCGTTGTGGCGGGCCGATTCGCCCAGCTTGCGCAGCACCGCCTCCTCGATGGCCGGCTTGGCGACGAGGTCGAGGGCCACCAGCGCCTCGCCCCAGTCCCACACCGTGAGGGTCTTCTCCATCAGCTCGCGGAAGCCCTGCCACACCGGGTCGGTCTCCCAGTAGCTGCGCTCGTCGGCGCCGAAGCCCTTGTCGTCGAAGGCCAGCGACAGCTCGCGGGTGCGGTAGGCGGTGTGGCTCACCCAGCGCAGGCTGTCGGCCATCTGGAAGTAGTGGCAGTTGGTGATGGTGCTGGCCGGCGACACCTGGCCGACGTAGGCCGAGGCCATCTGCACGGTGTGGAAGAGGTAGCGCGCCGGGGTGTACAGGCGGGCCAGGGAGCCGGCCCAGCGCGCATCGAGGGCCTTGTCGTGCTCGCGCTCGTTGAACTGGTCGAACAGCCCGAAGACGTAGGTCTCCTGGCCGTCCTGCATCATGTTGTAGGTGCGATAGACCACCTCGTCGGGGTCGCGGAAGGCGTTCCAGTCGGCGTGCTGGAGGGCGGTGCCGAAGGTGTTCTTCTTGTACCACTCGTTCATGAACATGCCGGGCGCCAGCTCGTAGGGCGAATCCGGGTCGCGGTCGTTGTAGTGCAGGTTGGCACTGACGATCTCGTACTCGCTGGGCTTGCGGCGCCGGGCCACCAGGTGGCTCCAGGTCTTCTGGGGCTTCAGGACTTGAACTTCGGACATGGGTGTCTCCTCATTTTTTTGTGTAGTGACAGCGTAGGTCGGCTTAGCCCGCAGGGCGTAAGCCGACGCCCCGCACGGCCCGCTCCGGCCGATGTCTCTGCCCGCGCATCGCGGCAATGTCGGGTTACGCTGCGCTAACCCGACCTACGGGCGGTCTGGCCGTCAGAGTTTCTTGGTGAAGTAAAAACGCACGGCGTCGTCGAGGCTCTCGATCTGGCCGGCGAAGGAGCTGAGGTCGACTTCCAGGTCATTCATCTTGAACGGACGGCCCAGCTCTTCTTCGATGGTTTCGCGGCGCAGGATCATCTCCTGCTCGGTGTGGATGCGGACGTAGGCCCGCTTGTCGTCCACGAAGACCTCCTTGCCGGGGTTATCGACCCGGGCCGCCTCGATCACCGCCAGGGCGAGGTCGCCGGCGCGCATCACCGGGCCGACCATGTTGTTGTGATAGGCCTGGGCAGAACTTGCAACGCTCATCTCGTGCTCCTTGTGGTTTGTCTGGTGGGCAGCTCAGCTATGGGCGAACAGGGCTTCGACGCCGGCGGTCTGCACATAGACGTCGTCGCCGTCCACCTTGACCGGGTATTCGGCCAGGGCGCAGTCGTCGGGGTTGATGCCCTTGCCGTTGGAGGCGTCGAACTGCCACAGGTGGGCGCGGCAGATCAGCTTCTTGCCGTCGAACTTGCCCTCCGAGAGGGCGATGTCCTGGTGCGGGCAGATGCCCTGGAAGGCCTTGATCCCGCCGCCTTCCACCCCCACCAGCAGAATGTCGTGGCCATCGACGGTGAAGGGCTCCATCTCCCCTTCCCAGATGTCGCCGACGCTGCATACCTTGGTGAAACTCATGTGTGTCTCCTGTGTTCTTTGCGGGGCGCGATGGGCCCCGTGGGTGCCGGCCCTCGAGGCGGCGCTGGCCCTGTAGGTGCGAATTCATTCGCACTCAGCCGGTAAAACCGGGGCAGATCCTTCAATCTGGCCTCCGCGTGCGAATAAATTCGCACCTACAGCCCGGACATCGGCGTTGCAAGGCCTGACGATGTCGTTGTTGGGCCAGACATCGTTGTTGTCAGGCCGAACAATTGAGTTGCAAGCCAGACATTGACGTTGTCGGTGCAAACATCGTTGTTGTCGGGCCTGACATTGACGTTGTCGGACAAAACATTGACGTTGCAGGCCGAACATTGACGTCGTCAGCACAAACATCGTTGTCGTCGGGGCCGACATCGTTGTTGCGAGCCCCGACATCGATGTTGTCGGGCCTTACGCCGACGGCGCCTGCCAGATGATCTCCACCGTTTCGGTGGGCTTGAGGCCCGAGTCGGCCACCTTCATCGTGCGCGGCAGAAACTCTGCCCCGCCCTGGCGGCGCACCCGCAGGATGTGGCCGGGGCGCGCCCTCACGCGGCGCCCGACCGAATGCACGGCGGCGGCGGCGGCCACCTCATCCATGGTGTTGTCGGTGTCGACGGCGACGAGCTGCAGCACGAAGTCGCCTTCGAAATTGGAAGTCAGCGGGAACAATGCCATTGTGTAATCTCCTCTTGTCGTGGGGCCCGGCGCCCGCGGCCTGGGGGGCGCGGGGCGACGGGTCTGCCCCTTATCCGCTCAGCCGGCCTTCTTGCTGGCGCGCAGGGCCTTGTAAACCTCGGCCCAGGCGTAGTTGTGGGCGTCGTCGCCCATCTCGCCGGGGGCGATGTTCATGTAGGCCAGGGCGCCTTCCAGGTTCATCGGCTGGATCATGCCGGCCAGGAAGCGGTCGACGATGGAGAGGTGGCCGGCGTAGCGCTCGGGCTCCTGCTCGAAGACCCAGCGGTCGACCTCCGAGCCGAAGTGGTAGAGCCGGCCCTTGTATTCGAGGGGGTAGTCCTTGACGTTCCAGCCCTTGCCCGGCGTGCCGAGGATGGGCAGCTGGCACATGTTGCACACGTAGGGCAGGGTCTCGGGGTAGGTCATGGCCATGTTGCCGTCGACCACGTTGTCGATGATGACGTCCCAGCACTGGCCCCAGGTGTCGTTCCAGCCGGGGTATTTTTCTTCCAGCCAGTCGCGCTCGGCGGGCGTCACGCCGGCGGCGGGGTTCCACCACACGGTGGGGCGCCAGTAATACGAGCCCATGTGCATGCCGTGGTGGGTCTCGGAGAGATCCTTCAGGAAGATGTCCCAGTACCAGGGCAGCTCGAGGCCCATGTCGGTGAGGGAGCGCTCGAACTGGGCGACGATCCACTCCTCCATGAACTCCTTGAAGGACTGCTTGCGGTGCTCCAGGGGCGTGTAGTAGTCCATGATCGGGCCGGTGAGCACCGAGAACAGCTTCCAGGCGCCCCACACGGCGATGTCCACCCGCTTCTGGGCTTCGGCCTTCTGGCCGTTCTCGATCAGGATCTTGAGGGCCGGGCCGCCGATCTGGGCGTGGCGGGATTCGTCGGTCTGGATGCTGGAGATCAGGTTGGCGAAGGTGTGGTCGCCGGCTTCGGCAGCGTCGGCGGCGAGGCCGAGGAACTGCATGTTGGTGAAGCCAGTTTCAAAGCTGAAGGTGAGCATGATCGAGACGCTGATCGCGTCGCGGGTCATCATGATGTCGTCGAAGAAGTGACGCGCCGCGATCATCGCCCACTCGTTGGTGTCGTAGGCCTTGAAGGCCCAGTCCATCTGGCGATCCTTGGCGATGTGCTCATGCGGGAAATAGAGCTGCATCTGACCATGGCGGATTTCGTCGAGGCAGCCAAGCGTGGACATGTTGCGCATGCCGGGGGCCTTGGAGAAACGCATCATGCGCGCTTCGGCGCTGGCGGCGGCGTATTCGCCACGGGCGATGGCCCCGTAGTGCGCCTTCATCACCGACTTCCAGCCCGGATCGGCATTTTCAAAAATGCGGCTGCGCTCCAGCGCGGCCTTGACCGAGTAGGCGCCGGCATCCTTGTCGCGCTGTACCTTCACGTATTCCGGGTAGGTCTGCTT
>JAEUNU010000240.1 GCA_016789125.1 Zoogloea sp. | reverse complement strand
GCCCTTGATGTTGTGGCCGTTCTGGATCATCTGCTTGACGGCCTGCTCGGCGACGTACTTGCCCATGCTGTCGTTGATGCGACGGCCGGCCAGGATGACCTGCGGGTGGTAGCCCAGCATGTCGGCCTTGTGGGTGAGGTAGTAGGGGTCGACGCCGATGCAGTGGCCGCCCACCAGGCCCGGACGGAAGGGCAGGAAGTTCCACTTGGTGCCGGCGGCCTTGAGCACTTCGAGGGTGTCGATGCCGATCTTGTGGAAGATCACCGAGAGTTCGTTCATCAGGGCGATGTTGAGGTCGCGCTGGGTGTTCTCGATGACCTTGGCGGCTTCGGCCACCTTGATGGAGCTGGCCGGGTACACACCGGCGGTGATCACCGAGGCGTAGGTGTCGGCGACGATCTTGAGGGTCTCGGGGGTGTCGCCGGAGACAACCTTCATGATCTTGGTGACGGTGCGTTCCTTGTCGCCCGGGTTGATCCGCTCGGGGGAGTAGCCGACGTTGAAGTCCTGCTTCCACTTGAGGCCGGAGAACTTCTCGAGGATGGGGATGCACACTTCTTCGGTGGCGCCGGGGTACACGGTGGATTCGTACACCACGATGGCGCCCTTCTTCATGTACTTGCCGACGCTCTCGCTGGACTTGACCAGCGGGGTGAAGTCGGGCTGGTGGGCTTCATCTACCGGGGTGGGCACGGCGACGATGATGAAGTCGGCCTCGGAGATCACCTTGGGGTCGGTGCTGCAGGTGAGGTGCACGGCGGCCTTGAGGTCTTCGCTGCTCACTTCACCGGTCGGGTCGACGTGGCGGGCGTAGGCGTCCACCTTCTCCTGGTGCAGGTCGAAACCGACGGTCTTTTGCTTCTTGCCGAACTCGACGGCGAGGGGCAGGCCTACGTAGCCGAGGCCGATTACTGCGATGGTGGTCATTTAGATGTTCCTAAAGTCAGTTTCAGTGAACCAAAATCTCAATCAAATGCGGAGGCGCCCGAGAGAATCATCCCCCTCGAAGGGCCCCCGCACCGTGACGCACTCCCCCGAAAATCAGAGCGAGGCGCGGACCTTGTCGATTTCCGCACGCAGGGGCGACTTCTCGGGCGCCAGCTTCTGCGCTTCATCGAGCTCCTTGCGCGCGCCGTCCTTGTCGCCCGTCTTCGCCAGCCCGCGGGCCAGGTTCACGCGCAGCTGCGGCAGCTTGGGCCCCAGGCTGACCGCCTTGCGGAGGGTCTCCACACCCTTCGCGCCGTCGCCGTTGTCGAGCAGCAGGCTCCCGTAGGTGTCCAGAACGACCGGGCTGTTGGGGGCCAGCGCCAGCGCCTGCTGAGCGACTTCGAGCGCGCTCTTGTCGTTGAGCTTGCCCAGGGCCCAGGCCAGGTTGTTGAGGAGCATCGGGTTCTTGGGCGCGAGCTCGAGCATCTGGCGGTACTGCTGGACGGCCTGGTCGTACTTCTGCTCGGCGAGGCTGCGCTCGGCGAGGTAGGTGCGCACGACCAGATCCTTCGGGTTGGCCTTCACCCACTCGGCAACGCCCCGGGACGCCTCCTGGGCCTGGCCGGCCCCCGTGCGGGCCGCGTACAGCCGGACCACCGACTGGGCGCTCTTGTCACGCTTGTAAGCCTCCTCGAAGAGCGGCACCGCCTCGGCCTTCTTGCCCTGGGCGATCAAGGCCTCGCCTTCGAGGATGTAGCCGATCGCCGCATCCTTGCGCTGCTTCTGGATGTCCCGCGCGACACCGACCGCCGCATCCCCGCGCTTGTTGTTGAGCAGGAGGGCAACCAGGCGCTGCTGGGCTTCCACCGCGTCCGGCTTGATCGTGAGCGCCTTGCGCAGGCTGTTCTCGGCCGCGTTGAGGTCCTTCGCCGCGACCTGGAGATCCGCCTGGGCGATCAGCGGGAGCGGCGAGTTGGGCAGGCGCGAGGTGAGCTTCTCGTAGGTGCTCAGGGCCTGCTGCATCTCACCCGCCGCCACCTGGGCCCGGCCGAGCAGATCAAGGATGGACGGATCGTCCGGCGCCGCCACCGCGGCTTCCTGGGCGAGCAGCAGCGCACGCTTGGTGTCACCGCTCTGGGCCAGCAGGCGAACCAGGGCCACACGGATCGGCACCGCCGTCGGCGTTGCGGTCAAACCACGATCAAGCACGGCCTGGACGTCCTTGACCGGGGTTCCGGTCATGGCAAGCAGTTCTGCGTACTGGAGATAAGCTTGGGAGTTCTTGGGGTTCTTGACAAGAAAATCATCGTAACGTTTACGCGCAACGTCGATCTGCTTGTCGCCAATGTCCAGGCGCGCGAGGTTGCTGAGGGCCGGCAGGAAATCCGGCTTCAGCTCGAGGGCCTTCTCGAAGGCCTTGCGGGCACCCGCCGGGTCCTTGCTGGCGATGAGCACGCCGCCCTTCATGTTGAAGGTCACCGGATCGTTCGGGCGCTTCTTCTCGAGGGTCTGGACCGCCGCCATGGCCTTGGCCACTTCGTTGCGGCGCAGGTGGGCCATGATCAGCGTGATGTCGGCCTGGATGTTGGTCGCGTCGAGGGCCGAGGCGGCCTCGAGATCCTGGAAGGCCTGATCCACCTCGCCACCGGCGAGGCGGGAGACGCCCAGACGGGTGCGGAGCTGGGCGTTCTTCGGATCGGCTGCGCTGGCCCGGCCGAAGTACTCTTCCGAGCGTGCGAAGTCACCGTTCATCGCATAGACCTGGCCGGCGAGGTTGAGCAGGGTCACGTCGTCGGTGCGCTCCTTGAGGAGCGGCTGCAGGGCCTCGAGGGCGCGTACGGGTTCGCGCTGCCCCACATGGACCGACACCAGCAGGCGCCGCGCCAGACGCATGTTCGGCGCCTTATCGAGCACTTTCTTTAGGTTTTCCTGGGC
Organism: Zoogloea sp.; assembly: GCA_016789125.1. Lineage (GTDB taxonomy): Bacteria > Pseudomonadota > Gammaproteobacteria > Burkholderiales > Rhodocyclaceae > Zoogloea. The sequence continues at coordinate 25,313 of JAEUNU010000240.1, read as the reverse complement.
CTGGACGAAATCCTGGCGCTGCAGCTGCAGGGTGGCCGCAAGCAGAAGCGCGGGCATGTATTCGGGCGCCGCGCGCAGCACCTGCTGGACGCCCTCGTAGGCTTCGTCGACCTTGTTGTTGCGGACGTTGATGTAGGCCTGCAGATACACGGACAGCGGATGGTTGTTGAGGGCCTTACGCATCGCCGCGACCTTGCCCTGGGCAACTTCGACCTTGTTGTCGCGCAGCAGCACCGAGATCATGTTCTGGTGCGCCAGGATGTCGCTCGGGCGCTCGGCCACGACGGCCTCGTAGGCAGCGACGGCTTCGTCGTTGCGGTTGAGCGCGACCAGCAGATCGCCCCGCAGGAGGTTGGCCTCGGGGAGCTTGGGCGCATCCTTGAGCACGGCGTCCACTTCGTCGAGGGCGGCCTTGAGATCGCCGCCCATGGCCTGCAGGCGGACCTGCGCGGTACGCGCCAGGGGGAAGCCGGGGGATTCCTTGAGGGCCTGGGCGAAGGCCGCGACGGCCTCGTCACGCTTGCCCTTCGAGAGGGCGGCCAGACCTTCGTAGGTCTTCAAGGCGGCACGGGCCTCGGGCTGGGTGAGGTTGGTGCTGGCGAACTGGGTGGCCAGCTTGTCGCCCTGACCCGACTGCACGAGCGTCTGGGCGAGCAGCGGCACGACCTGGTCGGGAGCATAGCCGGCCTCGAAGGCGCGGGAGAGCTCTTTCTCGGCGCCCGGGTAATCCCCCTGCTCGAGGTAGATCTTGCCCAGCAGGTAGCGCGCCTCACCGAGGCCGGCGTCCTTCTGCAGGGCGTTCTTGAGCTGGATCGTCGCCGCCGGGCGGTCGTTTTTGGCGATGTAGTCCTTGGCCGAAGCGATCATCGATTCGGGCTTTTCACCGCATGCCGTAAGGAGCAAGGCGCAAAGTGCGCTGAGGGCGACGTTCCGCACGTGACTGCGCTTCGATTGAGCTCGCATTTGCATCATTCCTTGATTCACGTTGAAGTTTCTTTCTTGAGACCGAAGCGATTCATCAGGTCATAGAGAGTCGGGCGGCTGATGCCGAGCACCTCGGCGGCCCGCGCCACGTTGCCATTGACCCGGGCGATCACCCGGACCACCGCGCGTCGCTCGGCCTCCTCGCGCACCACGCGCAGGTTGAGGGCTTCGAGCTCGTCGTCGGCGTTGACGTCCAGCCCGACGTCGTCGGCGGTGATGCAGTTGCCTTCGGCCATGATGACCGCCCGCTTGATCGCGTTCTCAAGCTCCCGGATGTTGCCGGGCCAGCGATGGGATTCAATGCTCTGCACCGCATCGTCGGTGAGGGTCATCGAGCCGCGGCCGTGATCGTTGGCAAAGCGCTGCACGAAGGCGTGGGCCAGCAGCACCGCATCGCCGTCACGCTGCCGCAGGGCGGGGATGTCGACGACGATCTCGGCCAGGCGGTAGTACAAGTCTTCGCGGAAGCGGCCGGTCTGGATGAGGCCCTTCACGTCCTGGTGGGTGGCGCAGACGATGCGGACATCCACCGGGATCTCCTCGCGACCGCCGATCCGCTCGATCACCCGCTCCTGGAGGAAGCGCAGCAGCTTGGCCTGCAGTGGCATCGGCAGATCACCGATTTCATCAAGGAACAGCGTGCCCTTGTTGGCCACCTCGATCTTGCCGAGGGTCTGCTTGACCGCGCCGGTGAAGGCGCCCTTTTCGTAGCCGAAAAGCTCGCTTTCGAGGAGGTTCTCGGGGATTGCCGCGCAATTGATCGCCACGAAGCGCTCGTTGCGACGGGGCGACAGCTCGTGCAGGCCGCGGGCCAGGACTTCCTTGCCGGTGCCGCTCTCGCCGAGCAGCATCACCGTGACGTTGGCCGACGAGACCTTCTCGATGAGCCGGCACACCTTGAGCATCCCGGCATCCCGCGTGATCACGCCGGACAGGGCGCTGCCCTGCTGGACCTTGAGGCGCCGGTTGTCCTGCTGCAGGTCGTAGAGCCGCAGCGCCCGGTCGAGGGTCAGGGCCAGCAGCTCGGGCTCGAAGGGCTTGGCGAAGAAGTCGTAGGCGCCCATGCCCACCGCACGGACGGCGTTTTCCCGGTCGTGCTGGCCGGTGAGCACGACGACCTTGGTGTCGGGCGCCAGGGCGAGGATCTCGCCGAGCAGCCGGAAGCCCTCGGTGACGTCGTCGGGGGCCGGCGGCAGGCCGAGATCCATCGTCACGACGGCCGGCTCATGGCGCCGGAGCTGGGCGATCGCCTCTTCCCGGTTGCTGGCAACCACCGTCTCGTACTGATCGAAGGCCCAGCGCATCTGCTTCTGCAGCGCCGGATCGTCCTCGACGATCAATAAAGTCCTGCGTTTATCACTCATATGACCTAGTCTGCTTGTGCCGTGTCAGCGGCATTCTGGGCGAAAGCGGCGATGGGGAGAGAGATCTCGAACCGGGTGCCGGCACCGACTTCGCTATGCACCGCTATGTTGCCACCGAGCTCATGAACATATTGCTGCGCCTCGTAGGCTCCGATACCCATCCCGCTCGCCTTCGTTGTCTGAAAAGGCTTGAAAAGCTGCTCCCTGATGAATGCTGAAGACATCCCCGACCCTGTATCCTGAACCGTGATGCATGCCGTATTACGCTCCTGGGATAGCGCCACCGACACACTACCATGCTCGGAAGTGGCGTCGAGGGCATTTTGCACGATGTGTCCCAGTATGCGCTCGAGTCGTTCGCCATGGGCCAGCACGGCAACTTCAGGGGCATCGCCACGGAACACCGGCCGCGGATGAGCCAGGCGTTTCGACTGGATGATGCGCTCGAGAAGGGGCTTGAGCGCCACCGGCTTGCGCTGGTTGATGGGTGTCTTCTCCATCAGCTGCGTCATCAGCCCGCGCATGCGCTCCTCCACATGGCGGACGGTATCGAGCATGTCCGCCTGGAACTCCGGATTGTCCTTGTGGCGCTCGGCATTGCGCAACATCAATGACAGCTGGGCCACCAGATTCTTCAGATCATGGACCACGAAGGCCGACATGCGGTTGAAGGCGTCGAACTTGCGCACCTCCAGCAGGGCCTCGGTGGCCTGCATGCGGGCAAAATAGCTCGCGGCCTGCCGGCCGGCCATCTTGAGCAGGTCGAGCACCTCCCAGTTCACATCCACCGGCGCCCGGGGCGTGAGCAGCACGACGAAGCCCACCAGCACGCCCGACGAGATCAGCGGCACGATCAGCCACATGTCGTCGACATCCTGCGCCCATTCGGGCACCTGGAAGCCCCTCGCGGGTGAATACCCCCCGCGCAGTTCCTCGAAGTTGACGATCCACTCGTTCTCGAGGAGATAGCTGCAGAACGGCGACCCTTCCTTCTCCTGCATCCCGCAGGGCGGCATGTTGAGGCGCGCCTGCTGGCTGTAGCCGCCGTTCGCGTCGCGCAGCCACACGCCGCCGCCCGAGCTCTCCACGAGATCCGCCAGAGCCTTGATCACCGACTCGCCGAGGCTAAGCCCATCCCCCGCCACCGAGAGCGCCTGGGTCACGCCCAGCCACTCGGTCCGGTAGTCGTAACGGTAGGCGAAGAAGTTCTTGGCCAGGAAAACCTTCAGCCGCGCCCGGAACGCCCCGGAGAAGAACATCACGACGAAGAACAGGGCCCCGCCGAAGAGCAGCGCCAGCTGCAGGGCCTCGCCCCACTCGCCGCCGAAGTAGCGCATGTAATAACCGGCGCCGGCGATCAGCAGCAGGAAGAGCCCCGAGACCGCCAGGGCCGTGGAGTGAAACACCACGTTGCGCGACACCGACACGCGGATCGTCCATTCCGGATTGCGCGAGGCCGACACCGCCACCAGCGGCAGCGCGATCGTGTGGGCGAAGCCACGCACGCTCCAGATCACCGGATGGATCCGACTGAACAGCAGCATCTCTGAGAACAGGTACACGTCGAACGCGAACAGGCCGACCAGCGCCAGGGTCAGCGGCCGCACGCCCCAGCGGGAGCGCTCGGGCACCGAGCGATAGAACAGCTCGAGCAACACCAGCCCGAACACGGCCGACATCAGCGAGGTGGCCGCCCAGGTGCGCAGGGGCGTGCCATAGAGCGGGAGCCCTATGTTGAAACAGGCGACACCGACCGCAGCGCAGGACACCACCGCCAGCGCACCCGGGCGGGGCCAGCCCGGAAGGTCGTCATCCCGGAGCCCATCGGCCGACTGGTAGAGCATGGCGATCAGGAAGCCGAACCAGGCCGCCATCCGCAAGACGTCCAGGAGGTTGCCCAGCTGGAAGAGCCAGACCCAGCCCGACAGGGAGAAGGCCCAGTTGGCACCAGCCCACAGGGCACTCGCCGCCACCACGGCCAGGAGGAATGCGCCCCTACGCCCCCGGCGCCAGGCCATCCCGAGGTAGATGCCGAAGAGGGTATGGAGCGTCGCCGCGAAGGCATAGCTCCACGCGGAGACTTGAGAAAAGACGGGTTCCATCGGGCCTCGACAAAAAAAGACGCTCCCTGGCGTCGGGAGCGTCTGGACTCGATCCGCGCGACGGGCGGCTGGCGGCTTCGCTCAGTGGGCGCCGTCGCCGGTCAACACGACCCGGACCGTCTCGAAGAGCACCACCGTATCCAGGAAAAGGGTGTGGTTCTTGACGTAGTAGAGATCGTACTGCAGCTTGTTGATCGCGTCGTCCACCGACGAACCATACTGGTAGCGCACCTGGGCCCAGCCGGTGACGCCGGGCTTGACGCAGTGGCGGACTGCGTAGAAGGGAATGTCGCGGGTCAGCTGATCGACGAAGAAGGGGCGCTCAGGGCGCGGACCGACGAGGCTCATCTCGCCCTTCAGGACATTGAACAGCTGGGGCAGCTCGTCGATGCGCACCTTGCGGATGAAGCGGCCGATGCGGGTCACCCGGTCGTCGTTGGCGGAAGCCCAGCGCGGCTTGCCGTCGCGCTCGGCGTCACGGCGCATGCTGCGGAACTTGGTCACCTTGAACAGGCGGCCGCCCTGCCCCACCCGCTCCTGGCGGTAGAAGACGGGCGCACCGTCCTCGAGGACGATGAGCAACGCGGTCAGCAGCATCACCGGCGTGGCCAGCACCAGCAGCGTGAGGGAGGCGACGAGGTCGAACAGGCGCTTGACGATGGCCCGGCTCCAGCCCTGGCGAAAGCCTTCGCCGTAGATCAGCCAGCTCGCCCGCAGGGAATCGATGCGCACCTGGCCGCGCACCCGCTCGAAGAAGCTCGACAGATCGAGCACCTTGATGCCGGCCATCTTGCAGTCGAGCAGCTCGCGCAGCGGGATCGCGCCGCCGCGGCGCTCCTTGACCGCCACGATGATCTCATTGACCCGCAGGTGATTGGCCGCCGCCAGCAGGCTGCCGTCGAAACGGATGATCTGCTTCGGGTCGACACGCACCTCATCACAGGAACCCGACGGAAGGAAACCCACCACCTGAAGGCTGGCGTTCTCGGAATGCGAAAGCGCGTGCTCCACCGCCGCGGCGTCCGTGCCGGTCCCAATTACCATGATACGTTTTACAAACACGCCTGCCCCCGTACGCCGCATCGTGAAACCGCGCACTGCAACAACAAATCCAAGAAGAGCGATCACGTTCAGCTCGAGTGCCTCGTGGGCGAACTCACCCCACGGCAGAACCTGGAATATACCGTAGGCCACGGGGACGCTGAGCGCTATCGACATCCCTACACGCGTGAGGGTCTGACGAAAGTCGCGGCCATCGCCGGGCCGGTAGAGCCCAAGGGCGCCGTTGAGGATCATCATCGTCAGCGCAAAGAAGAATGCGGAGGGCACGACGGAGGCCACCAATGCCCCATCCAGCCGGACCTGCAGCACGAAGGCGACCACAACCGCCACGAACAACAGCAAGGCGTCGAAGACCAGCTGATGGATGGTGGTGGAAGGTACGTAATGATTGAATAGTTTCAGCATTCTTGGCCTCGATCGCTCATTCAAGGCAACCGCCCGGCCGGCTGAAGACAGCCGACGACAACGGACGGGTGCTACACACTCGAAAATTGCCCAACATTATCCGCGACGACATCCCGTCAACGATGCCAATTTCGTTGTGCAAAGTTGCAAAATGCGTGAAAAACTGTGTATGAGAACGATAGCGCCAACGGCCCGACGCGCCCGTGATGCCCGTCACAAGAAAAATTACATAAGACATATCGTGCCCCGCCATCCGGACGGACCTCACGGCCTTGGCCAGCCCGCCTTCCGGCGAGCCCTCCGAACCACGGCGCAGCCCACCAGGGGCGCCCGCAGGGGATTGACGACTACATAAAAACAGCCTCCCGAAACATCTCCGCAAAGCAAGCACAATGTCACCCGAATTATAACCGCATGGCGCCCGCTGTGCGCCCGGCGGCCCCGCGAAACGCGGCTCAGAGCTCAACCTGGGTACCGAACTCGACGACCCGGTTGGCCGGGATCGAAAAGAACTCCGCCGCGCTGTGGGCGTTGCGGAACATCACGATGAACAGCCTCTCCCGCCACACCGCCAGCGGCGACCCCTTGCGCGGCATGAGCGTCTCGCGCCCGAGGAAGAAGGACGACTCCATCAGCTCGAAGGCCAGCCCCTGGCCGGCGCCCATCTCGAGAGCCGCCGGAATGTCCGGGTCGTCCTTGAAACCATACCGCACGAATACCCGGAAGAAGCCGGAGTCGAGCGCCTCGACCCTTACCCGCTCGGCCACGCTCACATAGGGGACATCCTCCGTAATCACATTGACCAGCACCACTCTGTCATGGAGCACCTTGTTGTGGAGCAGGTTGTGGAGCAGCGCCCGTGGCACGCCGTCCGGGTCGGTGGTCATGAAGATGCCGGTCCCCGGAACCCGCAGGGGCGGATCGTAGACCAGCGACTGGATCAGCAGCTTCAGCGGGATGGTGTCCAGGGCCATGCGCCGGGCGAGCGCCTCGCGACCGCGCTTCCAGGTCATCAGCAGGGTGTGGATGGCCAGCCCGAGGGCAAGCGGAAACCAGCCACCATCGAAGATCTTGATGCTGTTGGCGCTGAAGAAGGCAAAATCGACCGCGAAGAACAGCACCACGAAGGCCACCGCCCATCCGAGCCGCCAGCGCCACAGGGCCCGCACGACCACAAAGGCCAGCACCGTGTCGATCATCATCGTCAGCGTCACCGCGATGCCGTAGGCCGAGGCCAGCGCGCTCGACGACCGGAAACCCACGACCAGCGCCACCACAGCCCCCAGCAGCATCCAGTTAACGTTGGGCACGTAGATCTGGCCGGCCTCCCGGTCGGAGGTGTGGATCACATGCACCCGCGGGCAGTAGCCGAGCTGGACGGCTTGCCTTGTCAGCGAGAACGCCCCCGAGATCACCGCCTGGGAGGCAATGATGGTCGCCAGCGTGGAGAGTCCCACCATGGGATACAGCAGCGCCTCGGGCACCAGCAGATAGAAAGGGTTCTTCACCGCACCCGGGTCGTCGATGATCAACGCGCCCTGGCCCAGGTAGTTGAGGTAAAGCGCCGGAAAGACATAACCGAACCAGGCCAGCTTGATCGGCCGGCGCCCGAAGTGCCCCATGTCGGCATACAGGGCCTCGCCCCCGGTGATCGCCAGCACCACTGCGCCGAGGGCCAGAAAGCCATGCCACTGGTTGGCGACGAAGAAGTTGAGCGCATAGACCGGGTTGATCGCCCGGAGCACGTCCGGGTGGCGGATCACGTTCAGCGCGCCCAGCACGCCCAGGGTCGTGAACCAGAACAGCATCACCGGCCCGAAAACCGCCCCCACCTGGGCCGTTCCCCGGCGCTGGATCAGGAACAGACCAACCAGCACCACCAGCGCAACCGGCAGCACGTAAGGCCGGAAGGCCGGCGTCGCCACTTCCAGCCCCTCCACTGCCGACAGCACCGAGATCGCCGGGGTGATCACCCCGTCGCCGTAGAACAGCGCAGCCCCGAACAGGCCGAGCGCCGCCATGCCCCCGGCCAGCCGCGGCGACTCGGTGGTGCGCAGCGCCAGCGAAGTCAGGGCCATGATGCCGCCCTCGCCGCGGTTGTCGGCACGCATGATGAAGACGACGTACTTCAGGGACACGACGATGGTCAGCGCCCAGAAGACCAGTGACAGCACGCCGAGCACGTTGTCCGGGGTCACCGGCACCCCGTGGGGGCCGCCGAAAACCTCCCGCATCGTGTAGAGCGGGCTAGTGCCGATGTCGCCGAACACCACCCCCATCGCCGCCAGAGCCATTGGCGCAACCGGCGCGGAGGGCGCCTGCCGCGGGGCCTCCGCTGGCTTGCCGGACATCACGCGCAGCCCCGCGCGCGGCCAATCAGGCCGATGGGGCCGGGTTGCGACTGCTTAAGGGTGAGCATGCTAAATACCGCCCATGGGAATCCGCAAGAATCCGTAAAATGCCGACAGCACTGATGCCCCGGCTGACGGCCCGGGCCCCGGATACTACCGCATTGCAACATGAGCGGGAGAACCGGTCATCCGCCCTTCGGCCCACCCCCGCGAGGGTGGTCCATCAACCCACAGAGCACGCCCGCTGCCGACCACGCCCCTCCCGATGCTCCCAAGCCAGCGCCTCCGGCCCATAGTCGGGATCACCATCGCCTACGCCCTCGCCGGGCTGCTGGCGCTGCAACTGGCGATCCCGCCGGGCTACGTGTCGCCGCTCTATCCCGCTGCCGGCATCGCCCTCGCCGGCGTGCTGATCTACGGCAACCGCGTCTGGCCGGGCATCTTCGTCGGCAGCCTGATCATCAACAGCGAAGCCGTGCTGCGATCCGGGCTGGAGGGCTGGAGCTGGATCGTGCCGCTGTGTGTGGGCGTCGGCGCCGTGCTGCAGGCCCTCGCCGGCGCCGGCCTGGCCCGACGCTGGGTCGGCTTTCCGAATGCGCTCGACACCCCGGGCGCCGCCGTGCGTTTCCTGTTCGCCGCGGCACCGCTGAGCTGCCTGATCAGCCCTTCCCTCGGCGTCGGGGCGCTGGTGCTATCGGGCTCGATCCCCACGGACTCGGCCGCCTTCAGCTGGAGCAGCTGGTGGGCCGGCGACGCGATCGGCATCCTCATCGCCACCCCGCTGACCCTCGCCCTGTTCGGTACCCCCCGCGAAGACTGGGAACCACGCAGGCTCGCCATCACCCTGCCGATGTGCGCGGCCCTGATCCTGCTGGGGGGGCTCCAGCTGCAGATCGGCAAATGGGAACAGCAGCGCCTGCAGTCCCGCTTCGAGCGCGACGCCCGCAACTTCTCCGGGCTGCTGCGCAACCGCTTCGCCGACTACCTGGACGTGCTCCAATCCACCGAGCGGATCATGGTCACGGCCCCCCAGCTCACCCACGACGACTTCCAGCACTTCGCCGACGTGTGGCTGTCGCGGATCGGCGGGCTGCAGGCGATCGGCTGGATCCAGCGCGCCACCGAAGGCCAGCTCGCGGTGATCGAGCGTGAGGCCCGCAAGGTCCCGGCCACCCGCGACTTCGCCATCCGCGACCGCGACGGCGAGAACCGGCTGGTCCCCCTGCGCCGGCGGGCCGAGTACTACCCGATCCGCCACATCGCGCCGCTGGCGCGCAACCGCCGGGCCCTCGGCGTCAATGTCCAGTCGATCCCCAACGCGGCCGAGGCGATCGCCCGGACCCTCCAGGATGGGCAGGCCGCTGCCTCGCGCGCCTTCGAGCTCACCCAGGAGCTCTCGCGCACCGGCAAGCTCGGCGTGGTGATCTACCAGCGCACCCGGCGCGGCGGCGTATCCGGCGCAGAGCACACCAGCGGGATCGCCTTCGTGAGCGTCCGCATCGAGGACGTCTTCTCGGACATCCTGCAGCAATACCCGCAGATGGGCATCGCCTACTGCCTGGCCGAGCTCGTCCCCGAGGGCAGCCGACGCCTCGCCGGGCTCGACCACTGTCCCTCCCCGGGCCATGCGGGCGAAGGCGGAGTCCTGCCGTGGGTCGAGATCTTCGACTTCGCCGGCCGCACCTGGTCCCTCAGCTTCGTCCCCGAGCCCGGCTACCCGCCCCTGCACCGGGGCTGGGAGAGCTGGACGCTGATCGTCATCGGCCTGCTGTCGGCCGGCCTGCTCGGCACCTTCCTGCTCGTCACCAGCGGGCGCACGCGGCGCATCGAGAGCCTCGTCTCCCAGCGCACCGCCGAGCTGGCCGACGCCAGCTCGCGCCTCATCGCCAAGCAGGCCATCCTCACCCACGCCGAGCGCATCGCCCGGCTCGGCAGCTGGGAAACCAACCCCGCAACCGGCAAGACCTACTGGTCGGCCGAGCTGTTCCACATCCTCGGCGTCCCGCCCGATCAGGCCGCCGGCGTCGCCCCGCTGCTCGCCGCCATCCACCCGGACGACCGCGAAACCCTACGCACCGCGCTGAACGAAGTCGAGAACGGCGCCGCCGCCACCAGCGTCGATGTCCGCCTGCCCGACCGCGACGGCCGCTCGCCCATCGTCCACGTGTCCATCGAAGCCACCCCTGGCCCGGACGGCATCGCCACCCTTCGCGGCACCCTGCAGGACATCACCGAGCGCCGGGCGGCCGAAGCCCACATCCACTACCTCGCCCACTACGACACCCTCACCGGGCTACCCAACCGCGCCCAGTGGGCCAGCCGCGCCAGCCAGGCCCTCGCCTTCGCACGCCGCAACCAGCTGAAGCTGGCGGTGCTCTTCCTCGACCTGGACAACTTCAAGACCATCAACGACACCCTCGGCCACCCGGTGGGCGACCTCCTGCTGTCGTCCGCCGCCCGCCGCCTGTCGGCCTGCCTGCGCGACGAGGACGTTCTGGCGCGCATCGGCGGCGACGAGTTCGTGATCCTGCTGCCCAACCTCAACCGCAGCGACGACGCCGCCGTCGTGGCCCGCAAGCTCCTCGCCAGCCTCACCCGGCCCTTCGACATCGACGGCCAGGAGCTCACCGTCAGCACCAGCATCGGCATCGCGGTCTATCCGGGCAACGGCAGCGACATCGACGTCCTGCTCAAGCACGCCGACACCGCGATGTACGGCGCCAAGAGTGAAGGCCGCAACGACTTCCGCTTCTTCACGCCCGACATGAACAGCCGGGCCTTCGCCCGCCTCAAGCTCGAAAACGCCCTGCGCCGGGCCATCGAGCGCGACGAGCTGGTCCTCGAATACCAGCCCCAGTGGGAGATGCCCGAGCAGCGCCTGATCGGCGTCGAGGCCCTGGTGCGCTGGCAGCACCCCGAGCGCGGCCGGGTCAACCCGCTTGAATTCATCCCGGTGGCCGAAGAGAGCGGCCTCATCCACGCCATCGGCGACCACGTGCTGCGCAGCGCCTGCCGCCAGCAGGTCGCCTGGCGCGCGGCCGGGCTGAGGCCGGTGAGCATCGCGGTGAACATCTCGGCGCTGCAGTTCCGCCGGCAGGGCTTCGTCGAGCGGGTCAGTGGGATCATCGCCGAGACCGGCGCCGACCCGCAGGGGCTCGATCTGGAGCTCACCGAAAGCGCCCTGATGCAGCCCAGCCCCGAGATCGAGGCGCAGCTCGCCAGCCTGCGCACGATGGGCTTCGGGCTGGCGCTGGACGACTTCGGCACCGGCTACTCCAGCCTCGCCTACCTGAAGCGGATGCCCCTCACCCACCTCAAGATCGACCGCTCCTTTGTGCAGGACCTGCCCGGCGACACCGAGGACGCCGCCATCGCCACCGCCACCCTGTCGATCGCCCGCGACCTCGGCCTCCAGGTGATCGCAGAAGGCGTCGAGACCCCGGCCCAGCGGGACTTCCTGCTCGCGCGCCAGTGCCGGGTGATGCAGGGCTACCTGCTGTCCCGCCCCCTGCCAGCCGAGCGCGTGACCGAACTGCTGCGCGCCCAGGCCTCCGACGGCACTGCGGCGGCCGGCTGAGCCGGCGCCAGCGGGCTATTCCTTGATGCCCAGCCGCTCCAGCCGATAGCGCAGCGAGCGGAAGGTCACTCCCAGCGCCCGGGCGGCCGCCGTGCGGTTGCCGCCGGTCTTTTCGAGGGCCTCCTCGATCACGTGGCGCTCGACCCGGTCGAGGTAATCCTGTAGCGGCGCCCCGCCCGGCGTCTCGGGCTCGGCATGGCTGGTCTCGCCGATGTCGCTCGGGTCGAGGAGCAGGTCATCCACCCCGATCGCGTCGCCGCTGCACAGCGCCAGCGCACGCTCCAGCACGTTCTCGAGCTCCCGCACGTTGCCCGGAAAGGCGTAGGCCTTGAGCGCCTTGAGGGCAGCCTCGCTGAGCTTCACCGCCGGCAGGCCGGAGGACTCGGCCAGACGCGCCAGCAACACCTCGGCAAGCTGCGGGATATCCTCGCTGCGCTCGCGCAGGGCCGGCATGCGCAGCTCGATCACATTGAGACGGTAGAACAGGTCCTGGCGGAAGCGCGCCGCCTCCACCATCGCCTTGAGGTTCTGGTGGGTGGCGCTGAGGATGCGCACATCCACCGCGGTCTCGGCCGTGTCGCCGAGGCGGCGGAACTTCTTTTCCTGGATCGCCCGCAGCAGCTTCACCTGCATCGGCAGCGGCAGATCGCCCACCTCGTCGAGGAACAGCGTGCCCCCGTGGGCCGCCTGGAAGAAGCCCTCCCGATCGGCGTCGGCCCCCGTGAATGCCCCCTTGCGGGCGCCGAAGAACTCGCTCTCCATCAGGTTCTCGGGGATCGCACCGCAGTTAACGGCCACGAAGGGCGCCGCCGCGCGGGGGCCCAGCTCGTGGATCATCCGCGCCGCGCGCTCCTTGCCGCTGCCCGACTCGCCCGAGATGAAGACCGGCGCCTGGCTGCGCGCCAGCTTCTCGATGAGGGAGCGCACCTGGACCATCGCCGGCGAATCGCCGATCAGGCTGGAGCTGTCCTTGCGCGCACCCTCGGCCCCCTCGGAGCTCACCGAGAACACCGACTTGACGAGCGCCCGCAACTGGTCGATCGAGACCGGCTTGGAGAGATAGTCGAAAGCCCCGGCCTTAAGGGCCGTCACCGCGTTGTCCATGCTGCCGAAGGCGGTGATCACCGCCACCGGCAGGTCGCGCACGTTCTCGGCGATGTAGCGGACCAGCTCCAGGCCGTCGCCGTCGGGCAGGCGCATGTCGGAGAGGCACAGGCGGTAACGCTTCTCGCCGAGCAGGCGCCGGGCCTCGGCGAGGCTGGCCGCGCCATCGCTGGCAAGGCCCAGGCGCAGCAGGGACAGTTCGAGGAGCTCGCGGATGTCGTCCTCGTCATCGACGATGAGCACATCCGGCCCGCTCGAACGGGCACGCCTTTCAATCTGAGTCATGGTTTGACGCGTCCGATGAGTCGGAAATGGGCACCGGGCAGCGCGGCCGGCTCGCTGGCACACAGCTCGAGCACGGCGCCGTTGGCCTCTGCCAGCTCGCGGGAGATATACAACCCGAGGCCGGTCCCTTTCGAATGGGTGGTAAAGAAGGGTTCGAAGATCTGTGCCCGCAGGTTTTCGGGCACGCCCGGGCCGTCGTCAAGCACATCCAGGGCTACGCGACCGTCATCGCGCAGCGCCGCGCTGATTTGTACCGCAGCCGGGCGTTTGCTGCAATGCCTGTAAGCATTGACGACCAGATTCGACAGGATCTGGCGCATGTGGGTGCGGTCGATCGCCATCTCCAGCCCCGGCAGCACCCGGTTGACCACCACGCCCTGCCCGCCGTCGGCCTTGCCGACCTCGAACTCCTCGATGAACTCGGCGACGAACTCGGCCAGCGGCAGCACCTCCCGCAGCGCCTCGTCGCGCCGCCCGAGGGCCAGCACGTCGCCCACCAGGTTGTCGATGCGCTTGGCGTTGCTGTCGATGATGCGGATCAGGCGGGCCTGCATCTCGCTGCGCTTCTCCTCGCGCAGCAGCTCCGCCGCCTGCGACACCGAGGCCAGCGGGTTGCGGATCTCGTGGGCGATGCTGGCGGTGAGGCGCCCCAGCGCCGCCAGCTTCACCTGCTGCACCTGGCTGTGGATGCGGTCGAGGTCTTCCAGGTACACCAGCGTCTCCCGCGCCTCGCCGGCCGGCAGGAAGCGCGCCAGCAGCATCGTGCCGCTGCCCTCGGCGCGCAGGCTGTGGCTGGAGTCGTCCCGGGCGCCGGCGTCGCGCAGCGCCCGGGCCAGGGCCGGTGCGTAGGCCGCCAGCGGCGCACCCTCGCGCAGGCCGGTGCCCAGCAGCACCGCCGCGCGGGGGTTGAACTGGCGCACCATGCCATTCTCGCCCACCACCAGCACGCCGTCCTGCATGTCCTGGATGATCTGGCGGTTCAGCCGCAGCTGGCTGGCCAGGTCGGCACCGCGCTGGCGCGCCAGCTTCTCGTTGGCCGCGGCCCGCAAGGCCAGCAGGCGCGCCACCTCGGCAATAGCGAAGAAGCCGATGCAGGTGATGCCGACGGTGAAGAAGTCCACCGTCGGCCGCCCCCACAGGGTCCCGAAGATGTTCTCGAGCAGCACCGCCACCGTGGCGTAGGCCGCGTAGAACAGCACCATCCGCCCCTCGCCCACCAGCCCGGCGCCGGCCAGGGCGATGAGGATGAGGATAGGGATGCCGCTGCGGTAGCCGCCGCTGCTCCACATCACCAGGGTGAGCAGCGTGACGTCCACCAGCACCTGGATCGTCACCAGGCGGCGCAGGCCGAGCAGGCGCGCGCTGTCGGGAAAACCCAGCGCCAGCACCGCCGCCACGTAGGCAAAAGAGGTCGCCACGAACAGCGTCGGCGACTCGCTCCCCAGCTGGAGCGAGCGCCCCGCCACCAGGAACAGCCCGGCCACGACCAGCCGGAACACGTTGAGATAGCGCAGGGGCTCCTTGAGGGTCAGCGCCTCGTCGAGGTCGCTGTCGGGCGCCCGTGGGGCCAGCCCCTTCACCGGCGCGGGCCGAGGCGCCGGTGCTCGTCGCAACAGTAGACGCTGCCGCCCCCGCGCACGGCCTCGCTCTCCGGCACGTGCAGGCCGCAATGGGCGCAGGCCACCATCTGCTCGAAGTCCTGCACCTCGGAGCGCGGCGTCGCCGGCGCACCCTCCGGGGCATCGCCCGCCGGCTTCCGGCCGCCCTGCCCGAGCCCGCCGCGCAGAGCGCGCCGGACGTAGAAAAGACCGATCAGGAAGAGGATGAACAGGGCGAGGTTGCGCACGGCCGGGGCTCCGAAGTTGGCTTTCGAGTTTAGCAGAAGCGCTGCAGGCGCTCGAAAGCCGCGGCCAGGGTGTCCTCGCGCTTGGCAAAGCAGAAGCGGATCACCCTCTCGTCGCGCCCGTCGCCGAAGAAGGCCGACAGGGGAATCGCCGCCACGCCCACCTCGCGGGTCAGCCAGTCGACGAAGGCGGTGTCGGGCTGATCCGAGATGGCCGAATAGCGGACCGTCTGGAAATACGTGCCGGCGCAGGGCAGCGCCTCGAAGCGGGTGGCCGCCAGGCCGGCCCGGAAAAAATCGCGTTTTTCCTGGTAGAAGGCTGCCAGCCCCAGGTGGCGCGATGCGTCGGCCATGTAGTCGGCGAGGGCCAGCTGCACCGGCGTGTTCACCGTGAATACGTTGAACTGGTGCACCTTGCGGAACTCGGCCATCAGCGCCCGCGGGGCGAGCACGTAGCCCACCTTCCAGCCCGTCACGTGGTAGGTCTTGCCGAAGCTCGAGACGATCACGCTGCGGTCGGCGAGCTCGGGGAAGCGGGCCACACTCTGGTGGGGCTGGCCGTCGAAGACGATGTGCTCATACACCTCGTCCGACACCACCACGATGCCCGTATCGCGGGTGATCGCCGCCAGCTCGGCCAGGTCGGCGGCAGTCCACACGGTGCCGGTCGGGTTGTGGGGCGTGTTGATCATGATCATCCGCGTGCGCGGCGTCACCAGCGCCCGTACGGCCTGCCAGTCGGGGCGGTAATCCGGTGCCGACAGGCGGGCCCGGCGCACCACACCGCCCTGCAGCTCGATGGCCGGCACATAGCTGTCGTACACCGGCTCGAAGACGATCACCTCGTCGCCCGGGTGCACCAGCGCCGCCACCGCGGTGAACAATGCCTGGGTGGCCCCGGCGGTCACCGTCACCTCGTGTTCCGGGTCGTAGGCGGCGCCGTAGAGGGCCTCCACCTTGGCCACGATCGCCGCCCGCAGCGCCGGCACCCCGGCCATCGGCGCGTACTGGTTGTGGCCGGCCCGCATCCAGTGGGCAACGCGCTCGAAGAGCACGTCCTCGGCGCTGAAGTCGGGAAACCCCTGGGACAGGTTGATCGCCCCGCACTCCTGGGCGAGGCGTGACATGACCGTAAAGATGGTGGTGCCAACGGCCGGCAGGCGGGACACGATGGGCGCAGGGAAACGGGGCATGGCAGACACTCCTCTCAAATACACGCAGGGTCGCCCCAAGTTTCCTTGACCCCCACCGGGGGCGGGCTGGGCGGAGCCCGGCCCTGGGGGCGATCAAATGGCCTGCGGATTCTGTCAGATGCGGCCCGGCGCGGCCAGCCGCCGGCACCGCCCGAGGCCTCCCAGCCGCTACAATCACGCCCACCGCCCGACAGGACCCGACCGTGCCCGACACCTGCCCCACCCTGCGCCGCGACGGCGACCAGATCGTCATTCTCGACCAGACCCGGCTGCCCTGGCGCGAGACCTTCGTGCGCCTCGACAGCCTCGAAGCCGCCGCCGCCGCGATCCGCGACATGCAGGTGCGCG
Source organism: Zoogloea sp. (assembly GCA_016789125.1). Classification (GTDB taxonomy): domain Bacteria; phylum Pseudomonadota; class Gammaproteobacteria; order Burkholderiales; family Rhodocyclaceae; genus Zoogloea. The sequence goes on along the minus strand of JAEUNU010000240.1, from coordinate 8,695 downwards.
GCGCCCCGCTGATCGGCGCCACCGCCGCTTTCGGCATCGCCCTGGCGCTGCGCCACGACGCGTCCGACGCCGCCCTGCAGGCCGCCGACGCCTGCCTGCGGGCGACCCGCCCGACCGCGGTCAACCTCCACTGGGCCCTCGACCGCATGCAGGCCGCCCTCCGGCCCCTGCCCGCAGGTGAACGCGGCGGCGCCGCCTGGGCCGCGGCCGAAGCCATCCGCGCCGGCGACGCCGCCGCCAACGCCGCCATCGGCCGCCACGGCCTCGCCATGCTGCAGTCCCTCGCCGACGGCCGTAGCGGCCCGCTACAGGTAATGACTCACTGCAACGCCGGCTGGCTCGCCACCTGCGGGCACGGCACCGCGCTCGCGCCGATTTACGCCGCCCACGCCGCCGGGCTGGCCATCCACGTGTGGGTCAGCGAGACCCGGCCCCGCAACCAGGGCCTCCTCACCGCCTGGGAGCTCTCCCGCGCCGGCGTGCCCCACACCCTCGTCGCCGACAACGCCGCCGGCTGGCTGATGGCCGAGGGGCGGGTGGACTGCGTCATCGTCGGCGCCGACCGCATCGCCGCCAACGGCGACACCGCCAACAAGGTCGGCACCTACCTCAAGGCCCTCGCCGCCAGCGCCCACGGCGTGCCCTTCTACATCGCCGCGCCGCGCTCGACCATCGACTTCGGCTGCCCGAGCGGCATCGACATCCCCATCGAGGAGCGCAGCGCCGACGAAGTCCGCATCGTCACCGGCCTCACCGACGACGGCGACACCGCCCGCATCCACCTCGCCCCAGCCCACGCCGCCGCCTGCAACCCGGCCTTCGACGTCACCCCCGCCGGCCTCCTGTGGGGCATCATCGGCGAGTTCGGCATCCTGCCCCCCGACGGCCTGGCTGCAGCCGCCAGCCTCGCCGGCCACTGACCCCCCGGAGCCCCTCCATGAACGAAACCGTACTGCGCGACGGCCTCCTCGTCACCACCCGGGCGATGGCCGCCAGCGGGCTCAACAAGGGCACCGCCGGCAACGCCAGCGTACGCTGCCGCGACGGCTTCCTGATCACCCCCAGCGGCCGCCCCTACGAAGACTGCCACCGGGACGACATGGCCCTGGTGGCGATGGACGGCAGCTGGCGCGGCCCTTTCGCCCCCTCCAGCGAATGGCGCATCCACCGCGACATCCTGGCCGCCCACCCGGAGGCCGGCGCCGTGCTCCACGCCCACTCGCCCTTCGCCACCGCGCTGGCCTGCCACCGGCGCGACATCCCCGCCTTCCATTACATGATCGCCCGCTTCGGCGGCAACGACATCCGCTGCGCGCCCTATGCCACCTTCGGCACCCAGGCCCTCTCCGACGGCGCCCTGGCGGCCCTCGAAGGCCGCTGCGCCTGCCTGCTGGCCAACCACGGCATGCTCGTCTTCGGCGCCGACCTGCGCAGCACCCTGGCCCTGGCCATCGAGTTCGAGACCCTCTGCGAACACTACTGGCGCGCCTGCCAGATGGGCACGCCGAGCATCCTGTCGGACCTTGAAATGGCCGAGGTGATCATCCGCTTCAAAACCTACGGCAAACCGCAGCCCGCCAGCGCCCCCGCGCCCGATGCCAGCGCCCCCTAGGGCCCGGCCTGAGCCGCCCGGCTCCCCGCCGCGCGGCCTGGCGTGGCGCGTGGCGCTGCTGGTGGCCGGCTGCCTGCTGGCCTTCGCGGCGGCCACCCACTGGCTGCTGCTCGCCCCCGCCGGCGACGCGCTCGCCGAGGCCCGGCTCGAGGCGACCGTCGGCCGGGCCCGGGCCGACGCCCAGCTCCGCCTGAAAAGTATCGAAGCGCAACTCCTCGCCGCCCGCCTCGCCGACCCGCCGGCCGCGCCAAACGACGCCGATACCGTCTCCGGGCTGGCCGCCACGCTGGCGGGCGCCGACGGCGCGATAGGCGCCGTCCACCGGCTCGACCAGGACGGCCGGGGCGTGACGCTCGTCCGGGCCCCCGGAGGCTGGCGCCCGACCCAACCCTCCCGGAACACGCCGCCTCCCTGGCTGGCCGCAGCCCTCGGCGCCCGCGGCGGATCGCCCGTCGGCTGGAACGCACCCTCTTCCCTGCCCGGCACCGGCGAGGCCGGCATCACCGCTTTCACCCGCTGGCCAGGGAGGGACGGCCGCGTGCAGGTGCTCGCCTTCGAGCTGCAGCTCGCGCCCCTGCTAAAGCCGGCCGCCGACCCGTCGGATGTGGATGGCGGCAAACTCGTGCTTGCCGACGACAGCCGCATCCTCACCCAGCCGCCCCCCCTCGCCTCCTCGCCCGGCGACCCTGCCAGCGACATCCCCAGCCGTGGCCACGCCCGGTGGGTCGAGGCCGGCCGGCCGGAAGGCGAGGCGCTCGGCTTTGCCCGCGACCACGAAACCTGGCTGGCCCACTTCGCGCCCCTGGAGGCCGGCGAGCAGCGCTGGTGGATCGCCGGTTTCGCCCGCCAGCCCGGCTTCGCCCCACCCAGCACCCTGGCCGGCGCCGGCCTGGGCGCACTTTTTCTGACCCTCGTCGCCTTTGCCGGCCTCCTCGGTGCCCGCCTTGCCCCTCGCGCCACGCCGGGCGAGGCCTCCCCTGCCCAAGGCGAGGCCATGCTGGCGCAACAGCTCGCCGACCAGCAGGCCTTCACCCGCGACCTGCTCGACGCGCTGCCCAACCCGGTCTTCTACAAGGACGGCGAGGCCCGCTACCTGGGCTGCAACCGGGCCTTCGCCGACGCCTTCGGCACCACGCCCGAGGCGATCATCGGCAAGACTGTCCTGGAGCTCCCCTTCGTTCCGCCCGACGTCCGCAACGCCCACTATGCCCACGACCTGCAGATCCTCGCCCGCCGCACCCCCGAAGATCTCACCCTGCGGCTGCCCTTTGCCGACGGCCGCGAGCACGACATCCTCTTCCGCGTGCGCGATTTCGGTCTCGCCGACGGGCGGGCGGGCGGCCTGCTCGGCGTGCTGGTGGACCTCAGCAGCCAGCAGGAGGCCAGCCGCGAGGCCCGCTGCGCCGAGGAAACCAGCCGGCGCATCCTCGAATCCAGCCCGGTCGCCATCGTCATCAACCGCACCGACGGCCCGCCGCTGTTCGCCAACAGCCGCGCCGCCGAGCTGGCCGACACCGACATGCAGGAGTTCCTGCGCCGGCCGGCCGTCAGCTGGTTCCGCGACCCGGCGCTGGCCGGCCAGCTGATCGCCCGGCTGCAGCAGGGCAAGCCCGTGCGCGATTACGAGATCGAGTTCCGCCGCACCTCCGGCGAGACCCTGTGGACCCTCGTGAGTATGACGCGCATCGTCTTCCAGGGCGGGCCGGCGCAGCTCACCTGGGTTTACGACATCACCAGCCGCAAATCGGCCGAGCAGGAGCTACGCAAGCTGTCGCTGGCCGTCGAGCAGAGCCCCTCGATGCTGGTCATCACCCGCCCCGACGGCATCATCCAGTACGCCAACCCCTGCTTCTGCCGCATCGTAGGGCGCCGCCCCGACGAGCTCATCGGCACCCGGCCGGTCCTGCTGGATGCCGCCGGCCAGCCCATCGACTACCTCGCCGGGCAGTGGCAGGCCCTCGAAGGGCGCGAAGTATGGAAGCGCGAATGCCAGCTCCGGCGCGACCCCCGCAGCCCCCTGTGGGTGGGCATCTCGGTCAGCGGGCTGGTGGATGACGCCGACGACGGCAAGGCCGGCATCAGCCACTGCGTGTGGGTCATCGAGGACGTCGCCGTGCACCGCCAGGCCCTCGACACCCTGCGCCACGCCAAGCGCCTCGCCGAGGAGGCCGCCGAGGCCAAGACCCTCTTCCTGGCCAACATGAGCCACGAGATCCGCACCCCGATGAACGCCATCCTCGGCCTCGCCAGGCTCAGCCTTGACGCCGGGCCCGACCCACGCCAGCGCGACTACCTCGAAAAGATCCAGACCGCCGCCGGCAGCCTGCTGGGCATCGTCAACGACATCCTCGACTTTTCCAAGATCGAAGCCGGCCGGCTCGGGATCGAGGCCACCCCGTTCTCCCTCGACCAGGTGCTCGACCGCGTCATCACGGTGATCGCCCACCGGGCCCGCGAGAAGGGCCTCCGCTTCCACGTCGCGGTGCAGCCCGGGCTGACGCGCCAGCTCGTCGGCGACCCGCTGCGCCTCGGGCAGGTGCTGATCAACCTGATGGGCAACGCCGCCAAGTTCACCGAGCACGGCGAGATCCGGCTGCAGGTCGACGGCCACGACACCGACGACGGGCAGCTCGCCGTCGGCTTCACCGTCAGCGACACCGGCATCGGCATGGATGCCAGCCAGATCACCCGGCTCTTCGAAGCCTTTTCCCAGGCCGACAGCTCGATGACCCGCCGCTTCGGCGGCACCGGCCTGGGGCTCGCCATCTCGCGCCACCTGGTCGAGCTGATGGGCGGCCACCTCGAGGTGGACAGCCAGCCCGACCAGGGCAGCCGCTTCAGCTTCACCCTGCGCCTCGACCGCGCCGAAGCGGCCCCCGCACTACCGTCCGCCGGCGCCCACGTGCTGGTGGTGGACGCCGACCCGGCCTCCCGCCGGATCCTCCAGCACCTCCTCGCCGAGCTGTCCCACACCAGCGAAGGCTGCAGCACCCCGGCCGCCGCCCGCGACGCCCTGCTCCGGACCGACCGGGGCCGGCCCATCGAACTCATTCTCCTCGCCCCCGGCCCGGACATCGACGCCGCCGCCGGCTTTGCCCGGCAGCTCCCCCCGGAAGGCCCGCGGCTGCTCGTCCTCACCGCCTTCGGCGACGAGGCCGACATCCCCCATGCCGACGGCCGGCTGCATCTCCCCACCACCGCCGCCAGCCTGCGCGAGGCCATCGCCACCGCGCTCGCACCCCGCGGCGGCCGCAATCTGCCCACCGCGGCCCGGTCGCCACAGCCCGCGCCCCTGACCGGCTTGCACATCCTGCTGGTCGAAGACAACGACATCAACCAGCTCATCGCCCGCGGCCTGCTGGAGCAGCTCGGCGCCGCCGTCAGCGTGGCCGCCAACGGGCGCCTCGCCCTCGACGCCCTCCAGGCGGCCGGCCCCGAGTCCTTCGACCTCGTCCTGATGGACCTCCAGATGCCGGTGATGGACGGCCTCGAGGCCACCCGCCAGCTCCGCCGCGAGCCCCGCTTCCGCAGCCTGCCCATCGTCGCCATGACCGCCCACGCGATGGCCGAGCAACGCCGCCAGTGCCGCGAGGCCGGCATGGACGACCACATCGCCAAGCCCATCGTCCCCGAGCAGCTCGCCGAGACGATCCTGCACCACACCCGCCGGCGCCCCCGAGGCGAGCCAGCCGCCCTGCCGCCCGCCCCACCGCCTGCCGCCCCGGGCCTGCCCCGGGTCGAAGGCCTCGACACCGCCGGTGGCCTGCGCCGCTGCAGCGGCAACCTCGAGCTCTACCTGCGCCTCCTGGCCCGCTTCGCGGGCAACCAGGCCGCCACCCTGGCCAGCATCGATGCCGCCCTCGCCAGCGGCCATCACCAGGAAGCCGAGCGGCTCGCCCACACCCTCCACGGCACCGCTGCCAATCTCGGTGCCGACGCCCTGCGCCAGGCCGCCCGCGAGCTCGAGTCGGCGCTGCGGGACGGGCGCCCCGGCGCCGACGCCCGCGACCGGCTGGCCCGCGAATGCGATATCCTCGCGCACGGCCTCGCCGGCACCCTGCCGCCGCCGGTCGCACCACCGCCGGCAAGCACGGAACCCGACACAGACGCCCTCGACGCTGCCATCGGCCGCCTCGTCGTGCTCCTCACCAACTCCGACGGCGCCGCGCCGGAGGCCTTCCGCGACATCCAGGCCGCCCTGGCTGCCCGTTTTGGGTTGCCGGCCATCACAAAAATATCCGAAGCGCTTGATCATTACGACTATGATCAAGCGCTTGCATGCCTCAACGCACAGACGTCGTCAGCGCCGACATCTCCACTAGACAGGCCGTAATGCATTCCCTAGACAGCCACCGCCCGCTCATCCTCGTCGTTGACGACGCGCCCGACTCCATCGAGCCCATCGTCAACTGCCTGCACAAGGCGGATTTCCGCACCCGCATCGCCACCCGCGGCGAGCGCGCGCTGCAGCTCGCCGCCAGCACCCCGGTGCCAGACCTGATCCTGCTCGACGTCACGATGCCCGACATGGACGGCTACGAAGTCTGCAGCCGCCTCATGAACAACCCCGCCACGGCCAGCATCCCGGTGATCTTCCTGTCGATCCGCAACGAAGAGCTCGACGAGCAGCGCGGCTTCGACGCCGGCGCGGTCGACTACATCACCAAGCCGATCAGCCCGCCCCTCGTCCTCACCCGGATCCGCAACCACCTCACCCTTAAGGCCGCCAGCGACTTCCTGCGCGACCGCAACGCCTACCTCGAGCAGGAGGTCACCCGGCGCACCCGCGAGCTGGCCCTGCTCCAGGACGCCACCATCGTCGCCATGGCCTCCCTCGCCGAGACCCGCGACAACGAAACCACCCACCACATCCGCCGCACCCAGCTCTACCTGCGCACCCTGGCCCGCCACCTGCAGCACCACCCCCGCTTCGCCGCCGAGCTCTCCGACCACAACATCGACCTGATGTACAAGTCGGCCCCGCTCCACGACATCGGCAAGGTCGGCGTGCCCGACCGCATCCTGCTCAAGCCTGGCGAGCTCACCCCCGCCGAGTTCGAGATCATGAAGCGCCACACCACCCTCGGCCGCGACGCCATCAGCAAGGCGGAAACCCTGTTCGGCGTCTCGTCGAGCTTCCTGCGCTTCGCCAAGGAGATCGCCTACTCCCACCAGGAGAAGTGGGACGGGAGCGGCTACCCCCAGGGCCTCGTCGGCGAGCGCATCCCGCTGGCCGCCCGCCTGATGGCCGTCGCCGACACCTACGACGGCCTGATCAGCCAGCGCGTCTACAAGCAGGCCCACAGCCATGACGAGGCCGTCGCCATCCTCCAGGCGCGCCGCGGCACCCATTTCGACCCCGACATCATCGACGCCTTCCTCGAAGTCCAGGCCGACTTCCATGGCATCGCCAAGCGCTTCGCCGACACCCCGATCGACGAAGCCGCCGAGGCCGAACGCGTCCGGCTGATCCTCGGCTAAGCGGCTGGCGCGCCCCCCCGCGCAGCCGTCCAACTCAAGAATGCCCTGCCTCGACCGTTAAAAGCCCTGCAGACGGGATCCGCCCTAGAGATTCCGCAGCAGACTTCGACACAGGAGAGCAGATGACCAGCAGCCCGACACCTTCCCGGGTGTTCGCCGCATTGCGCCGCCACGGGCTGGCGCTGCTGGTGCCATGCAGCATCCTCGCCGTCACCTACGTCGGCTACCGCGACAGCCTCCACAAGGAACAAGCCAGCCAGCTCCAGCTCTTCCAGAGCCAGGCCCAGGTGCAGACCAACCATCTCCGCGAGCGGGTCGCCGGCCTGCTCCAGCAGGCCGACATGCTCGGCCGCCTGCGCCTCGAGGCCGGCGCAGGCGGACTGTCCGGCCGGCTCGGCCCGATGTTTGCCCGCCACCCCGAGATCCTGCGCCTCGGCATCCTGCGCCGCGGCCCCGGCCAAGGCATCGGCGTGCGCGCCAGCGACGCCGCTCCCGGCAGCAGCGGCCCCCTGCAGGCCCCTGCCGCGGTGCTGCACGAAACCCTCGCCGCCGCCGGCGACAAGCCCCTCGTCAGCCCGGCCTACCCGCTCACCGGCAGCGGTGGCAGCGCCCCCCGGCTGGGCTTCGTGATCCTCAGCCCCCTCCCCGGCATGCGGCGGGACGCCGCCACGCGCGACTTCGCCTTCGTCGAGGTCGACATCGACGCCCTGCTCCAGCTCGGCTTCGCCCCCGACGAAGGCCTCGGCGCACCGCGCCTGGCCCTCGAGGTGATCGACGCCACCGACGAGCCCCGCCCGGTATTCACCCGCCCCGCCCCGCCCGGCGCCGAGGGCTACGCCGACGGGATCAGCCTCGCCCAGCGCCGCTGGCTCCTCGTCGCCAGCCCCGCCGCGGCCAGCGGCGGCGCGCTGCTCGACAGCGGCTCCGGCCGCTGGCTCGCCGGCGGGCTGTTGCTCACCCTGCTGGCCGCCGCCATCCAGTACTCCGTGCAGAGCCGCGCCGACGCCGTGCGCCGCCAGGTGGACGAACAAACCCTGGCCCTCTCCGAAGCCAACGACGCCCTCGGCGAATACATCCACGCCCTCGCCGACGCCAACCGGCGCCTCGCCAGCGAAGTCGAGGAGCACTCCCGCGCCGAGCGCCTGCTGCGCGACACCACCAGCCTGCAGCGGGCGATCCTCGACTGCGCCGAATACGCAGTGATCTACACCGACGCCGAGGGCATCATCCGCGTCATGAACCCGGCCGCCGAACGCCTCTTCGGCTACCGGGCCGCCGACCTCATCGGCAAGGCCACCCCGCAGATCCTCCACCCCGACGAGGATGCCGGCCGCTGGACGCTGTCCGCCACCACCGCAGGGCTCGTCAAGCTGCCCGACGGTACCGCGAGCCACACCACCGAAGTCCACATGCGCCGCAGCGACGGCAGCCTGCTCCCCGCCAGCCTGTCGGTTTCCATCGTGCGCGAAGCCCAGGGCGAAGTGCGCGGCTACCTCGGCATCATCGCCGACATCACCCAGCGCCTCGACGCCGAGAGCCGCATCCGCCACCTCGCCCACTACGACAACCTGACCTCGCTGCCCAACCGCAGCCTGCTCAACC